>NZ_CP045393.1:1613505-1936206 GCF_009363655.1 Roseovarius sp. THAF27
GGGCCGCGCGGCCACCGCCACATCCTTCGCGCCCACCGCCCGGATCGTGCCGGGGTAGGTGGCATAGAACGGATCGATGTAAAGCGCCCGGTCACCCTCGTCACAGGCCGCGTGATGCGCCGCGAAGAGCCCCGCCTGGCCGCCCGGCACGACCAAGACGTTGTCCGGCGTGGTCGCCACACCCGTCCGCGCGGTCACCCGCCGGGCCACCGTCTCGCGCAGGTTCAGGTTGCCGTTGAACATCGAATAGCCCACATGCCCCGCCTTGGTGGCGGCATGCATCGCGTCCAGGATGCTGTCATCGGTGCCGATATCGTGCTCGCCGATGGTCAGCATGGCGACATCCTCGCCCGCGTCCATCATGTCCTTGGCCTTGTAATAGACGTCCCAGCCGTCCGATCCGCCGCCCGTCAGCCCCGTGATCCGCTTCGACAATGCCATGCCAGCCTCCTTCGCTCCGTCGCCGCCACATGGCCCGGCACCCTTCGCGAAGTCAAGCAGGTGGCCAGCCCTCTCAAATCTCGTCCGAGCGGTCCCCCATCACATAGCGCGGCCCCGGCCCGCGCACCCTCGCCTTGTCCTTGGGATTGTAAAGCGCGCAGGTCTTCAGCGACAGGCAGCCGCAGCCGATGCACCCGTCCAGCCGCGCCCTGAGCGCCTGCATCTGCGCGATCCGCTCGTCCAGCACCGCCCCGAACCGGCGCGAGATCCGCGCCCAGTCCGCCTTGCCCGGCGTGCGGCGCTCGGGCAGCTCGGCCAGCGCCGCGCGGATCTCGGGCAGGCTGAAACCCAGCCCTTGCGAGATCATCACAAAGCTCAGCCGCCTGATGTCCGACCGTGCATAGCGCCGGTGCCCGGCGTCGTTGCGATCCGGGCGCACCAGCCCCTCGTCCTCGTAGTACCGTATGGCCGACGGCGCGAGGCCGGTGCGCTCGGCAACATAGCCGATCGTCAGGCCGCGATCCGGCAAGGGTCTGACGGGCATGAGAATTTTCCCTCTTGGCTTCAAGTTAACTTGAAGGATTACGTTGATTTCACAACGGAATCAAGCTTGCAAAGGAGCGCCCCATGAAACTCGAACATGTCAACATCACCGTCCCCGATCCCGGGGCCAGCGCCGCGATCCTGTGCGATCTCTTCGGCTGGCACGTCCGCTGGCAGGGGGCGGCCAAGGACAACGGCTTTACCGTTCATGTCGGCGACGACGACAGCTACCTCGCGCTCTACGCGCCCGACAAGGACCTTCAGCCGACGGGCGAGACCTATGGACGGATCGGCGGCCTGAACCATGTGGGCGTCACGGTGGACGACCTCGGGGGAACCGAGGCGAAGGTCAAGGCCGCCGGCTACACGCCCCACAACCACGCCGATTACGAACCGGGGCGGCGCTTCTATTTCGACGGCCCCGACGGGATCGAATTCGAGGTGGTGACCTATGACTGACAGCGCCCACACCCCCCGCGCCATCGGCCTTTTGCTCTATACCGGGGCGCTGCTGGGCGCCGGCCTGCCGCTGGGCAAGCTGGCGTCCGGTGCAGGGGTGCCGCCGCTGGTCTGGGCCATGGTGATTTCCGCCGGGGCCGCCGGCGTTCTGGTGCCGGTGCTGGTGGTCCAGCGGCGCTTCGCGCTGCCCCGGGGGCGGATGCTGCGCTATGCAGCCATATCCGGCACGCTCAGCTTTGCCGCGGTCAACGCGCTTCTGTTTTGGGTGATCCCGCATGTCGGCGCGGGCTATGCCGGGCTGATGTTCGCCCTCTCGCCGGTGGCGACGCTGGCGGTGACGGCGCTGGCAGGCCTTGCCACGCCGCCCCGGCTGGGGATCATCGGCATCGGTCTGGGCCTTGCCGGAGCGGCGCTGGTGGCGCTGACGCGGGGCGGGGCGATTGGGACGGACGGGGCAGGGGGCCTGGGCTGGGCGGTCCTGGGCTTCGCGCTTCCGGCGATCCTGGCCATCGGCAATGTCTATCGCACGCTCGACTGGCCCGAGGGCGCACACCCCGCCGCCCTCGCGGCGTGGAGCCATATCTTCGCGCTCCTGGCGCTGGGCCTGCTGCAACTCGCCCTGACCGGCGACGTGCCGCTCGAGCGTCTGCATGCCGTGCCGCATCTCGTCCTGCCCCAGATGCTGGTCGCGGGCCTGACCTTCCCGGCCTATTTCGCCCTGCAACGCGCGGGCGGCCCGGTGCTGCTCAGCCAGATCGGCTATGTCGCCGCCGCCGTGGGGCTGGCCGCCGGCACGGTGCTGCTGGGCGAGGTCTATGCCCCGCTCACCTGGGCCGGGGCGGCGGTGGTCGCCATCGGCATTGCCCTGACCATCCGCGCGCAGCTCTCCCCGGCGCCGGAGGTCCCCCGGCGGGCGCCCTCCGCGGGATGCGCTTGACCGGGCGGGGGCGGCCTTCTATGGTCGCCCCCATGACCGTTGCACCCATCACCATTTGCTGCATTACCCGCTGACATCGTCAGGCGGGCCGGTCTTCTATTCCATCCTTGAATGTTAGTTGCTAAGCCCGCCGCGGGACCACGCGCGCGAGGACGCCATGACAACACTAAAACTCCACAACACCCGCACCCGGAAGAAAGAGGTGTTCGAGCCTCTGAACAAGGACGATGTGCGCATGTATGTCTGCGGCCCCACCGTCTATGACCGCGCCCACCTGGGCAACGCGCGGCCCGTGGTGGTGTTCGACGTGCTCTACCGGCTGTTGCGGCACGTGTATGGCGAGGATCACGTCACCTACGTCCGCAACTTCACCGACGTCGATGACAAGATCAACACCCGCGCCGCCGAGACCGGGCGCGATATCTCGGACATCACCGCCGAAACCACCCAGTGGTTCCTGGACGACATGGGCAGCCTCGGCGCGCTTGAACCCAACGAGATGCCGCGCGCCACGCAATACATACCGCAGATGGTGGCGATGATCGAGAAACTGATCGCGGATGAGTATGCCTACGAGAGGGAAGGCCATGTCCTCTTTCGCGTCCGCAAATACGCCGACTACGGCAGACTCTCCGGCCGCTCGGTCGACGACATGATCGCCGGCGCCCGGGTCGAGGTCGCCCCTTTCAAGGAAGACCCGATGGATTTCGTCCTCTGGAAACCTTCCGATGAGACGCAACCGGGCTGGGACAGCCCTTGGGGCAGGGGCCGCCCCGGCTGGCACATCGAATGCTCTGCCATGGCCTTCGAGTTGCTCGGCAACAGCTTCGACATCCACGGCGGCGGCAACGACCTGATGTTCCCCCACCACGAGAACGAGATCGCCCAAAGCTGCTGCGCCCACCCCGAGGGGCAATTCGCGCAGGTCTGGATGCACAACGAGATGCTTCAGGTCGAGGGCAAGAAGATGTCCAAGAGCCTGGGTAATTTCTTCACGGTGAAGGATCTGTTGGATCAGGGCATTCCCGGCGAGGTGATCCGCTTCGTGTTCCTCAGCACGCATTACCGCAAGCCGATGGACTGGACGGCAGAAAAGGCGCGGGAGGCGGAAATTACATTGAGAGAATGGATTGAAACTGCTGACCTCGATTGTTCGGGGGAAGTCGACGAGATAGTGCTTGAGGCGCTGTCCGATGATCTGAACACCGCAATGGCAATTCAAAGAATGCATGAGTTGTACGCAACGGGTGATGCTCGCTCGCTTACAGCGTCAGCTGCTCTGCTTGGTTGGGACCTTGCGGCACTTCAACAAGCTAACTGGGCAAAACCATTCAAGGTCGAGATGGAGGCGGGGGTCGAACTAGAGGAAGGTGTGGACTTTCAGCCGACCATAGGCGTCATGGGGTGGGGAAGCTTTCAAAAAGAAGTAATTGATGAATGCATGAATATTGCGCGTTTTTGGTTGACCCTTCGTAGGGAAAAGTCATGGGACGACGCAGATAGCCTACGCAGTAAGGCAGCCTCGATCGGTATCGAACTGCGCGCTCACAAATCAGAAAATGGTGTAAACGGCGCGACAGCAGAACTTAGGTACAACTTCGACCCCGCCAAATTGGAGGCCCTCAAATGATCCTCCAACAGACACATCAGAGCGAAGGGCCGCGCCCGACCCTGGGTGGGCGCACGCAACGCTCCTTTGATGGGCGACAGGTGTCACGCGCAAAACACCCCTTCGGCGCGCAACATCACCCACGCGCCCTCCCGGGGGGAGGGTCGGGCGCGGCCCGGCGTGCCGCCGGGCGAAACAGCTCGAGCGAAGCACCAGTATTCGACGAGGCCCCCAAATGACCAAAACCCGCCTCAGCCTCTACGACACCACCCTGCGCGACGGCCAGCAAACCCAGGGCGTGCAATTCTCCACCGCCGAGAAGCAGGCCATCGCCACCACGCTCGACCAACTCGGCGTCGACTATATCGAAGGCGGCTGGCCCGGGGCAAACCCCACCGACAGCGCCTTCTTCGACGCCGCCCCCGAGACCCGCGCGCGCCTCACCGCCTTCGGCATGACCAAGCGGGCCGGACGAAGCGCTGAAAATGACGACGTTCTGGCGGCGGTCATGAATGCCGGCACCGCCTCGATCTGCCTCGTCGGCAAGACCGATATCTTCCACGTCGAAACCGCCCTCGGCATCGCCCCCGACGAAAACCTCGAAAACATCTCCGCCTCCATCGCCCATATCGTGAAACAGGGCCGCGAGGCGCTGTTCGATGCCGAGCATTTCTTCGACGGCTACGCCCGCGATCCCGCCTATACGCTCGACTGCCTGAAGGCCGCGCATCAGGCCGGCGCCCGCTGGATCGTGCTGTGCGACACAAATGGCGGCACGCTCCCGCACCGCATCGCCGACGTGGTATCGGACGTCATCGCCGCCGGCATCCCCGGCGAACGCCTGGGCATCCACACCCATAACGACACCGAGAACGCCGTCGCAGGCAGCCTCGCCGCCGTGGATGCAGGCGCGCGCCAGATACAAGGCACGCTCAATGGCCTGGGCGAGCGCTGCGGCAACGCCAACCTCACCGCGCTCATCCCCACGCTTTTGTTGAAAGAACCCTACGCCAGCCACTACCAGACGGGTGTCACCCTCGAAGCGCTCGAAGGCATCACCATGGCCTCGCGCCAACTGGACGAGATCCTCAACCGCGTCCCGATGAAGCAATCCGCCTACGTGGGCGCCTCCGCCTTCGCCCACAAGGCGGGCCTGCACGCCAGCGCCATCGTCAAGGATCCGACCACCTACGAACATATCGACCCCGCCACCGTCGGCAACGCCCGCATCATCCCCATGTCCAACCAGGCGGGCCAGTCCAACCTGCGCAACCGCCTCTCCGAGGCCGGGCTGGAGATCGAAAAGGACAACCCCGCGCTCCCGCGCATCCTCGAAGAGGTCAAGACCCGCGAAAACCGCGGCTACACCTACGACATGGCGCAGGCCAGCTTCGAGCTGGTCGCCCGCCGCGAACTGGGCCTTCTGCCGGAATTCTTCGAAGTCAAGCGCTACAAGGTCACGGTCGAGCGCCGCAAGAACAAGTACAACAAGATGGTGTCCCTGTCCGAGGCCGTCGTGGTCGTCAAAGTCGACGGCGAGAAGAAACTGTCGGTCAGCGAGTCCATGGACGAAACCGGCACCGATCGTGGCCCGGTGAACGCCCTGGCCCAGGCGCTGGCCAAGGACCTCGGCCGCTACCAGGACGCCATCGCCGACATGCGGCTGGTGGACTTCAAGGTGCGCATCACCCAAGGCGGGACCGAGGCCGTCACCCGCGTCATCATCGACAGCGAGGACGGGCAGGGGCGGCGCTGGTCGACCGTGGGCGTGTCGCCCAACATAATCGACGCCTCCTTCGAGGCGCTGCTCGAAGCAATAAACTGGAAACTTTTGCGCGACGGCGGCGAGGCCTGAGCGGTGGACGACGCCTTCCTGACGCTCCACCGCGAGATGACGCGTCAAGGCCCCGGCACATCGGAGGATGTCCGATGGGCCCTCAGCCAGCTTGACCTGCCCGATGCGCCCAATGTGCTCGACGCCGCCTGCGGTCCTGGTGCGGATCTCGTGACCCTGGCCGAATGTCTGCCCCGGGCGCAGATCGAAGGCATCGACCAACTGCCCCACCTTGTCGAAGAGGCCCGCACGGCCACCGCCCGCTTCACCAACGTCACCGTATCGACCGGCGACATGGCGCAGATCACCGGCTTTTACGACCTCATCTGGTGCGCCGGCGCGCTCTATTTCCTAGGCGTCACCGAAGGGCTGACACTCTGGAGGCGCGCCCTCACGACCGATGGCGCAATCGCCTTCTCCGAACCCGTCCTCAGCCCCGAGGCACCGCAGGCCGCCCGCGATTTCTGGGCCGACTACCCGGCAATCTCCGACCTCGACGGCATCACCGCGCGGGTCGAGGCAGCCGGCTACGACGTGCTGAACCACCGCCTTGTCACCGGCAGGGCCTGGGCGGAGTATTACGCCGAACTCGGCGGCCGCATCGCCGCCCTACGCCCCGATGCCGACGCCGCGCTGGACCAAGTCCTCGACACCGCGCTGCGCGAAATCACCCTCTGGCGGCAGGCCCCCGGCGATATCGCCTACGCGCTCATCCTTGCGCGCCCCGGTTTCGGGCCTACCTGACGGTCATGGCGCTCGACCCAGACATCATGGCCTGCGCGGGCCTCGTCCATCGCGGCGACCCCGAGCGTTTCGCCGCCACCATGGCCGCCCCGGTGCCCGCGCGCGAAAAGCTCTTTCCGCTCTACGCCTTCAATGTCGAGGTTTCCCGTGCTCCGTGGGTCACGCAGGAGAGCATGATCGCCGAAATGCGCCTGCAATGGTGGCGCGACGTGCTGGAAGAGATCCGCACGGGCGCCGAGGTCCGCCGCCACGAGGTCGCCACGCCGCTTGCCAGGGTGCTGGACACGGACATGGCCGCACGGTTGGATGCGCTGGTCGAGGCCCGCCGCTGGGACATCTACCGCGACCCGTTCGAGGACATGAGCGCTTTCCGCGGCCACCTCACCAACACGTCCGGTCTGCTGCTGCTCGCCGCCGCCCGCACCCTCGGCGACGCGCCGGAAGAGCCGATCCTGAAAGCAGGCTACGCCCAGGGCGTCGCCAACTGGCTGCGCGCCGTGCCGGAACTCGAACGCCAGGGCCGCATCCCGCTCGTCGAAGGCACGCATGCCGCCATCCGCGCCCTGGCCGACGATGCGCTGACAGACCTCGCAGAGGCCCGCCGCACGCGCCCTGCGCCGGAAGTACGTCCGGCCATGCTGGCCCTCTGGCAGACCGACGCGATCCTGAAAAAAGCCCGCCGCGACCCCGCCGCCGTCTCGGAAAACCGCCTGACCCTGCCGCCCTTCCGCTCCCGCCTCGGGCTGATGCACCGGGCCCTGACCGGACGCTGGTAAACGGAGCGCCTGCGGCGCGCTCTATAGGGGAATGAGGGGCGCTGCCCCTCAAACTCCCCGGAGTATTTTCGGCAAGAAAAAGCCTCAGGCTGTCTTCGGCCGCATCACCAGCCAGATCAGCGCCCCGCCCGCCAGCGTCAGAAGCGGCACCATCGCGAGGTTCACCGCTGTCCACCCGGCCTCCGCCGTGCTGCCCGAACAGTTCATCAGCCCGCCCGAGGCCAATGACGCCACCGTGACACCGCCGAAGACCAACAGGTCGTTCATCCCCTGCATCCGACCCCGCTCATGCACGTCATGAGCGCCCGCCAGCATGGTCGTCGCCCCGATGAACCCGAAATTCCAGCCCAGCCCCAGCAGGATCAAGGCGATGAAGAAATTCTCGATCTCCACCCCCTGCAGCGCCACGATTCCCGCGGCGGCCAGGATCACAAGGCCCGCGCCCACGATTCGCTCCACCCCGAACCGCGCGATCAGATGCCCGGTAAAGAACGAAGGCGCGAACATCGCCAGCACGTGGCCTGTCACGATGTCCGCCGCGTTGCTCTCGGTGAACCCGCAGCCCACCACCGCCAGCGGTGTCGAGGTCATCACCAGGTTCATCAGCGCATAGGACACCATGGCGCAGATCACCGCCACCGCGATTCGCGGCGTGGTCAGCAGTTCCCACCGGGTGCGCCCCCTGGGACTGTCCGGCGCGGGCGGCGGGGGTTTCGGAATGTCCAGGAAGAAGAACAGCAGCGCGCCCAAAAGGTTGATCGCGATCACCGCCAGGTACGTGCCCAGGAAAGGGACGACCATCGCCTGGCTCGTCACCTTCACCAGTTGGGGTCCGATGATGGCACTCGCCAGCCCGCCCGCCAGAACATAGGAAATCGCCTTGGGCCGGAAATCATCGCTCGCCGTGTCGGCGGCGGCGAAGCGGTAAAAGCCCTGCGCCGACATGTAGATGCCGGTCAGGAAACTGCCCGTCAGGTAAACCGGAAAGGACGCCAGATAAAGGCCATAGCCCGCAATCGCCGCCCCGGTGGCCCCGCCCAAGGCCCCAATCAGGAAACCGGCCTTGCGCCCGAACCGCTGCATCACCATCGACAACGGGTTGGCCGAAATCATCGACCCCAGCACGATCAGCGAAATCGGCAACGTGGCGAAACACACGTTGCTGGCAAGGCTCTGCCCGGCCAGCCCGCCGACGACGAAGATCATCGCCATCTGCGCCCCCAGGAGGGCCTGCGCCAGTACCAGCACGATCACGTTACGCTTCGCGCGGCGGTCATCTTCAAGGGGCAGGGCGGTCTCGGTCATGTCGCCTTGCTAGACCCCTCTCGAGAGGCCCACAAGACCCGAAATCAATCCCAGCCCCTGCTTTTCCTCTGGCCGGAAATATCCCGGGGAGCGCGAGGGGCAGCGCCCCTCGCATCGGTCGTATTGCGCAACGCGCAATGCGAAATTCCCGATTGGCGCGAAGGGCTTGCCCCCCTATAGTCCGCCCGACCATGCCCGGACGACCCGTTCCCTCACACCAAAGGCCCAGCCCGTGACGCTCCTTTTGCTCGCCGGCACAGGCGAGGCCAAGACCATCGCCGCCCGCCTGCACGCAAGCGGCATCGCGGCCACCGCCTCGCTCGCCGGCGCCTCCCGCGCGCCCGCACCACTGGCCCTGCCCACGCGCAGCGGCGGCTTCGGGGGCGAGGCCGCGTTCCGCACCTACCTGAGCGATCAGGCGATCACTGCCGTGCTCGACGCCACGCATCCCTTCGCCGATCGCATCTCGCAGCGCACCGCCCGGGTCTGTGCCGACCTCGGCATGCCCTACTGCCAGGTACTGCGCCCGCCCTGGACACCGGGGCCGGGCGACGACTGGACCCTGATCGACCGCGAGGAAGAGGCCGCCGCCCACATCCCGCCCGGCTCCACCGTCTTTCTCGCCACCGGCCGCCAGACGCTGCACCGTTTCGCCAACCTGTCCGCCTGCACCGTCATCAGCCGCCAGATCAACGTGCCCGACACGCCCTTTCCCTTCCCGAACGGCCGCTTTCTGCAAGGCGATCCGCCCTTTTCGGAGCGCCAGGAATACGACCTTTTCAAATCCCTCGGCATCGACTGGCTGATTGCCAAGAACGCGGGTGGCACGACACCCCGCACCAAGCTCGACGCCGCCCGCCGCCTCGGGCTGCGCGTCGCGCTGATCAACCGTCCGCCCCAGCCGGACGCACGCCGCGTCGAAACTGTCGAGGACGCCCTTGCATGGGTGCGTTCGCTGTGACGGGGCGCATCATCCGCACCGATGCGGACGTGGCGGAAGGCGTGGCGCATCTCACCGCCATCTGCCCCCGCATGGCCCATGCCCACGCCCAGACCGGCCCGCTTCCCCTGCGCCGCAGACTCGACGGGTTCGCGGAACTTCTGTCAGCCATCGTCAGCCAGCAGGTCTCCACCGCCTCCGCCGCCGCCATCTGGGACCGCATGAAAACTGCAGGTCTCACTGGCCCGCGCAAGATCAAATGGGCCAGTGACGACAACCTCCGCGCCGTCGGCCTCAGCCGCCAGAAGATCCGCTATGCCCGCGCGCTCTCGGACGCCGGGATCAACTTCAAGGCCCTCCGCGATACTCCCACGGACGAGGTTATCGCCACCCTCACGCAAGTCCCCGGCATCGGCACCTGGACCGCCGAGATCTATGCCATGTTCAGCCTCGGCCGCGCCGACGTCTTCGCCCCCGGCGACCTTGCCCTGCAAGAGGCCGCGCGCCTCCTATACGACTTGCCCGACCGCCCCCGCGACCGCGCCCTGCGCGCCATGGCGACCGCCTGGAGCCCATGGAGATCGGTTGCAGCCCGCCAGCTCTGGGCCTACTACCGTGTGGCGAAACAAAGGGAAGGCATCAGATGACCCGCGTACTTCAGGCCGGCCGCAAGGAACCTCTCTCTGGCACGACCCGCTCCGTCGTCGTGTTCCTGCATGGCTACGGCGCCAATGGGGCCGACCTTCTGGGCCTCGCCGACCCGCTGGCCGAACACCTGCCGGATACGCTCTTCGTCGCGCCCGACGCGCCCGAGACGATCCCGATGATGCCCACCGGCTACCAGTGGTTCCCGATCCCCTGGATCGACGGATCGAGCGAGGAAGAGGCCCATCGCGGCCTGCAAGCGGCGTCGGAAGACCTCAACGCCTTCCTCGACGCGCTCATGGTCGACGAGGACGTGCTGCCCGAACAGGTCGTGCTCTTCGGCTTCTCGCAAGGCACGATGATGGCCCTGCACGTGGCCCCGCGCCGCGAGGACGAGATCGCCGGCATCGTCGGCTTCTCGGGCCGTCTCCTGCAGCCCGAGCTTCTGGCCGACGAGGTGGTCAGCCGCCCGCCGGTTTTGCTGGTCCATGGCGACGCCGACGACGTCGTGCCGCCACAGTCGCTGCCAGAGGCCGCCGAGGCGCTGCAATCCGCCGGCTGGAAAGAGGTCTATGCCCATGTGATGAAAGGCACCGCCCACGGCATCGCCCCCGATGGCCTGTCCGTGGCGCTCGCCTTCATGCGCGACAAGCTCAGCCTCTGAAACCAACGCGGTTTCGCCGTTCATCTGGCGCAATCAAACGCAGTTTCGCCGTCCCCGCGTAGGGTGGGTGACAACCCACGCGTCCCCCGGCTACTCCCCCGGCACCCCCTGCAAAGCGCCGTCCTCCACCGCCTTGTCCGACGCCAACCAGGGGATCACCGCCCGCAAGGCCCCCCAGATCCCCACAACCAGCGCCGAGGACACAATCCCGTCCACCGCGTAATGCCACCCAAGGTGCACCGACCCCACCCAGATGAAGAGCGTATAGACGACGCCCGCCAGCCCCAGCCAGCGGCCAACCCCGAAGAACAACAGCGCCCACATCGCCGCCAACGCCACATGCATCGACGGCATCGCCGAGATTCCGTATCCCAGCCCGATCGCCCCGGCCTTGTACCCCGCCAGCAACTCCGCCTGGAAAACCTGCGAGGCGATCCCCGGCACCTCCGCCGCCTGTTCCGCCAGCCGGGCTTTCAGCGGGTTGAACACGCCGGCCTCGAACAACGCCCCGTCATAGACCGGCCCCGCCGATGCGAACATTCCCGCCAGCACGCAGCCGATCACGAACCAGCTGATCAGGAACGTCCCGATGTAACAGGCCCGCGCCAGCGGCCCCGTTACCATCAGCCCGCAGATCACATAGGCGATCATCATCGGATAGAACCATGCGTGGTAGAACTGGTCGATCCACCATGTCGCCGCCGCGCTGCCGAACACCGCGTGGCTCAGCACCCACGGGTCATGCCCCATGAACATCGCCCGGTCCCACGCGATAAAATCCGCATCCCACGTGAACCCAAAGTTCGGCAGAACAACCGTCTTGTGCACGGTGAAACTGGCCATCGTCACGATGAACGCCACCAGCGGCACGACCACGTTCAGAAACCTGGCCCGCCGCTGATGCGCCAGCCAATCCTTCACGAACCCCAGCCGGTCCACAGGCGCCGGGCCTCGCACCGACTGCCGGATCAGGCCGCAACACACGAGGATCAGCGCCCCCGCCGCCCACATGCTCAGGCCCAGCCCGGTGTAATGCACCAAGGGCACCGCGAAATGCCGCAACGAGACCGCCGGCGCGGCCCAGGTCCAGGCAAGAATGGCCGCGGTCACGGCCAGGAAAATGCGGTTTACGATGCGGTCCATGCCAAACCCCGTGATCTCCAGCCTGCGTGGGATGCCACGCGGGCCGCCCCATTTTGAGGCGCGATTGCGGTCATTGCATGAAAAAGGGCAGGGCGCGCACCCCTGCAGACATCCGCGTAGGGTGGGTAAAAACTCACGCGCGGGGGATCGCTAGAACCTGTTCGCCGGGATCTTGAAATAGCTCCTGCCGTCTTCCTCCGGCTCGGGCAGGCGCCCGCCGCGCAGGTTGACCTGCAACGCCGCCAGCATCCGGTCGGGCAGGGCCAGCGTCGCATCCCGGGTCTCGCGCCGGGCCACGTACTCGGCCTTGCTCGCCCCGTCCTTCAGGTGGATGTTCTCGCGCTTCTGCTGCCCCACCGTGCTTTCCCACGCAGGCTCTTCGCGGCTGTCCGTGCCGTAATCGTGCCCGATGAAGACGCGCGTCTCGTCCGGGTGGTCCAGGATCCGCATGATGCTGTCATAAAGTTCCGCCGCCGTCCCACCGGGGAAATCGGCGCGCGCCGTTCCGGCGTCCGGCATCATCAACGTGTCATGGGCAAAGATCGCGTCGCCCACCACATAGGTCACGGACCCCAGCGTATGGCCCGGAGACAGCATCACCTTCACGTCCAGATTGCCGATCTTAAACCTGTCGCCATCGGCAAAAAGCCGGTCGAAATGCGGATCGACCGGAAAGGCGTGCGGCGCGTTGTAATAATCCCGCCATAGCGCCGCGATCTCGCGCACCTTCTCGCCGATCCCCGTCGGCGCGCCGGTCTGCTCCTTCAGCCAGGCCCCCGCCATCAGGTGATCCGCATGCGGATGCGTGTCGAGGATCCATTCCAGCTCCAGCCCGCGTTCCGCGATAGTGTCCAGCGCCCATTGCGCCGGCGCGAACCCGGTGGAGAAAGATTTCGGGTCCAGCGTCTGCACCACGTCGATCAGTGCCGCGTGCCGCGTTTCGGGGCAGATGCAGATATACTGGCAACTGCCTGTATCCTCGTCATAAAACCCGATCACCTCGGGGCTGCCGGCGCCGGTCGACGCGGATGTCTTGCTCAGGATATCGTCGCTCATACTCTCCCTTCCGAATGCTGTGGAACTGACGCGGCCCTACAACCCGTTCAACGGCACTTTCAGCACCGGGTTCCCATGTTCGTCCGTCGGCACCTTTCCGGCGCGCATGTTCACCTGCAAGGACGGTATGATCAGCTTGGGCATCGCCAACGTCGCGTCCCGCTCGGTGCGGAACTTCACGAACTCCTCGCGGCTTTTGCCGCCGCCCACGTGAATGTTGTGCGTCTTCTCGTCGCCCACGGTCGTCTCCCACGCGATATCTCGCCCGTTGGGACCATAGTCGTGACACATGAACAGGCGCATCGCGTCGGGCAGGGTCAGCACCTTCTGAATGCTGTCGTAAAGCTGCCCCGCATCCCCGCCCGGAAAATCCGCCCGGGCCGAGCCGCCATCGGGCATGAACAGCGTATCGCCCACGAACGCCGCGTCGCCCATCACGTGCACCATGCAGGCGGGCGTATGGCCGGGCGTGTACATGGCGAAACAGTCCATCTCGCCCACGCGGTAGGTGTCGCCATCCTCGAACAGCGAGTCGAACTGCGACCCGTCGCGCTGAAACTCGGTGCCCTCGTTGAACACCTTGCCGAACGTGTCCTGCACGACCATGATCTTGGACCCGATCCCGATCTTCCCTCCCAGCTTCTCCTGGATATAGGGCGCGGCGGACAGGTGGTCGGCATGGACATGCGTCTCGATGATCCAGTCCAGCCGCAGGCCCTGATCCTTGATCTGCCGGATCAGTTCATCGGCATGGTCATAGGTGATCCGCCCGGCGGCGTAATCAATGTCCATCACGCTGTCGACGATGGCACAGGCCTCGCTGCCGGGGTCCTTGACGATATAGCTGATCGTATTGGTCGCCGCGTCGAAAAAGCCCTGCACCTGAGGCCTCACACCCATGTTCACGGGATAATCGTTCATCTCATGCCTCCCTTCACGTCTCCGCCCGCCTTGGCCACAGCGGCAACCCCTTGGCCAGCCGCGCCAGACCCAGACCCACGCCGACCGCGCCCAGGAACAGGATAACCTCCCAGCGGCCAGTGCCAAGCGCCGGAATCGCGGCACCGGGGCAGAATCCCGCGATGCCCCAGCCGATCCCGAACAGGGCCGATCCGCCCACCAGCCTGCCGTCGATCACCGCCGAGCCGGGCACTTGGAATCGCCCGGCGAAAAGCGGCGCAGACCGCCGCCAGACCAACCGATACCCGATAAAGGTCACCACCACGGCGCCCCCCATCACGAAGATCAGGCTCGGGTCCCAAGTCCCTGCGATATCAAGAAAATTCAGAACCTTCGCCGGGTTGATCATCCCCGACAGGGTGATCCCCGCACCGAACACCATGCCAGTCAGAACCGCGAACAGAAGCCTCATCGCTCAGCCTCCCATAATGTGACGGATGTTGAACACCGTCATCGCCGCCGTGCCCATGAAGACCGGCACCGCCACGATGGACCGGCGCGACAACCTCGACAACCCACAGACGCCATGCCCCGAGGTGCAGCCCGACCCGAGGCTCGCGCCAAATCCCACGACGATCCCGCCGATCACGATCATCGCCGGGCTGACCGGCACGTCGATCTGCGGCCAGCGCCCGGTCATCAGAAACATCAGCACCGGCACCAGCACCATCCCCAGGATCAGCGCCGCGCGCCAAGACAGCTCCTCGCGGCCTTCGGCAAAGACAAACCCCGACAGGATGCCGGTCGCGCCAAAAATGCGCCCCAGCCCCAGCATCAGCAGCACCGCCGCCAGCCCGATCAGTGCGCCGCCGGCCAGCGACGCGAATGGTGTGAACGCGGTCTCCATGATTTACCGCGCGCAGGTCCGGACGCCGAGGATGGAATAGACGGGGCAAACCCGCACCGCCGCGACGATCAGCATCACGACGCCGACAATCGCGGCAAGATACTTCCACACCGGCGCCTCGAACGCAGGCAATCCTCTGAAAAACGCAAGATAGAGCAGCACGACACCCAAAGCCGCGCGCAGGATACGGTCGATAGTGCCTACATTGACAGTCATCGTGTCCTCCATGGAAATGATACCCCGATCATGCCCGCCGGACCTCGCCCGTGTCAGTGACATAGTCACTCATGTCTAACTCCGGACCTCATGATGAGGGGCATTTCGAACGGTCCAATCCGTCGCCCCTCACAATCGCGCCGCGACCAGCAACCACAGGCACAGCGCGCTCTCGGCGACCATCGGCACCACGTAGGCGGGTTCGATCACGTCCACCCAACCGGGCACCACAAGCCGCGCAAGGCTGCCCGCGGCGTAAACCAGGGCAGCCGCGGCGATGCCACCCGCGATCACGTTCGGCACCGCCGACCGCCACAGCAGCACGGACATGATCGCGCTGTTCACCGCGAACAGGATCAGCCCGACATCATATCCGATCGCGTGCAGGTCGGTCATATGCACCGCAAGGCGCGGCGCATCCGCCAGCACCATCGGCACGCTGCCAAGCGCCATCAGGCTCGCGCCGATCAGAACCGCCTGTCCCAACCGGAACACCATCGCCGCCAGCGCCAGCGGCGCCGAAATATGACGCAGCAAGCTAAAGAACACCAGCGCAAGCGCCATATCCGCCAGAAGCATCACGGTATCAGCCAGAAAACTGAGCCGCAGTTGCGCAATACCGGCGTCTAGCGCCCGGGCGACCTCTTCGGGCGATCCCGCAAGCAACGGACCACGCAGCACCAGCTCGGCCGTCAGCCCGCACAGGATGATAACAAGATAAAGCGCCCCGGCCAGCCGGACGAGACGGAGATCATCATGCGTTGCCGTCATGCCAGCATCCTTTCATAGAAATCGCGCAGGTTCCGACGTCTATATCACAGATCCGGGCACCGGGACGGGGGGCGACTTGCACATCACGCGCTCTCCGCCAGCGCCCGCAGCGCGGGCTTGTCCGCCAGGCTGATCCGCCCCCGCGACTGCTGCACCAGCCCGCGTTTCTGGAAATCCGCCAGCACGCGCGAGATCACCTCCCGCGCAGTGCCCAATTCGCTGGCCAGGTCCTGGTGCGTCGCCGCGACCTCCTTCCTGTCGCCGGCCAGCGCCAGCAGCCGTTCGGCCAGCCGCACGTCGATCCGCCCGAACGCCACGTCGTCCACCACGCGCAGCATGTCGATCAGCCGCCGCGAATAGGCGTCAAAGACGAACTTGCGAAACGGTTCCGCCTCGGCCACCAGCCGGTCGAACTCGGGCTTCGGCAGCACCACGGCGGTCACGTCCGTCTCGGCAATCCCTTCGGCGTTGTACGCTTCTTCGGCCAACATGCAGGCGGTCGTCAGCACGCAACTGTCCCCGGCCTCGACCCGGTAAAGCACGATCTCGCGTCCGCCTTCCGAGGTTTGCGACACGCGAATGCGCCCATCGTAGAGAAAGAACAGCCGGTCCGGCACGTTGTCCGGCCCGAAAACCTGGGTGCCTTTGTCGATCTGCACGATCCGGGCCGCCCGGATCAGCCGGTCGCGCACGGCACGGGGCAGGGCGCGTGTCCCTTGGAACCGCTCGGTCCAGTCCGCGATGCCTGTCGTCCCGTCCGCGCTCATCTTTCCGCCTCTTGCGTGACTTTGTCACCGACGTCCGCCGCTGTGACGCCTAGGTTCAAACCACTCCCTGCCGGGCCAGCCGCCCGCCTCGTCACCAAGTTGCGCATGACGGCGCGCGGCGGCGCACCCGACAGACAGCCCGAGGCGGGGCCACGCATCCCGGCCCCGCCTCGCGCTTATCCCAGCTTGCGCAGCCGCTTGATCAGGCTCGACGTGTCCCAACGCCCGCCGCCCATGTTCTGCACGTCCTTGTAATATTGGTCCACCAGCGCCGTCACCGGCAGCGACGCGCCGTTCTCGTCCCCGGTCTTCAGGCAGATCCCCAGGTCCTTGCGCATCCAGTCCACGGCAAAGCCGTGCTCGAACTGGTCGTCCAGCATCGTCTCGTAGCGGTTCGCCATCTGCCAGCTTCCGGCCGCCCCCTGGCTGATCACCTCGACCACCGCGCGCCCGTCCAGCCCCGCCTTCTCGGCGAAATGCAGCGCCTCGGACAGGCCCTGCACCAGCCCGGCAATGGCGATCTGGTTGCACATCTTGGTCATCTGGCCCGCGCCGCTTTCGCCGATGCGGCGACACAGCTTGGCGTAGGTCTCCATCACCGGCTCGGTCCTGGCATAAACCTCCGCATCGCCGCCGCACATGATCGACAACTGCCCGTTCTCGGCCCCGGCCTGACCGCCCGAGATCGGCGCATCGACATAGCCGATCCCGGCCTCTTTGGCGGCGGCATAAAGCTCCTCGGTCACCTGCGCCGAAACGGTCGTGTGGTCGACGAACGTGGCCCCCTTCGCCATCCCCGCAAACGCGCCATCCTCGCCCAGGCAGACCGACCGCAGATCGTCGTCATTGCCCACGCAGGCCATCACGCACTCCGCGCCGTCGGCGGCCTCGCGCGGGGTGGGGGCGTGACGCCCGCCATGCTCCTTCACCCAGGCCTCGGCCTTGGCCGCCGTCCGGTTGTAAACGCACACGTCATGGCCCGCCGAGGCCAGGTGCCCGGCCATCGGATACCCCATCACGCCCAGTCCCAGAAATGCCAGCTTTGCCATCTTGATCTCCCTCGTGCCTTCGCGCCGCATTGTGAAGAGCGGCCCATTGTCTATGCCGGGATTTGTGACTATCCCCACCGGAATGGCAACCTAACGTGGGTGGGGCATGGCGCAAGTGTTCAAATGGCTGGTGCGGATCGCGGGCGGGATGATCCTGCTCGGCCTGGTCGCGCTGCTGGGCGTCTATTTCCTGCTGTCGCGCTCGCTGCCGGACTATTCCAAGGACCTCGACGTGATCGGCATCCTGGAGCCGGTCGAGATCGTCCGCGACAACGCCAACGTGCCGCATATCTTCGGCACCAACGACCCCGACACGTTCTATGGCCTGGGCTATGCCCACACGCAGGACCGGTTGTGGCAGATGGTGATGATGCGCCGCACCGTACAGGGCCGCTTGTCCGAGGTGTTCGGCCCCCGCACCGTCGAGATCGACAAGATCCTGCGCCGCTTCGACCTCTACACGCTGGCCCAGCGATCGGTCGAGGCGCAGGACACCCAGACGCTCGCCGCCCTGCGCGCCTATTCCGCCGGGGTGAACGCCCGTCTCAAGGAAATCAACGAATCCGCCCTGGGCCGGGGCGCGCCCGAGATGTTCCTCTTCAATAACCCCGTGGCCCCGTGGACGCCCGCCGACTCCATCGCCATCGTCAAGCTCATGGCGGTGCAGCTGTCCGCGCATCTGGAAGAGGAAGTGCTTTACGCCCACGCCGCCCTTGAGCTGGACGATGCCGACCGCCTGGCCGACATCATGCCGCTCGCCCCCGGCACCGGCATCGCCGCGCTGCCCGATTACGCCAGCCTCTTCCCCGAAGGCACGCAATTCGCCCATGCCAATGCCCCCGGCACCCCTGACCACCCGCTGTCGCCCTTCAAAAAACGCGCCTTCGCCGGCGCCTCCAACGCCTGGGCCGCCGCGCCCAAGCGCTCGGCCTCGGGCGGCACGCTGCTGGCCAACGATCCTCACCTTGGTCTGACCGCGCCCGCCATCTGGTATCTCGCCCGGCTGGAGCTTCAAACGGGGGGCGTCATCGGCGCCACCATCCCTGGCGTGCCCATCGTCATGGCCGGGCGCAGCGCCGATCTGGGCTGGGGGGTCACGTCCTCCTATCTCGACGATCAGGACCTCTTCATCGAGCGTCTAAATCCTGACAACCCGCAGGAATATCTCACACCCGACGGCTACAAGCCCTTCCGTACCGAAAGCACCATCATCCGCATCGCGGATGCCGCGCCCATCACGCTCACACTGCGCTGGACGGAAAATGGCCCCGTGCTCCCCGGCTCGCATTATAATCTCGCCGACGTGACGCCCCCTGGCCACGTCGCCTCGCTGGGCTGGACGGCCCTCTCGGACAGCGACACGACGCTGTCCTCGGCCATGGCCCTGATGCGCGCGGCGTCGGTGGACGAGGCCATCGCGGCAGGCGAGAGCTATATCGCCCCGTCGCAGAACCTTACGCTGGTGGACCAGTCCACCATCGCCATGAAGACCATCGGCGCCATGCCCCGACGCGACGCCGATCATGAAACCCGCGGCCGCTACCCCTCACGCGGATGGGAAGACACCAACCGCTGGCAGGGCACGCTGGCCTATTCCGCCAACCCCGAATTCGTGGCCCCCGCCGGTGGCATCCTGGGCAACACCAACAACAAGACCCTGGACCGCCCCTTTCCCAACCATGTCAGCTACAAGTGGGGCGACACGCAGCGCGTCTTCCGCTGGCGCCGCCTGATGCAGAACCGCGAGGTGCACACCCGCGACAGCTTCATCGAGGCGCAGCTCGACACCGTCAGTTTCACCGCCCGCTCGCTTTTGCCGCTCATCGGCAAGGACCTGTGGTTCACCGGCGAGGCCGCGCCCGACGGCACGCCGGAACGCCAGCGCCAGCGCGCGCTCACCCTGCTGTCCGAGTGGAACGGCGAGATGAACGAGCACCTACCCGAGCCGCTGATCTACGCCGCCTGGCTGCGCGAATTGCAGCGCCGCCTGATTGTCGACGAACTCGGCCCCCTGGCGGACGAGTTCACCCATCCCGACCCGGTCTTCATCGAGCGTGTCTACCGCGATATCGACGGCGCGTCGGCCTGGTGTGACATCCGACAGTCCACGGTTGAGGAAACCTGTTCCGACATCGCCCGCATCGCGCTCGACGCGGCGCTGATCTGGATCGACGAACGCTATGGCAGCGCGCTGGAAAGCCTGCGCTGGGGCGACGCGCACCAGGCCACGCACGATCACCAGGTCCTGGGCGAGGTGCCGCTGCTGCGCTACTTCGTCAACATCCGCCAGTCGACCTCGGGCGGCGACAACACGCTCCTGCGCGGGCGCACGCGCGGGCAGGGACCCGACCCGTTCCAGAACGTGCACGGCGCGGGCTATCGCGGGGTCTACGATTTCGCCGATCCCGACAGCAGCGTGTTCATCACCGCGACCGGGCAATCGGGCCACTTTCTCAGCCGGCACTACGACGACATGGCCCAGCTCTGGCGCCGGGGGGAATACATCCCGATGTCGCTCGACGCCGATCTCGCGCGCGCCGCGTCGGTCGGGATCACCCGCCTGACACCCGCCGCCCCCTGATGGTCCGCGCGCCATTTTCTGCGCAGAAAATGGTCCGGAGAATACATATTCTCCGGTTGCAGAATTTGCGCAAATTCTGCGCCGCTCTGGTGCTCCGGTGATCCAGAAAATCGCACCGTCGCAATACCACTTGGATACCGACGCGATACCGACGCTGGTTTTCGCCGTGCAATGTGTCGAGGAGCATCGTGAAATTGACCTCTTCCTAACCCGCTGCTTAACTCCCTGACATGCGCGACATGCCTCTTGCCCAGATCGAAAACCTCGGCGTGACGTTCCGGTCCGATGCCGGCGACACCGTGGCCGTGCGCGACGTCTCGTTCGACATTCTGCCCGGCGAAACCCTTGCAATCGTTGGGGAATCCGGCTCCGGCAAGTCTGTGACCTCACTCGCCCTGATGCGTCTTGTCGGCTTTGATGGGGGCCGGATCACCGGCGGCCGGTTGATGTTCGACGCCGGTTCCGGGCCTCTCGAGCTCGGAAAACTGACGCAAAAACAGATGCGTAGCCTCCGCGGCGCCCGGATCGGCATGATCTTCCAGGAACCCATGACCGCCCTCAACCCGGTCTTCACCATCGGCCGTCAGCTGACCGAAGGTCTGCGTAAACACAAGCACCTCAGCCGCGCCGCCGCCCGCACCAAGGCCTTGGAATTACTGCAAGAAGTCCGCCTGTCCGAACCCGAACGCCGCCTCTCGCAATATCCCCACGAACTTTCCGGCGGCATGCGCCAGCGCGTCATGATCGCCATGGCGCTGGCCTGCGAGCCGCGCCTCCTGATCGCCGACGAGCCCACCACCGCCCTCGACGTCACCACCCAGGCCGAGATCCTCGCCCTCATCGACCGTCTCCGCCACGACCACGGAACCGCCGTTCTTTTCATCACCCACGACATGGCCGTCGTGGCCCAGGTGGCCGACCGCGTCGTGGTTCTGAAGGACGGTGAAAAAGTCGAGGAAGGCCCTGTTTCGAAAGTCTTTTCGGCGCCTTCGCATCCTTACACGCGCAAGCTTCTTGCCGCCGTGCCGCGGCTGGGCGACATGCGCGGAAAACCTGCGCCACAGCCGTTCGCGCTCGACCCCGAAGCGTCGCCGAAGCCCATACCGGGGCAGGGCACCGAACTTCTCCGGGTCGAGCACCTAAGCACGCGGTTTCCGGTGAGGGGTGGGCTTCTGCGGCGGATCGTCGGTCGTGTTCACGCGGTCGAGGATGTGTCCTTCCGCATCAATGCCGGTCAAACCCTTGCCTTGGTTGGTGAATCCGGCTGTGGCAAGTCCACCGTGGGCCGTTCTCTTCTGCGCCTGGTCGAGCCCGATCGCGGCCGCATCTCGCTGGGCGGACAGGACATAACCGCCTTGCCCGCCGCCGAACTGCGCCGCGCACGCGCGCAGATGCAGATGATCTTCCAGGACCCTTACGGCAGTCTCAATCCCGTGCTGCGCCTGGCCGAGCAGGTGGCCGAACCCCTGCGCAATTTCACCAATCAGAACAAGGCGCAACGCACTGACCGCGTGACAGCCCTGTTCGACCGGGTCGGTCTGCCAGGCAGCTTTCTCGACCGCTACCCGCACGAGCTGTCCGGTGGCCAGCGTCAGCGCGTCGCAATCGCGCGCGCCCTTGCGCTTAACCCGAAATTAATCGTCGCCGACGAAGCTGTCTCGGCGCTCGATGTGAGTGTGCAGGCGCAGGTTCTGAACCTGCTGATGGAATTGCAGGCCGAACTGGGGTTGTCCTACCTCTTCATCAGCCATGATATGGCGGTGGTCGAGCGGGTCAGCCATCACGTCGCGGTCATGTATGCCGGGCGCATCGTCGAGCGCGGGCCCCGTGCCGCCGTGTTGGAAAATCCCCGGCACCCTTACACGCGGGCGCTCCTGCGCGCTGTCCCCGTGGCCGACCCGGCCCAACGGCGGCAGATAAGTGATTTGAGTTTCAAACCGATTCCGTCTCCGATACACCCCAAGGATCACGACCCCGGCCCGTCGCTCTATCGCGAGGTTTCGCGGGATCACGTCGTTCTGACTTCGGATTGTGGATACTGAAAGGACCGCCCATGCCCATCAAGAACCGCTTTGCAGAAATGCAGGATGAGATTACGGCATGGCGACGTGATATTCACGAGAACCCCGAAATCCTCTTCGATACCCACCGCACCAGCGCCCTGGTTGCCGAAAAATTGCAAAGCTTCGGCTGTGACGAGGTCGTCACCGGGCTGGGCCGCACCGGCGTCGTGGCGGTCATCAAAGGGCGCGAAAACTCTTCAGGCCGCACTATCGGCCTGCGCGCCGACATGGACGCGCTGCCGATTCACGAGGCGACGGGGCTCGACTATGCCTCCAAGACGCCCGGCGCGATGCACGCCTGCGGCCATGACGGGCACACCGCCATGCTGCTGGGCGCGGCCAGGTACCTTGCGGAGACCCGCAATTTCAACGGCACCGCCGTGATCATCTTCCAGCCTGCCGAAGAGGGCGGCGGCGGCGGCAAGGAGATGTGCGACGACGGGTTGATGGAACGCTTCGGCATCCAGGAAGTCTATGGAATGCACAACTGGCCGGGGGTCGAACCGGGCCAGTTCGCCATCCGGCCCGGCCCGTTCTTTGCCGCCACCGACAAGTTCGATATCGTGGTCGAAGGCAAGGGCGGCCACGCGGCCAAGCCGCATGAAACCATCGACCCCACGGTCGTCACGGGCCACCTGGTGACCGCGCTTCAGACCATCGTCAGCCGCAATGCCGATCCGATCCAGCAGATCGTCGTCTCGGTGACCTCGATGGAAACCTCGTCGCATACATTCAACGTGATTCCGTCCCGCGTCACGCTGATGGGCACCGTGCGCACGCTCAGCAACGAGACGCGAGAGCTGGCCGCGACCCGGATGAAGGGCATCTGCGACCATATCGGCGCGGCCTTCGGGGCCGAGATATCGCTTGATTACGAGTACAATTACCCGGTCATGGCCAACCATGACGAACAGACGGAGTTCGCCGCCGAGGTGGCAAAATCGGTGTCAGGTCAATGCGATACGGCGCCTCTGGTGATGGGAGGAGAGGATTTCGCCTTCATGCTCGAGGAACGCCCCGGGGCCTATATCCTCGTCGGCAACGGCGCCTCGGCCCCGGTTCATCATCCGGAGTACAACTTCAACGACGAGGTCATCCCCGCCGGCTGCAGCTGGTGGGCCGGAATCATCGAACAGCGGATGCCGGCCTGATTCGGTCAGGCCGCGCAGTGGGCGCAGAACGGTGTGTCCGGCAGGAACTTCAGCCGGGCCTCCGGGATGCTCTCCCCGCAGGCAGTGCAGATACCATAGGTACCCACCTTGATCCGCTCCAGCGCGGCATCGATCCGGCGGACCTCTTCCAGTTCCGCCAAACCCAGCGCCTCGAGCACCTCGTCACCCTGCCGCTCCGAGGCGCGGTCTTCCCAGTCCTTGGGTGGTGTCTCGTCCAACGTGCGTTCGACGGTGCTCAGATGCGTGGTCAGAGTTTCTCGGCGTTTTAACAACGCGATTTTCCGGGCTTCGTGCTTCATGGTGGCCTCCCTTTCGCGGGCTCCATATTCGCAAACCAAGCCCGTGCCGCCTTGATCGCGATCAAAGCCGCGCGGTTCGGGCGCGCAGCTTGGGGTCGAGCGCATCGCGCAGCCCGTCGCCCATGAAATTCACGCTGAGGACGGTGAGCGAGATCATCAGACCCGGCCAGAACACGCGCCAGGGGAACTCTGCCAGATAGACCACGCCATCGCTCAGAAGGCGCCCCCAGGTGGGAAAGTCGGATGGAAAACCCAGGCCCAGAAAGCTCAGGGCGCTTTCGGTTATGATCGCGTTGGCAATCCCGAGCGTGGCGGAAACCACCACCGGCGACAGGACGTTCGGCAGCACGTGCCGGGTGATCTGGCGAAAGCGCGTGGTTCCCGCGGCGCGTGCCGCCAGGATGTATTCGCGCTCCCGCACGCTCAGCACGTCGGCCCGCACGATCCGTGCCACGGGCATCCAGCTGGTCAGTCCGATCGCGGCGACGACCAAAAGGAAAATTCCCATCTCCGTCCCCACCGCGGCACTCAGCGCTTCGCGGAACAGCATCACGATGACCAGCAGCAACGGCAGAAGGGGCATGGACAGAAACAGGTCCGTCAGCCGCATCAACGGCCCGTCGAGCCGGGGAAAGAACCCGGCGGACACACCCACCAGCGTGCCCAGACATACCGACAGCACCATGGCCGCCAACCCGACCGCCAGCGAGATGCGTCCCCCCAGCAGCACCTGTGCCAGCACGTCCCGGCCCAGCTGATCGGTGCCGAAGGGATGCGCCAGGCTGGGCGCCGCGTTGCGGGCGGAGAAATCCAGCGCATCGGGCGCGATGCTCCACAAGGCCGGGCCAAGCAGTACGGCCAGCACGATACCGGCAAAAAGATATGCGCCGAAGACGGCGCCCTTGTGGCGCAGGAACTGGCGCCGGACGTCGCGCCAGAGGCCGGTTTTCGCGGGCGAGCGGTCAGTCATAACGGATTCTCGGATCGAGCAGACCATAGAGCAGGTCCGCAACCAGGTTGGCGAGGACGATCAGGACAGCGAACAGGAACGTCAGCGTCTGAACCATGGGCAGGTCGTTGGCCTTGATCGCCCCGATCAGCTGCGCGCCGATGCCGTTTATCGCGAACACCTGCTCGGTGATGATGGCCCCGCCGAACACCGCCGGGGCGCCCAGTGCAATGACGGTTACGACCGGGATCATCGAATTGCGCAGGACGTGCACCATCACCACCGCCCACTCTCCAAGCCCTTTGGCCCGCGCTGTGCGCACGTAATCCTGGCCGAGGTTGTCCAGCATGGCAGAGCGCAGGTAGCGGCTGATCTGCGCCGTGGTCTGCACCGACAAGACCAGCACCGGCAAGACCATCTGCCGGACCTGATAGATGAAGCTGTCCCAATCCCTCACGCTATGCGTCGTCTCGTAGATGAAGGGCAGCAGGTCGAGCTGAACCGCGAAGACATAGATGACCAAGGGGCCGGTCAGGAACGGTGGCAGGGAATAGCCCAGCATCGTCACGAAGGTGCCGGCGTTGTCGAAGACCGAATATTGGCGGTAGGCCGAGTAGATTCCGATCGGCAACGCCACGAGAATGCCGACCACATAGGCCGTGCCGACGACCCAGAGGGTCTGGGGCAGGGCGCGGGCGATCTCGGCCATGACGGGCGCACGGCTCTGCCAGCTCAGGACACGCAGCTTTCCGTCGGCGAGGGATGTTCCGAACACGCTATCCAACAGCACTTGCGGCTCGATCCAGAAGAATTGCACCATCCACTTCCAGAACCGCACATGCACGGGCTCGCCAAGGCCGAGCGCCTCGCGCATCCGGGCCTTTACCTCGGGCGAAATCGTTTGGGGCAGGTTGCCCATGGGGTCGCCCGGCGCGAACTCCAGCAACAGAAAGATGATCAACGCGATCAGGATCAGGGCCGGTATCGACAGCAGCAATCGGCGCAAAGCGAATGTCAGCATTCAGCCATGTCCATTGGCGGCCCCCATCGTAGCCTTTTCGGGATCACTCCGCCGACTTGCGGTACCAGTCCGCCGCGTTCCACAATTCGCTGTCCCAGGTGTTCATGACGACACCACCCAGGCTGTCTACATGGGCCGAAACCCGCCCGCGATGTACCAGCGGCAGAATCGCGAAATCCTGCATCAGCATGTCGTTGAGCGCCCGCGCCAGTTCGGCACGAGCTTCCAGGCCCGCGGTTTCGCGAAACTCTTGCACCAGGGCGTCGTATGCCTCGTTGCAATAGCGCGGCATGTTGGTGCCCTGCCACTGGTTTTCCGGTGTCGGAATGCGGTCACATGTCCAGCTGGCCATATACGCCTCGGGGTCCGTGCCATCGAACATCTGGGCGTACATCTGCACGTCGGCAAAGAACTTCTGATAAGTGTCCGGACTGTTGGGATCGCTTCCGAAAAAGACGTTCCCGTCGATGCTGCGCAGCTCGGTTTCGACCCCGATCTCTGACCACCAGCTCTTGATCGCCGCCTGAAAGGTCTGGCGGACCGCGTTGGTGGAGGTTTGAAACAGAATGCGCAGATCGATCCCGTCCTTGTCGCGGATGCCATCGCCATCACTGTCGGTCCAGCCGGCCGCGTCCAGCAGCGACTTCGCACCTGCCATGTCCTGGGTCTTGCAGGCCTCGTTGGCGTCGGAGGCATAGATTTCCGGCGCGGGCAGGATGTTGCAGGTCATCGCACCCGCCTCGCCATAGCCGATCTCGACGAGGATCGCCCGGTCGATCGCCAGGCTCAGGGCCTGGCGCACGGCGACATCGGTCAGAAACGGGTGGTCATGCGCCTGGGTCGAACGCTCGTCCCCAAGCGCCGCCGAGGGATCGGTCAGGTTGAGAACGACACGTTCCACCAGCGTCCCGAACGCCGAAACGATGCTGCCCTTGCCCGCCGCCTGCATCCCGTCCAGCACCTCGGGCGGCAGTTGCAGGTTCCAGGCGTAATCGTAGTCTGCGGTTTCCAGCACGGCCCGGCCCGCATTTTCGGCGGTGCCACCGCCCTTGATCAGCAAGCTGGCGAAGGCAGGCTTCTCGGGCTCCCGGAAATTCGGGTTGGCGGACATCTTGACGATGTCCCCCGCCCGGAACTCCTCCAACACGAACGGGCCGGTGCCTATGGGATAGAAATTGGCGTCTGTGCAGGTCGGCGCACGGTCGCCAAGGCAATCGGCGAATTGCCGTGCCTGAAGGATCGGGGCCGAGGATCCCACGAATGCGTCGTAGGGAAACGGCTTTGCCTCGTCGAAGCGTATGACGACCGTCCGGTCATCCGGCGTATCGATGCCTGTGATCCCGGCGAACTTGTCGGCATGCGCGCAACCGCCACCCTCGGCGGTGCAGTATGTCCAGGTGAAACGGACATCGCTGGAGGTGACGGGCGTGCCGTCGGACCAAAGCAGCCCGTCGGTCAGGGTCCAGGTGACGGATTTCATGTCTTCGCTGACGCCGCCGTTTTCCAGCGTCGGGATCTCGTCCACCAGCCACGGCACCATCGTGCCCGTCTCGTCGTAGCGCGCCAGCGGCTCGAGGACCAGGCTGGCGGACTCGATGTCCTTGATGCCGCCTGTCAGATAGGGGTTCAGGATCGAAGGGGCCTGCCAGAAGATAACGTTGACCTGTCCATCGCTTGCCCGTTCCGCGGCGCAGACCTGCGCGACGCTACATGCAAGCATCGCCGCCGCGGTCAGCTGTCCCCACTGCATCCCCGTGTCCCCTTTTGGTTCGTGCCACCTCCCACGACGCCGACAATGGCCTGTCGTGAACCCCTGGGTCGTGTGAGTGACGGGGTCCGGGCGTATGACGACGGCATCTGACCATTTGCCCGGCGGAAAATCAAGCGGTCAGCCCGGTCAGGGCAGACCGAAGACGCGACAAAACCTGTCTGCGCAAATTATGGGATCTACCTGGCGCCCGGCGCGATGATCATAATCATCTGGCGGCCTTCCATCTTCGGCATGTTCTCGACCTTGCCGATTTCCTTGATGTCCTCGGCCACGCGTTGCAACAGGTCGCGGCCCAGGTCCTGGTGCGCCATTTCGCGGCCACGGAAGCGCAGCGTGATCTTCACCTTGTCGCCATTCTCAAGAAACCGAAAGACGTTGCGCATCTTGACGTCATAGTCGTGCGTATCGGTGTTGGGGCGGAACTTCACCTCCTTCACCTCGATGACCTTCTGCTTCTTGCGCGCCTCGGACTCGCGCTTCTGCTGTTCGTACTTGTACTTGCCGTAATCCATGATCTTGCAGACCGGCGGATTGGCGTTCGGCGAAATCTCCACGAGGTCCAGACCGGCCTCTTCCGCCATGCCCATGGCCCGTTCTGGCGTCACGACGCCAACGTTTTCGCCATCCGCGCCGATCAGGCGGATTTCCGGAACGCGGATTTTATCGTTGATGCGGGGGCCGGTGTCGCGCGTCGGGGGCGCGTTGTGTGGTCTGCGGGCTATGGTTTTTGTCCTTCGATCGTTCAACAAGTTTGAGGTCGCAAGGTAACTGCGGCCAAGGGGTGTTTCAAGCGGCAAAATGGGCTGTCAGTGCCCCAAGCGAAGGTAATTTCCCCTTGCGCACGCCGATTTTACGCTTCATCTCGAAGCAACGTTAAGGCAGGCTGTGACTGTCTCTAGATACCTGCCAGTTGAGGGGAATACCAATGAGAAACATTTTGTGGCTGATCGTCGCCTTCGCCATTCTTGCCGGCGGCTACATGCTGTTCACCGGCAAGTCTCCGCAGGAGGTCGTGGAAGAGGTCTCCGAGACCGTGTCGACACCCGAGGAGCTGGAAAGTGCCGGCGATGCCGCCGGTGAAGCGGTCGAGAACGCCGTCGAGGACACCGGCCAAGCGCTCGACGAGGCTGCCGAGGCGACCGAGGAGGCTGCCGAAGATGCCGCGGCGGCCGCAGAAGGTGCTGTCGATGCTGCCGGGGACGCGGCCGATGAAGCGGCGCAGGACGCGGTCGAGGCCGGCGACGATGCGGCCAATTTCGCCGAGGACACCGCGTCGGATGCCGCCAACACGGCCAGTGAAGCCGCGGATGATGCGGCGGAAGCCGCCGCCGACGCCGCGG
Organism: Roseovarius sp. THAF27; assembly: GCF_009363655.1. Lineage (NCBI taxonomy): Bacteria > Pseudomonadati > Pseudomonadota > Alphaproteobacteria > Rhodobacterales > Roseobacteraceae > Roseovarius > Roseovarius sp. THAF27. Next base: position 1,642,408 of record NZ_CP045393.1, read on the forward strand.
ATGCGACCGAGCAGACAGCCGAGGAAGTCGCCGAAGAAACAACGCAAGCCGCCTCGGACGCCGCAGATGCCGCCGCCGACACTGCAAGCGACGCGGCTGATGCGACGGAAGCAACCGCCGAGGATGCGGCTGACGAGGCCGCGGATGCGACGAGCGATGCGGCAACTGCAACCGAAAACGCGGCGGAAGACGCCGCGAGCGCTACCGAAGACGCCGCGACCGAAGCCGGGGAGGCGTCCGAGAACTCCATCGAGCAGTTGCTGACGCCCGAGGGGTTCGATTACGACAAGGTTGCGGACTACATCGACAATTCCGACCTTGGCCCGGTGCAGAAGACAGGGCTGAAATCCAGCCTGGAAGCCGCGCGGGACAATCCCGATATGTTGGACAGCGCGCTGGACGCGGTGCGTGAAGCGCTCAACATCTGATCGTATCAGGCTGCTGAAACAAGAAAACCCGCGCTGCGATCAGCGCGGGTTTTTTCGTGTTTGCTGACGAGGTTCAGTCGAGAAAGGCTTTTTCGACCACGTATTCCTTCGGATCGGAGTTGGCACCCTCGCGCAGGCCGTATTCCTCCAGCATTTCCTTGATCTCGAGGTTGAACGCCAAGTTGCCACAGACCATCGCGCGGTCGATCTCGGGCGTAAGAGGCTCAACCCCCAGGTCTTCGAAGACTTCGCCCTTGCGCATCAAGTCTGTGATGCGGCCCATCTTCGTGCTCTCCTCTCGCGTTGTGGTGGGGTAATAGCGCAGCTTCTCGTGAAAGCCTTCGCCGATCAGTTCGGCCAGCATCTCGTCGGTGCGGATGCCGTCGATCAGCTCCTTGCCATAGGTCAGCTCACCCACCTCGCGGCAGGTATGGGTGATGATCACCTCGTCATAATCGGTATAGGTTTGCGGATCGCGCAACAGCGAGGCGAAAGGCGCAAAGCCGGTGCCCGTTGCGAAAAGCCAAAGGCGCTTGCCCGGCAAAAGGGCGTCATGCACCAGCGTTCCCACGGGCTTGGGTCGCAGGATGATCTCATCGCCCGGCTGGATATGCTGCAGGCGGCTGGTCAGGGGGCCGTCCTGCACCTTGATCGAGTAAAACTCCAGCTCGTCGTCCCAGGACGGCGAGGCGATGGAATAGGCCCGCAGCAGGGGCTTTTCCTTGCCGGTCTTCTCGTCTTTCTGCATCAGCCCGATCATCACGAACTCGCCCGAGCGGAAACGCAGGCTGGCGGGTCGGGTGGTGCGGAAGGAAAACAGCCGGTCGGTCCAGTGTTTGACCGCCGTCACGGTCTGGGCATCGGGCAGGGTGGGGACTTTGACGGGTTTCGCTTCGGTCACGGTCACGGTCTCGTTCATCAGCAATCATAGCCCGGGGTCTTAGCCCGGGCGCCTCCTCGTATACTTTGATTCAGGTCAGATGACAGGGGTTATTCGGCGGGAATCCTGCCGCGCTCGGCGCCGCGCAGGCGCGCCTGGTAGTCATGCGCCTGCCAATCCGCCCGGAACAGCCATTGGTCCTCGGGCTGCCGTTGGGCCAGGTCGTCCGAGATTTCGACCTCGTCGAAACCGGCCCGGCGCGCCATCGCGTACTGGTCGGCGATGACATGGCCGCGCGCCCGCAGGCGCCCCTTGAAGCCCATCAGCCGGAGTTGCCGCGCGATGGTGAAGCCGCGCCCGTCGGAAAAGCTGGGAAAGTCGACGCGGATCATCGGGATGTCAGATATCCGCCCGGCCAGTTCATTGGGGTCGTTGCTGGACGCAAGATCGATGGCACAGCCAGGATGCGCGTCGTTCAGCGCGGCGATGGGGCCATCCCAGTCGTCGCTTGTAAAGCCTTGATCGGTCACGATAACGCTCATGCCGTTTCTCCTGTTCTGACGGGTTTTCCGTTGACGAAATGAATGCCGCATTCGGATTTGTCGGAGCCGCGCCAGCGGCCCGCGCGGGCGTCTTCGCCGGCGGCCACACGGCTGGTGCAGGGTTTGCACCCGATGGAAGGATAGCCCTGCGCCACCAGCGGATGCCGGGGCAGGCGGTTTTCTTCCATGTAGGTCTGCACGTCTTCGCGGGTCCAATGCGCCAGCGGGTTGACCTTCATCCGGCCCGTGGACTCTTCGGTCTCGAAGAAATCGAGCGCCGCCCGGTCACCGCCGTGATAGCGTTTGCGCCCGGTGATCCAGCCGTCGAACCCTTGCAACGCGTATTGCAGAGGCACCGTCTTGCGCAGGGTGCAGCAGGCGTCGGTGTCGGATTGGTGCAGGGTCCCGTTGGGGTCCTGCCGGGCCACCGCGTCGGTGTCGGGACGAATGATGCGCAGGTCCTTCAGACCCAGCCGCTCGGCCAGTTCCTGCTGGTAGACCAGCGTTTCGGCAAACAGCATCTCGGTATCGAGAAAGATCACCGGCGTGTCGCGCTTCAGCACCGAAATCATGTGCAAAAGCACCACGGATTCCGCGCCGAAGCTGGACACGAGCGCCAGCTTGCCCGCCTCGGGGCTGGCCAGCGCATGGCGCAGCACGGCGGTGGCGGAGTTCAGGCGATACCACTCGTTCAGACCCGAGACCCGGGTCGGCAGGCTGGTGTCGATCTTACTCTGCAGCATAGGCCTTGTCCTGTTCGTAGAGGGCGGTCTTGAACGGCGCCATGCCGACACGGCGGTAGAATTGCAGGAACGTCTCGTCCCGGTCCTGCCGCTGGTCGAGATAGGTCTCGACGATGCGTTCGACGGCCGGAATGATCTCGTCGGCCGAGAAGCCCGGTCCGGTACGGTCGCCGATAGCCGCGGTCTCGGTGTGGTCGCCACCCAGCGTGATCTGGTAGTTCTCGACGCCTGCGCGATCGAGCCCGAGGATACCGATATGGCCCACGTGGTGATGGCCGCAGGCGTTGATGCAGCCCGAGATCTTGATCTTCAGCTCGCCGATATCATGCTCCAGCTTCAACTCGTCGAAGCGGGTTGCGATTTGCTGGGCGATCGGGATGGATCGCGCTGTGGCAAGCGCGCAGTAATCCATGCCGGGGCAGGCGATGATATCCGAGATCAGGCCGATATTCGCCGTGGCCAGCCCGTGCTTTTTCAGAATGGCGTGCAGCGTGGGCAGGTGCGACTTATGCACATGCGGCAGGATCACGTTCTGCTCGTGGCTGATGCGTAGTTCGTCATGGCCGTTGAACTCGGCAAGGTCGGCCATCACCCGCATCTGGTCCGCCGTGGCGTCACCGGGCGTGGCGCCATGGGCCTTGAGGCTGATCTGGACGATTGAATATCCCGGCGCCTTGTGGGCGACGAGGTTCGTGTCGGCCCAGGACCGGAAGATCGGGTCGGTCTTGTACGTGGTCTCGAACACCTCGGTGCCGTCCTGCCGGAAGACGGGCGGGGCGAAGGCGGTCTTGATGTCTTCGAAGAGAGCGACGTCGATGCCCGAAAACGCGGGGCGGATAATCTCGAACCGCTCCTGAACCCGGGCGCGGATATCGTCGATGCCATGCTCGTGCACGGTGATCTTGATGCGCGACTTGTACTTGTTGTCGCGCCGGCCCAGCAGGTTCCAGACGCTGACCGTGGCCTCGATATAGGGCAGCAGGTCTTCCTGGCTGACGAAATCGGACAGTACCTTGCCGATCATCGGCGTCCGGCCAAGGCCACCGCCGACGAGAACGCGGTAACCGATTTCGCCGTCACGCTCGACGATCTGGATGCCGATATCATGCGCCTTGATCACGGCGCGGTCGTTCGGGCTGCCGGTCACGGCGATCTTGAACTTGCGCGGCAGGAACTGGAATTCCGGGTGATCGGTGGACCATTGCCGCAAGAGTTCGGCCACCGGGCGCGGATCGGCGATCTCGTCCTCGGCGGCGCCTGCGAAATGGTCAGCCGTCACGTTGCGGATGGTGTTGCCGGAGGTCTGGATGGCGTGCATCTCGACCTCGGCAAGCGCATCGAGGATTTCCGGCACGTCACGCAGCTCGGGCCAGTTGAACTGGATGTTCTGGCGCGTGGTGAAATGGCCGTAGCCCTTGTCCCACGTCTCGGCGATATGGGCGAGCTGGCGCATCTGGCGCGAATTGAGCGTGCCATAGGGAATCGCCACACGCAGCATGTAGGCGTGCAGTTGCAGATAAAGGCCGTTCATCAGGCGCAGCGGCTTGAACTCGTCCTCGGTCAGGTTGCCGGCGATGCGGCGCTCGACCTGGGCGCGAAACTGGCGGTTGCGCTCGGCCACGAAGGCCGCGTCGAATTCGGAATAGGAATACATCAGTTTACCTCGGCTTGTTTGCCATGGTCATAGTTGGACGGGCCGGTGCGGCGGAATTCCTCGCGGAAATGCGTCGGCTGCGGGCCGTTGTCAGAGGGCTTGGCATCGGCCAGATAGGGCCCGACGACCAGTTCGGGCTGGCCTTCGGCCTGCGCCAGCCGCAGCTTGGCGAGCGCCTCGTCGCTGATCAGTTCAGCCTCGGAAAGGTGCCGCGACCAGCGGTCATCGGCAGTTTGATAGACGACGTCGCCTTCGAGCAACGCATTGGCGGTGACGACCTTGGGCGTAAATTCTCTGGGCATCAGGCGAACTCCTGGGTCGAGAGGGAAAGACTTGCCTCGGCGGCACGCGGTGCCAGGCCGATGAAGGTAAGGGCGGGGCCGTCGAGATCGGCGGCTTCCAGATCCTGCGCCATGCGGGCCACGGTGGTGGCGACGATGCGCTGTTCCGGGCGCGAGGCGTTCTCGACGATGCTGACAGGGGTGGCGCGGTCGGCGCCATGCATCAGCAGGCGGCCCTGGATGAAGCGGCTGGATTTCTTGCCCATGTAGATCGCGGCCACCTCGCCGGGTTGGGCCAGCGTGGCCCAGTCCTGCTCGGCATAGCCTTTCATGTCATGGCCGGTGACGAAACGCACCGCGGCATTGCGCTGGCGCTTGGTCAGGCTTTGGCCGATGGCGGCCACACCGGCAGAGGCGGCGGTGATCCCGGGCACGATGTGCCAGCCGATCCCGGCGGCATCGACCGCGTCGATTTCTTCGTCGAGGCGGCCGAAGACGGTCGGATCGCCACCTTTCAGGCGCACCACCTGCGCGCCGGTTGCGGCGTGTTCGACGATCAGCGCGTTGATATCCTCCTGCGACATCGACGGGCCAAAGCCGGTTTTGCCGGCGTCGATCAGCGTCGCTTCGCGGCGGGCAAGTTCAAGGATTTCGGGCGTGACAAGCCGGTCGTGGATCACCACGTCGGCGGCGTCGAGCGCCTTGCGGGCCTTGAGGGTCAGCAGCTCCGGGTCACCGGGGCCGGCGCCGACGAAGGCCACATAACCCTTACGCTCTTCGGCCTTCACATGTTTGTCCAGAAGGGCGGGCAGGGCGTTGGTGACGGCCTCTTCGCCGCCTTCATCCATCGCACGCGGGCCGGTGCCGAAGTAATACTCCGACCAGAAGTCGCGGCGTTTGCGGCCCATGGGCAGTACCTCGACCGCCTTGCGGAACGCCTTGCCGATCCGGGCGAGAGTGCCCAGCGTGGCGGGCAGGCGCTCTTCCAGATCGGCCTTGATCGCGCGGGCCAGAACGGGGGCCGCGCCCTCGGTGCCGATGGCGACGGTCACCGGGTCACGATCCACGATCGCGGGCGTGATGAAGGCGCTGTCCTGCAGGTTGTCGACGATATTCACCAGCGCGCCATCGGCGCGGGCGATGGCGGAGGTGCGGGCATCCTCGGCCTCGTCCTCGTCCGCGGCGTAGAACAGAACGGCGCAGGTCGTGTCGCCCGGCTCCATCGCGCGACGCACGAGGCGCAGCTTGCCGGCTACGTGCCAGTCTTCGATCTCTTGCGCGGGAGACGGGGTGAACACCGTCAGGTGCGCTTCGGTCTTCAGCAGCAGGCGCAGCTTGGCCAGGGCCGCGTCGCCGCCTCCGGACAGTACGACGCGACGGCCCTCGAGCGCGACGAAGATGGGAAAATGTTTCACGGGGGCTTGCCTCCGGCTGCGATTGACTTGCCCTTAGATATAGAAAATATTCCCGGTATTGCGCCACTGGTCGGCGCGAATAAGGACATGCGTTCCAAAATGCTTTCAGCGGACAGGGCGTGTTCCGGGAAAAGGGAAATTGTGGAATGAGTGTTCGCCTTGACGAACTGGATCGGAAAATCCTCTTGGAACTGCAAAAGGACGGCGGGCAGTCGCTGGACGATATCGCCAAATCCGTGGGCAGTTCGAAGACGCCGGTGTGGAACCGGATTCGCAAGATGCGGGAAGGCGGTGTGATCCGCCAGCAGACTTTTCTGCTGGATCCAGAAGCCTTGGGACTGGAGGCCTGTTTCTTTGTCCTGATCCGCACGTCAGAGCACGACAAGGAGTGGCAGGACAGGTTTTTGAATGCGCTGAGAACCCGGCCCGAGGTGATGGAGGCGCACCGGCTGGCGGGCGATATCGACTATATCCTGAAGGTCGTGGTCAGCAACGCGCGGGCCTACGACACCTTTTACCAGGCGCTGATTTCAGAGGTGAAAGTGCACAACGTGACCGCGCTCTTGTCGATGGAAGAGATCAAATCGACGACGATGTTGCCGGTCTAGCCGATCATGTCGATTGCTCCAGCGCCTTGATAATGGGCGAGAAATCCGCGGCCTTGAGGCTTGCGCCGCCGACGAGGGCGCCATCGACATTGTCGGTGGCGAAAATCTCGGCGGCGTTGTCGGGTTTCACCGATCCGCCGTAGAGCAGGGGGATCGCACCGCCTTCCTCTGCGCCGAAGCGGCGGATCATGTCGGCGCGGATGAAATCGTGAACCTCGTCGATCTGGTCGGTCGTGGGAATCCTGCCGGTGCCGATGGCCCAGATCGGCTCGTAGGCGATCACCGTATTGGCCGCGGTGCAGGCATCGGGCAGGGACGCGGCGAGCTGGCCGCCGATGATTTCGAGCGTGCTGGCCGACTCGCGCTGCGCCAGCGACTCGCCCACGCAGACGATGGCGACCAGCCCGGCGGCGTGGACCGCGCGGATCTTGGCGTTGACGGCGTCACTGCTTTCGCCGTGATCTTCGCGCCGTTCGGAATGTCCGAGGATGACGCTGGTGGCGCCGGCGTCGGCCAGCATCTGGGCAGAGATATCGCCGGTATGGGCGCCACTGACCTGCGCGTGACAATCCTGTCCGCCGATCTGAACGGACGCGTCCGCCATAAGCGCCGCAGCCGGATGTATCAGCGTGGCGGGCGGGCAGATGAGAATGTCCACGGACGGATCGGGATGCGCCTGTGCGAGAGCGGACAATTCCTGCAAGGCACCGCGCGTGCCGTTCATCTTCCAGTTACCAGCCGCCAGCTTACGCGCCATTCCTTACCTCCCGGTTAATTGACCGGAGTGGTAGCGGCTCGAGCCGGGCTGGGCAACGGCTACATGCCTTCGAACTTGATCGACTCGCCGCAGCCGCACGCCTCGGTGACGTTGGGATTGTTGAAGACGAAGCCCGATTCCAGAAGCGAGGTCTGGTAGTCGATCTCGGTCCCGAAAAGGAACATCTGCGCCATGGGGGCGATCATCACGCGCGCACCATCCTGCTCGACCACCTCGTCGTTGGGGTCGACCTCGGTCACGTAGTCCATGGTGTATTCCATGCCCGCGCAGCCGCCTTTCTTGACGCCGATGCGCAGGCCCTGGTGGCCGTCCTTGTCCATCAGGCGGGCAATCATCGACGCCGCTTTGGGGGTCATGGTGACCGCCTGCTTGCCTGGAATTCCGAACATGGTGCTGCCTTTCTCGCTGCGTTGACCTCAATCTAAGCAAGCCACCGGGCAATCTCAAGCGGCGGCAGCAATTCCATCCAGGCGCGGGTGGTCTCGGCCACGAGGAACGCCCATGCAAAGGAGGCCAGCGTGCCGATGATCACGTATTCCGCCGTTTTCTGATCCCGCGCGGCGGTGCCGAAGCGCAGGATGGACTTGGCCGTGATCAAAAAGCCGACGGCAAGCGGTTGATTTGCCATGACGAAAAAGAAGATTAGCCCGCGTTCGATCAGCCCGATCTGGCGGCCGCCATTGCGCAGGCCACGTTGCTGGATCAGCGTGCCATGCGAGCGCATCAACAGGCCGATGGCGTATTGTCCGGCGACCAGGGTCGCGATCAGGCCGGAGAGAAGCGCCATCAACGGCAACAGGGTGGGCATGTCGGCCCAGGCGCCGGTGGCCCAGAGGGTGGGGGCGTGAAACGCGACGGCGACAATCACCAGTAGGTGCAGGGCCTGATCGGCGAGAAACGCCGTCAGGCCCTTGAAATTGCCGTAGGTTTTGGCGCAGTCGATCGCGAGGTGCAGGGCGGCCAGCGCCAGAACCGGCAAAGCGTCCACCTGGCCCAGCGCGGCCATGGAGACCACCAGAACCAGCGCGCTGTGCAGAAGCATTACGCCGAAATGGCGCTTGTGGCGGTGGATCCAGTCGGTTTGCAGGACGAAATCGGCCAAGACATGAGCAAAGAGGAGGGCGGTCAGGGTTTCGATCATTCCGACGTCTCCAGCAGTGTCAGGGCATCGTGCAGGGCCGGGTAACCGGCGGCGTGCAGGGCCTGGTCAATGGCCTGGCGGGAAATGCCGAGGCGGTCGGCGGCGACGCGGCGCGGCCCGGTTCCGGGGGGCAGCATCGCGGCCACGGCGCGGGCCTGGGCCTGGGTCCAGCCCTGCGCGATATGGTCGGCAAGCCGGAAGGTGGCGTCGAGCGGGCCACCGTCGGCGTGTGCCAGGAGCGTGTTGCCCGAGAGCGTTTCCAGCAGACGGCCAGACGCACTGAACGCGGGGCCGTGGGCGCTGTTGGGGTTGGCGTCAGGTCCGTCGGGGAGGGTGCCTTTGCCGGTCGCCACGGCGATGCGCGTTTGCACTGCAGGATCCAGCGCCATCAGGCTGGATTGCAGGTAAAGCGTTGATCTGAAGGTGTATTCAGCCGCATTGACCGCCAGTTGCCAGCCGTCCCCGCCGCGTCGTCCGAAGGCAATCGTGGCGCCCTGGCCCCAAGCGGAAATGTCATCTGACAGCCGGTCGAGGCAGGCCATGACATCGTCCAGGCGGTCCGCCGAAAGGGCGGAGGAGTCGACGATATCGCCGGTGAGGACGGTCCAAATCATATGCAAGTAATATTACTTGCTTTTGCAAAATGCAAGCGTTTTTGCTTGCCTTACATGAACCCGAGTTCGAGCCTTGCCTCGTCGCTCATCATGTCCATGCCCCAGGGCGGCTCCCAGGTCAGATCAACATCAACCTGTTTCACACCTGCTAACGGCTCGATCGCCTCGGCGACCCAGCCGGGCATTTCGCCGGCGACGGGGCAGCCGGGCGCGGTCAGGGTCATGATGACGCTGACCTCGTTCTGGGCGGTGATGTCGATCGTGTAGATCAGCCCGAGGTCATAGATATTCACAGGGATTTCAGGGTCATAGACCGAGCGGCACGCTTCGACGATCTGGTCGTAAAGCGGGTGATCCGTGCTGGAGGGCGCGATCAGCGGCGCGCCTTCGAGGGGTTCTGGCTGTTGGGTCATGTCACGTCCTGTGCCGTTATCCGACTGAATATATAAGGATATGAGAGCGCCGCGTCCAGAGGGGGTGCGGTGGATTAACGCCCGGGTTTCGGCCGGATCGGGCGGGGGTGACATGCGTGCACCCCGCGTGCACCGGGTGTGCACCGCCGCGGCGCGGCATCGGGCGGCCCGAAAGGGTTAACGCGCGCCGGGTGACGTTGCGTTCCCCGGGGTCACTTGCTGGTGCGTCGCCGCCGCACGGGTTCGGGGCGCACGCGGGCCTCGATATCGTCGTAGAGCATCCCGACGATGTTCTTGCCGGTGGAATTTTCGATCCCCTCCATGCCGGGCGAGGAGTTGACCTCGAGCACCTTGGGCCCCGCCTCGGCCCGTAGAAGGTCGACGCCCGCCAGCCCCAGGCCGAAGGCGCGGGCGGCGCGCAGGGCGGTTTCGCGCTCGGTCTTGGTGATGCGCACAGACTTGGCCGAACCGCCGCGGTGCAGGTTGGAGCGGAAATCGCCCTCGGCGCCCGTGCGTTTCATCGAGGCCACGACCTTGCCGCCGATCACGAGACAGCGGATATCCTCGCCCGCGGCCTCCTTGACGAAATCCTGCACGAGGAAGTTGGCCTTGAGGCCGCGGAAGGCGTCGATCACGGACTCGGCGGCCTTCTTGGTTTCGGCCAGCACGACGCCCTTGCCTTGGGTCGATTCCAGCAGCTTGACGATCAGGGGCGCGGTGCCGACGAGGCCGATGAGGTTGCCGGTGTCCTGCGGCGAGGCGGCGAAGGCGGTGTTGGGCATACCCACCTTGGCGCGGGCCATAAGCTGATGCGCATAGAGCTTGTCGCGGCTGGACGAGATACCGGCCGAAGGGTTCACGCAATAGGTGCCGATGGTTTCGAACTGGCGGACCACGGCGGCGCCGTAGGACGTGATCGAGGCGCCGATGCGCGGGATCACGGCATCGTAGCGGGGCAGGCGCTTGCCGTCGTAATGCACCTCGGGCGCCAGCGTGTTGATCGCCATGTAGCAACGGGTGGTGTTGATCACCTCGACGGAATGGCCGCGCTTCTCGCCTTCCTCGACGAGGCGGCGGGTGGAGTAGTTGTCCTCGCGCGAGAGCACCGCGATGCGCAAGGAGCGGTTGGGCTGAGCCTCGCGCATCTTCTTGGTGTGGTAGACGTCGTAGTTGAGCTCGGGCTGAAGAAAGCGGTCGGTGGCGACGATCGAGATGTGGTCCTTGAGCGCGGTGCGGCCCAGGAGCATCCGGCTGTTCATGGTGGAGCGGTTGGTCAGCGTGATCTCGATCGGCCAGGACTGGCCCGCGACCTCGAGCTTGCTTTCGATGACGTAGCGCAGTTCCTTCTCGCCGTTCGAGGACGCGACCTCGCGCCGGTCGACGATGGGGGCCGAGCAGGGGATCACGAGGTCGTCGCGGCCCGGGATCGGGTGCACGGTGAACCGGACCTTGGGTTTCGAGGACGGCCCGAAGGTTTCGATGTCGAAGGCGTGGAGCGCCGAGGTGCGCGCGCCGGTATCGACCTTGGCCCGCAACGCCGGCACGCCCAGTCCGGGCAGGGAAATCCATTCTTCCCAGCCAAAGTTCAGGATCTCGGGGCTGTCGGCGGATGCTGTCATGGGGTGGCCTTTTGATTGTGGATCGGTCGACGGTGGAACTGCAAGTTTCACCACGTAATCCATGTCGGCACAAGGTTACGCTGGGATGACGGTCGCGGGCGCGGCGCGTGAAGCTACTTGTTGATGTCTTCGTCGAAGTAGCGGGTCTGGTCGTCGGGCGCACGAAAGAGGCGGCGCAGTACCAGCCATGCGACGAGCGAGACGCCGGCGAAGAGAGCGACGAGAGTGGGGGCCGCGAACGGCCCGAGCAGAGCCACCAGCAGGGCCATGACCGCGGCGCCCACGGCAATGCCGAGGAAGATGTAGCCCGGCATCAGCAGTTCGAGGATGGCGATGGCCAGCGCGGCGCAGAGCCAGACCCACCAGTGCGACAGCAGGTCGATCATGGCTTGCCCTTCAGCATGGTGAAGGCATTGGCGAAGGCCTCGACCGCGTGGGCGGGGACGATCACGGTCTGCGACGACGGCCCCTGGCCCAGGGCGTTGAGCGCCTCGACCTGTTTCAGGGCGACCTGGTATTGCGCGGCTTCCAGCCCGTTATCGGCGATGGCGCGGGCCACGACGCCGGTGGCATAGGCCTCGGCGTCGGCCTGGATCCGGCGGGCCTCGGCGGTTTTCTCGGCGGCGTAGAGATCGGCGTCGGCGGCCAGTTCGACGGCGCGTTTCTTGCCCTCGGCCTCGGTCACCTGGGCGCGGCGGGCGCGTTCGGCGTTGAGCTGTTGCAGCATGGCTTCGCGGGTGGCCTGGTCGAGATTGACGTCGAGGATCTCGGCGCGGGTGACCTCGATCCCCCAGTTGTCGACGGCGTCCTCGACATGCTGCTTGATCGTGTCGATCAGTTGCGAGCGGTTGGCCTGCACGTCGTCGAGATCCATCTTGCCGATCTCGGCCCGCACGATCCCGGCCACGGTGGTGGCGATGGCAGCGTCCACGTCGCGGATGCGGTAGACGGTCTTTTCCGGGTTGGTGATGCGGTAGAAGACGGAGGTTTCGACCTCGACCAGCACGTTGTCGCGGGTGATGGCGTCCTGGCTGGCATTGGGCAGCTGGCGTTCGAGGATCGAGACGCGGTGCCGGATCTTGTCGAGGAAGGGCACGATGAAGTTGATCCCCGGCCCCAGCACCGAGCGCAGGCGGCCGAAGCGTTCGACCACGTGCTGTTCGGATTGCGGCACGATCTTCACGCCCTTGAAGATCACGAGGAACAGCAGCAGGGCGAGCAGGATGTAGGACAGGTTGGAAGAGAGCAGGTCGATAATCTGGTCTTCGGTCATCGGGATCCCCGTTGAAAAGGTCCCGGCTTAATAGGGCCAGCGCGCGCGCCAATGCAAGGCTTCGATCCGTCGGGCGCGCGGGGTCAGCCGCCGGGATAATCCTGCACCGGACCCTGCGGCAGGAAGGGCTTGCCGGTTTCCTGTTCAAGCTCGGCGGCGCGGGTCAGCAGGCGTTCGCGGCAGGCGGTTTCGAGATCCCAGAAGGTGGACTGGTCGGGGGTGGGCAGGGCGAAGAGGACCTTCTTGCCGAAGATGTCCTGGTCCTCGACCCAGACGCCGGCGTCGTCCTTGGAGCCCAGCGTGCCGTCGTCGATCTCGTCCATGATCTGAAAGAACGCCGTGCGCAGGGCGGATACATCGGCGGTCTGGGCGAAGGTCAGGCGGATCGGTCGGGTCATCTCGCGGTCGCCGGCGGAGAGGTTCTCGAACGGGTGCTTGACGAAGTGGCTGACCGGCACGATGAAGCGGTTGCCGGTCCAGATCGCCAGCTGGACATAGGTGAAATGGATGCGCTCGACGGTGCAGAAGCGGTCCTCGAAGATGATCTGGTCGCCGATCCGGGCCGAGCGGTTGAGCGCGATCTGCACGGCGGCCAGGAGGTTGCCCAGCACCTCGCGGGCGGCAAAACCCAGTACGATGGTGATCGCACCCGCCCCGGCCAGCAGGGTGTAGCCCAGCGAGTTGAAGACCTGCACCGAACTGAGCAGCGTGGCGGCGCCGGCGATGACGGCGAGGATGATGACGAACTTGCGGAAGCCCGACAGCATGGTGGCCATGTTGCGATAATGCGCGTTGCCCGGGTTGGCGAGTTCCTCGGGGCTGTTGAGGCTGACGCGGTCGAAGATCTCGTCGGCGACGCGCACGGCCGCCAGGGCGAAGCCGATGACATAGCCCAGAAGGACCAGGGGGCCGACGACGACGCTGATCGGGCCGGTGACCACCAGCAGGCGGTTGGTGGTGAAGCCGATGACGGCGGAAATCACCATGATCGTGGCGGGCAGGCGGAAGGCGCGGACGCAGGCCTGCACGATCCGCCGGCTGGAGAACTGGCCCAGCCAGCCGACGAGGCGATAGGCGATGTAGCCCAGCAGGAACGCGACGACGGTGATGACGGGCAGCGCCAGCCATTCCCAGATATACATCCCGAACGGGCCGCGTTCGCGCGCCCAGGGGGGCATCGCCATTTCAAGCTCGGTCGGCTTGAAGCGCTCGTAAAGCGCGGGGATGTCGCGCACGCTCTGCCGCGAGATGAGCCAGACCGCATCGCCGTTCGCGGGTTTCACGCGGTTGAGGCGCAGGGGCACGGGGCGCTTGTCCAGCTCCAGCATGTTGAGCAGGATCGAGCGGCGCACGCGGCCGGCGCCGGGGTCTTCCTCGGCCCCGTCGAGCCAGCCGTCGGGACGGTCCGACAGGTCGGTCCAGGGGATCAGGACCTGGCGGTCGATGATCATCTTCAGCTGCCGCGCGAGGTCGGCACCGCGGTTGGCCTGCATTTCGAGCGGCAGATCGCCCAGGTCCAGCAGGTGGGCCGCGGCGCCGTACTCTTCCTTGTCGAAAAAGGCGAGGAGGGATTCCACGGTCGAGCGGGGCGTGTCGCGGTCGAGGGATTCAGGCGGCTGGGGCAGGCCGGGATTCAGCAGGTCGATCTCGAAATGAGGCTCCTGCGCAAGTGACGCGACCGCACCGGACACGAGGATGAGGAGCGCCGCCAAGAGGCTGCGCAGCGAGGCGGCGATAATGTGCATCGGTCTGGTCACGGGTCCCGTCGTTTTCGTGCCAGCATAACCCGGCCCGTGCCGATTTGGTTCATTTTCTTCCGCGCGGCCCGGTGCGGGGTCGATAACCGGAGTGATTGAAGCTTTCGCCAAAGGCGTTATGGAGGGCGCGGTGAGGTCAGAGGGTGATGACATGACGAACGGGTTCGCTTTCGAGCTGGGCGCAACGGACGGGCAGGCGCGGACGGGGGTGATCCGCACGCCGCGCGGCGAGGTGCGCACGCCGGCCTTCATGCCGGTGGGGACCGCCGCCACGGTCAAGGCGATGATGCCTGAAAGCGTGCGCGAGACCGGGGCGGATATCCTGTTGGGCAACACCTATCACCTGATGTTGCGCCCCACGGCGGAGCGGATCGACGCCCTGGGCGGCTTGCATCGGTTCATGAACTGGGAGCGGCCCATTCTGACCGACAGTGGCGGGTTCCAGGTGATGAGCCTGGCGGGGTTGCGCAAGCTGACCGAGGCGGGGGTCACCTTCAAGAGCCATATCGACGGGTCGAAACACGAGCTGACCCCCGAGCGGTCGATGGAGATCCAGCGCCTGTTGGGCAGCGATATCGTGATGTGTTTCGACGAATGCCCCGCGCTGCCGGCGAGCGACGACGAGGTGGCGCGGGCAATGCGCCTGTCGATGCGGTGGGCGGCGCGGTCGAAGGACGCGTTCGGGGACCGGCCCGGCCATGCGCTTTTCGGGATCATGCAGGGCGGCGTGACGCAGGCGCTGCGCGAGGAAAGCGCCAGGGCTCTGGTGGATATCGGGTTTGACGGTTACGCGGTGGGCGGCCTGGCCGTGGGCGAGGGGCAGACGGCGATGTTCGGCGTGCTGGACTATGCCACCGGGTATCTGCCCGAGGACAAGCCGCGCTACCTGATGGGGGTGGGCAAGCCCGACGACATCGTGGGCGCGGTGAAGCGCGGGGTGGACATGATGGATTGCGTGCTGCCGTCGCGGTCGGGGCGGACGGGGCAGGTGTTCACCCGGCGCGGCGTGCTGAACATCAAGAACGCGCGGCACCAGGACGACCCGCGCCCCCTGGACGAGGCCTGCACCTGTCCGGCCTGCCGCAACTATTCGCGCGCTTACCTGCATCACGTGTTTCGCAGCCAGGAGATCATCAGTTCGATGCTGCTGACCTGGCACAACCTGCATTACTACCAGGAGATCATGGCGGGGATGCGCGAGGCCATCGCCGAGGGCCGGTTCGCCGCCTGGGAAGCTGAGTTTCACGCCGGGCGGGCCGAGGGGGATATCCCGCCGATTTGACTGCAATCGCAATGGCTTGGCCGATCCACCGGCTTTTGGCTCCAAACTGTTTCCAAAACGTGATCCGATTTCTCTAGGTGGTGGGCGGTTTTCCGCTTATCCTGATGTCATTACTGGGGAAATGAGTACTATTACAATGACTTATGCTGCCTTTGCCTTTAGCTGGATGTCCGTCGCGCTGTTCGCGGCCGTGCTGCTCGCCTAGTTCAGGCACGCGACGGACCCTCCGAGCCCTGAATTTCAGACCGGCACCACGCACCGGGCCGATTCATTTTTTTGAACGCTTTGCCGGCAGAGCGCGACCCAGAGGCATCACGACACCGTGACAGGCTGGGAGCGATCAGATGACATATGCGGTTTTCACCTTCACCTGGGCCTCTATGGCGGTTCTTGCGGCGGTGCTGCTGGCCTGACCGTGCCGCGCCAGGGACGCGCCAGGGACGCGCCAGAACGCGCGTCCACGCATGGGCCGCGCCTGCGCGAAAATGCGCAATCACTGTTAAGAACGCGTATATTTGGTGCTTGTGCCTGTCTGCGCCGCGAGTCATGCTGGCACCAGCCCCCTTGAGGGCCGAGGTTGAAACTGGTCCGAGAGCGCCCAGATTAAGCCTATCGAAACGGAGAAGGCCGGTGGTTGCCGCCAAGTCGGGACCGGAGCCTTCTTGCCAATACAGGATACCGAGCATGCAAGATCCCCTTAACGCCTCTTACCCCGTGCTGCCGCTGCGCGATATCGTGGTGTTCCCGCACATGATCGTGCCGCTTTTCGTGGGACGCGAGAAATCCGTCCGGGCGCTGGAAGAGGTGATGCAGGACGACAAGCAGATTCTGCTGTCGAGCCAGATCGACCCGGGCGAGGACGACCCGAATTCGGACGGCATTTACACGGCCGGCGTGCTGGCCAACGTGCTGCAACTGCTGAAACTGCCCGACGGCACCGTGAAGGTGCTGGTCGAGGGCGTGGCGCGGGTGCAGATCACCGAGTACCTTGAGAACGAGAATTTCTTCGAGGCGCGGGCCGAGTACCTGGCCGAGATGCCGGGCGACGCCGCGACGATCGAGGCGCTGCTGCGGACCGTTTCGGACGAGTTCGCGCGCTATGCCAAGGTCAAGAAGAACATCCCCGAAGAGGCGCTGGCCGCCGTGACCGAGGCCGACGATGCCGCCAAGCTGGCCGACCTCGTTTCGGGGCACCTGGGCATTGAGGTGGCGCAAAAGCAGGAACTCTTGGAGACGCTGAGCGTCAGCGAGCGTCTGGAGAAGGTCTATGGCTTGATGCAGGGCGAGATGAGCGTGTTGCAGGTCGAGAAGAAGATCAAGACGCGCGTGAAGTCCCAGATGGAGCGCACGCAGCGCGAATATTACCTGAATGAGCAGATGAAGGCCATTCAGAAGGAGTTGGGCGATGGCGAGGACGGCGAAGGCGAGATTGCCGAGTTGGAAGAGCGCATCGAGAACACCAAGCTCAGCAAGGAAGCCCGCGAGAAGGCCGAGGGCGAGCTGAAGAAGCTCAAGAACATGAGCCCGATGAGTGCCGAGGCGACGGTCGTGCGCAACTATTTGGACTGGATGCTGTCGATTCCGTGGGGCACGAAATCCCGCGTGAAGAAGGATCTGAGCCGGGCGCAGGACGTGCTGGACCACGACCACTATGGCCTTGAGAAGGTCAAGGAGCGGATCGTCGAGTACCTCGCGGTGCAACAACGCTCGAAAAAGCTGAAAGGCCCGATCATGTGCCTTGTCGGCCCGCCGGGCGTGGGCAAGACCAGCTTGGGCAAATCCGTCGCCAAGGCGACGGGCCGCGAGTTCATCCGCATCAGCCTGGGCGGCGTGCGCGACGAGTCCGAGATCCGCGGTCACCGCCGGACCTATATCGGCTCGATGCCGGGCAAGATCATACAGTCGCTGAAGAAGGCGAAGACGACCAACCCGCTGATCCTGCTCGACGAGATCGACAAGATGGGTCAGGATTTCCGGGGCGACCCGGCGTCGGCCATGCTGGAGGTTCTGGACCCCGAGCAGAACGGGACGTTCGTGGACCACTACCTTGAGGTCGAGTACGACCTGTCGAACGTGATGTTCCTGACCACGGCGAACTCCTACAACATGCCGGGGCCGCTGCTGGACCGGATGGAGATCATTCCGCTGGCCGGCTACACCGAGGACGAAAAGCGCGAGATCGCCAAGCAGCACCTTCTGGCCAAGCAGATCAAGAACCACGGTCTGAAGCAGAAGGAGTTCAGCCTGGACGACTCTGCGCTGACGGCGATCATCCGGCATTACACCCGCGAGGCGGGCGTGCGGAACCTCGAACGCGAGATCAGCAAGGTCTGCCGCAAGGCGCTGACCAAGATCATCAAGAAAGAGGCCGAGCGCGTCGACGTGACCGGCGACAATATCGACGAGTTCCTGGGCGTGAAGAAGTTCCGCTATGGGCTTGCCGAGGAGAAGGACCAGGTGGGTGTCGTCACCGGGCTGGCCTATACGTCGGTGGGCGGCGAATTGCTGAACATCGAGGCGCTGCGCCTGCCGGGCAAGGGCCGGATGAAGACCACCGGCAAGCTGGGCGACGTGATGAAGGAATCGATCGATGCGGCCTCAAGCTATGTCCGGTCGATCAGTCCGCAGATCGGGGTGAAACCGCCGCGGTTCGAGAACTGGGACATCCACGTGCACGTGCCCGAGGGCGCCACGCCCAAGGATGGCCCCAGCGCGGGCCTGGCGATGGTGACGTCGATCGTGTCGGTGCTGACCGGGATCCCGGTGCGCAAGGACATCGCCATGACAGGCGAGGTCACGCTGCGCGGCAATGCGCTGGCCATCGGCGGGCTGAAGGAGAAGCTGCTGGCGGCCCTGCGCGGCGGGATCAAGACGGTTCTGATCCCGCAGGAAAACGAGAAGGACCTGACCGAAATCCCCGACAACGTGAAGGAGGGGCTGGAGATCATCCCGGTCGAACATGTCAGCGATGTGTTGCGGCTGGCGCTGGTCAAGGCGCCCGAGCCAGTCGAATGGGACGAAGCCGCCGAGGAGGCGGCTGCCGCCGAGGCCGCGCGAAAGTCGCGGGATGACGGGGCAGGGGCGGTGACCCACTAGGCCGGCCCAACCGTTCAGTGAAAAGAGAAAGGCGCCCCGGTCGGGCGCCTTTTTTCATCCGGGCAGATTTATTCAAGGCCGCCTGCCGCAGGCCGCGCAGGCGCAGCCGCCGGATGGCCGGCCGGTCGGTTCGGGGGCCCGATTGCGCGGTTTCGCAGTCTAGAACGCGCCGCCGGCCGCCGCGAAGAGGAAGACGTAAAACAACGTCAGCATCAGCGCATCGACCTTGGCCGTGGAATCTTCGACGGCGGCATCCGCGATAACCTGCTGATCGAGCACGGGGTCTGACAAGTTTCCGGCAAGGCCAGGTTCGATGAAAAGCAGCGAGGCGACAGCGGCGGCGACAATAACTTTCTTCATTGCGTGATCCCCAGTGATAATTGGCGACAGTTTATGCGGCCCGGTTGCCGGCACGTCAACTCGGCGGTGGTATTCCGTTCCAAATCCGGTATCGTGTGTCAAAAGTGCAAATATTAGAGGCCCAAAATGGCATCGCGCAGTACGACAAGCCCGAAATCCAAGGCCGCGGCCACGGCGCCCGCCGCCCCGGCCAAGGCGGATCTGGACGTGGTCACGGAGACGACCGCGGCGGAGATCGTTTCGACCGAACTCAAGAAGCAGGAGCTGCTTCAGCTGGTGGCGGACCGTGCCGATCTGAACAAGAACAAGGTGAAGCCGGTGGTCGAGGCCATGCTGGAAGTACTGGGCGAGGCGTTGGCCGAAGGGCGCGAACTGAACCTCAAGCCGCTGGGCAAGGTGAAGATCAACCGCCAGAAAGAGGTCGGCAACGCGCGGGTCACCGTGGCGAAGATCCGGCAATCGAAGGACGACGACACCAGCGGCAACGGCTAGGTTTGCCTGGATCCGCCTGCAGGGTGAAATTCCCTGCGCGGATCATGCGGCTTTGCTATTGCACCGATCTCGAAGGGGCGCTAAACAGCGGCTCCGGCGGGCGATTAGCTCAGTGGTAGAGCGCTTCGTTCACATCGAAGATGTCAGAAGTTCGAATCTTCTATCGCCCACCATTTCCCACTCTATACGTTCAGCATCCGCCAGAGCCCGTAGCCGATGACCAGCAGGGTCACGACGACCACGGCGGGCCAGCTCCAGCCTGGCCAGTGCGGCGGGAAGCGTTGGCGCAGGATCTGAAGCGACGTTGCCATGAACCAGGCGAGGGTGAGGCCGAGAAGCATGAAGAATGCGATGATCCGGGCATTGCCCTGACCGTGCGTGCCCAGCCCCAGGACGTCGAGATAATGCGCGCCCCACAGGATTATGAGGGCTGCCGCCACCGCCAGGGCGGCCAGCAGGGCGGGCCGGCCATGGGGCAGGAGGGCCAGCACCAGAAAGAGCGCCGCCGGGAGTGCGAATGCAAGAAGAGTGAGGGCCATGCTCGTGCGCAGTCTTTTTCTTCGTTGCCGACGACCTTAGGCACGGGCACAGGCGTTCTGAATAGATTTCGGCAGGCCCGTGTGCATTTTCGACCGGCCTGTTGCGGGAAAGTTCGACCGCGCAGTCGGCGGGGCGGTCGGGTGCGAAGCATCTTGCAAGGCCAGTGCGGTGTTGCTAGAGGAGCGCAACGAGGGGCGGTTAGCTCAGTTGGTAGAGCGCTTCGTTTACACCGAAGATGCCGGGGGTTCGAGTCCCTCACCGCCCACCATTCCCCCTAATGGAAACAGGCTGACAGACGCGCGCTTTCCGATGTCGAAACACGTGCCGGGGGTTGTTTCGCTTAGAGAAACATTCCGTTTTTGAGGATCGGAGTCATTCCAACCTGCATTCCACGCTGTTAACCATGTTTGCGGATGCCGGTGGGCCGACGGTTGCCACGGCAAGGCTCGATGCAGGGGAAGCAGGAGCACATGCAGAATTCACTGGACCTGATCAAGGTCGGCGGGGCCTGCGTCTCGGGCCTGGCGCGCAACGGGTACGCTATCGAGACGGTGTCGGATTTCGAGGCCGTGGAACAGCTGGTGCGGGAGCATGGCAAGACCAGCGTCACCGCGAAACTGTCGGCGCATTACAACGATTTCACCGAAGAGTCCGGCTTCTGGCTGGTGCTGCGCGAGGGCGAGACCTTCGTGGCCGCGGTGGCGACGCGGTTCGACAATGTCGGACGCGAGAACATGGGCGACTACATGCGCCGGACGATGCGCCGGCATTATCCGCACCCGTCCGGCGACACCTTGCTGGACTTCACCACGGCGCTACCGCCGGGGTTTCACGGGCGCATGGCCTATATCGGAGAGCTTTTCGTCGCCCCGGGGCAGCGGGGGTCGCGGCAGCGCCTGCGGCAGCTGATGTTGCTGCTGCATTGCTGTATCGCCACGAAATGGCCGGTGGACTGGACCTATGCGATGATGCGAGACCGGGACGTGATGGCGGGTTTCGCAACCACGTATGGATTCACCGTGCAGGTGCCGGGCGTGGCGAGATGGGCCGATCCGGCGCCTGCGGGGCGGGGCGACAGCGAATGGCTGGTGGCGCTGTCGTCGGAGCACCTGTCGCACATGATGGCGTATTACGCCGGCTCACTCGAGAGCTTGTGAGTAGTTCAGCACGTACTTGTTGCCTTCGCCATCACGCACCGGCAGCAAAAGCCGCTTGTAGGTGAAGCGCAGCGGAAAGCTGTGGCCGGGCAGCATGACGTCGATTTCCTCGATCGTCAGCTTGGGTTCGCCGCGCGTGGCCTCGACATGGGCCAGCCGGACGCTTTCGCACAGCTTGTCATCGAAGGTGGTGAAGAGATAGCGCAGGTGCTCGGCCGTCTGGATGCCGAAGCTTTGCGCGGCAAGGCTCTGGTGGCCGATCTTGTAGGGTTCGGGCAGGCGCGAGTGCTCGTCCGGCGCAAGGTAGAGATCGACATGTTCGCTGAGCGTGTCGAAATTGGTCAGAACGCCCCCCTGCTGGTGCCACCAGGTCAGCACGTCGTCCAGAAGGGGGCGGGCGCCGCGTTGCGACAGCTTGCGATGCGCCTCGCGGGTGACGGAGGTCAGGATCCGCTCGGCCTGGGCCGTGACGATGCGGTTGTCGATCTCGCCGCCGGCCAGGGTGATCTGGTCGTTGAGACCGGCGATCTGGTTCGGCGTGATGCCGAGGGCGGAGCAGATCTTGACCACGCTGGAATAGCCCGGGTCACTTTTCGAGGACAGGAGGTTGGAAATATAACGCTCGCCCTGTCCGATCTCGAGAGACAGGCCTTTGTAATCGTAGGACGAGCCCTTGATGTAGGTCTTCAGGCGATCATGGAAATCCAGCACGAGATACCAATCCTGTTTTACGGATCACGAGTCATTTATAAGAGGTCTATTGCAGTAACGTCAAATAGCGATTGACACTTCGCCAGTAAAGTATTTAGCCCCAACGCTTGGCACCTGTGCACCTGAATCCAAAGAAAAACACTGTTTCCGAAGACTGACGCAACGTCACGAAACGCTTGAAAACCTGCGTCGGAGCGGGTGTGGAAAAACCTGTCGATTTGACGCGGTGAACGCTTGACGGGACGGGCCGCGCCGCCTAAACACCCTCTCACGCTCGGGGCATGGCTTCGGGTTTGCAGCGGGCGGTTGTAGCTCAGTTGGTTAGAGTACCGGCCTGTCACGCCGGGGGTCGCGGGTTCGAGCCCCGTCAACCGCGCCACCGCTGCAAAACATTACGACCTTCGCGCGGTTGTAGCTCAGTTGGTTAGAGTACCGGCCTGTCACGCCGGGGGTCGCGGGTTCGAGCCCCGTCAACCGCGCCACGTCATCCCCTACATTCAGTCGAAGAACCGGCGCAGCGCCGCGATGGTCGCCTCGGGCGCCGTGTCGATGAAGAAATGGCCGCCTTCGACCGTACCGGAGCGCATGTCGGCGCATTTCGGCTCCCACGTGGCCGGCACGTCATAGTGGCGGGCCATCGCCCCGTCGCGACCGTAGAGGATCAGCGTGGGGCAGGCGATGCGGGCGTCGAGATCGGCGGCATCGTCGGTGACGTCATGGGCAATGGCGGCGCGGTAATCGTTGCACATGCCGCGAATGGTGTCGCGGTTGCGCCAGCTGCGCTGGTAGGTGGCCAGTTGATCCGGGGCGAAATCATCGAGGGCGGCGGAGCCCCAGCCGGTGAGGCAGGACTGGTAATAGGCGTCCGGGTCGGCAGCGATCATGTCCTCGATCAGGGCGCCGGGCTGGGCAAGGAAGAACCAGTGGTAATAGGTCTGCGCCACGTCCATCCGCAATTCGGTCAGAAGGGTGTGCGTGGGGACGATATCCATCAGGCATAGCGAGGTCACGGCGTCGGGCGCGTCGAGCGCGAGCCGGTGCGCCACGCGCGCCCCGCGATCATGGCCTGCGACGGCGAAGCGGTCGTGGCCAAGGTGGGACATCAGCGCCAGTTGGTCGCGGGCCATTTCGCGAAAGCTGTAGGCGGCGACATCCCGGGGTTTTCCGCTGTCGCCATAGCCGCGCAGGTCGGGGCAGACCACGGTGTGCGTCTCGGCCAGTGCCGGGGCCACGTGGGCCCAGAGCGCGCGGGTCTGCGGGAAACCGTGCAAGAGCAGCAGCGGCGGGCCGGAGCCGCCGATGCTGTAGGCGATCCGGGTGCCGTTGAGTTGCGCGGTCGCGTGGCGAAAGCCGGGGATGGGCACGGGTTAGCGCGACAGCCGGTCGAGCACGCGCGCCCAGCTGCGGGTGCCCTTGTGAAAGCTCTCGACGTTGTATTTCTCGTTGGGCGAATGGATCGCGTCGTCTTCCTGGGCAAAGCCGATCAGCATGGAATCGAGCGACAGGATTTCCTTGAAGAAGCCGGCGATGGGGATCGAGCCGCCCATCGCATTAAAGACCGCCTCGCGGTTCCATTCATCGGACAACGCCTGGCGGGCGGCCTCGAATTCGGGGCGGTCGATGTTCATCTTCGCCGCCGGCGAGCCGTCGAGATCGTCGTTCCAGGTGACGCGGGCGTCGGGCGACAGGCGGTCCTCGACATGCTTGCGAATGTTCTCGCGCAGGGCGTCGGGGTCCATGTCATCGACCAGCCGGCAGGTCAGCTTGCAATGCGCCTCGGCGGGGATCACCGTCTTGGTGCCAGCGCCCTGGTAGCCGCCCCAGAGACCGTTGATTTCCAGCGTGGGCCGAGCCCATTGCTGGACGAGCGTGCTGTAGCCTTCCTCGCCATGCGCCTGGGTGAAGCCGACCGAGGACAGGTATTCCTTTTCGTCGAAGCCGCAGCTTTCCCATTGGCGCAGAAGCTCGGCGGGAACCTCTTGCACGCCGTCGTAGAAGCCGTCGACGGCAACGCGCCCGGTGTCGTCGTGGAACGAGGCGATGAGGCGCGAGATTTCCCGCAGCGGATTCAGGGCCGGGCCGCCGTAATGCCCCGAGTGCAGGTCGATGCGGGGGCCGTGGATGGTGAATTCGTCCTTCATCATGCCGCGCAGCTGTGACGCGATGGAGGGCACGCCGGGGGCGACCATCGAGGTATCGCAGATCAGCGCGAGATCGGCCTGAAGCTCTTGGGCGTTTTCCTTCATGAAGGGGATGAGAGAGGGCGAGCCCGATTCCTCTTCGCCCTCGAAGAAGAAGGTGATGCGGCAGGGCATTTCGCCGGTGACGTGTTTATAGGCGCGGCAGGCCTCAACGAAGGTCATGAGCTGGCCCTTGTCGTCCGAGGCGCCGCGGCCGCGGATGACCTTGCCTGCGTCGGTGTCCTGGATCTGCGGATCGAAGGGGTCGGTCTTCCACAGCTCAAGCGGGTCGACGGGTTGGACGTCGTAATGGCCATAGAACAGGAGGTGCGGGCCGGTGCCGCCCTTGGGTCCGTCGGCGTGGCCCACCACCATGGGGTGGCCGGTGGTGGGGCGCTTCTCGGCCTTGATGCCCAGGCTTTGCAGGTCGGCGACCAGCCAGTCGGCGGCGTCCTCGGTGGGCTGCTTGAAGGCCGGATCGGTGGAAATGGAAGGGATGCGCAGGAGATCCGTCAGGCGGTCCATCGCGTCGGGCAACTGGTCGTCGATACGGGTGAGGATGGCGTCGAGGGACATGCGCGAACTCCGGTCTGAAGGAAATGTTGGCCGGACCCTACCACCGCGCGCCGGACTGTCCAGCGGGATCGGGGCGCGAGCCCCTTGCGCCTGCGACCAAAGGAGGGGCCGGGCGCGGTTGTCACGGGGGCAGGGGCGTGGCAATTTGTAACCTGTTGCGCGCCAAGCCTTAAAACTATATCCGGCGCAACAAGGGCGAAGCTGGCCGCCTCCGCGCCGCGCCTCGTCAGACTGCCAGGAGGAGATCCGCGTGGATTACACTGCCAAGCTCGATATCGCCTTGAACCGACTTCACGAGGAAGGGCGGTACCGCACCTTCATCGATATCGAGCGGACGAATGGCCAGTACCCGCACGCGACTTGGAAGCGGCCCGACGGGGGCGAGCAGCCGATCACCGTCTGGTGCGGCAACGACTATCTCGGGATGGGGCAGCACCCTGTCGTCCTGGCGGCGATGCACGAGGCGCTCGATGCCACCGGCGCAGGGTCGGGCGGCACGCGCAACATCTCGGGCACGACGGTCTATCACAAGCGGCTGGAGGCCGAACTGGCGGACCTGCACGGCAAGGAAGCGGCGCTGCTGTTCACCTCGGCCTATATCGCCAACGATGCCACGCTATCGACGCTGCCGAAGCTGTTTCCCGGGCTGATCATCTATTCGGACTCGCTGAACCACGCCTCGATGATCGAGGGCATTCGCCGCAACGGCGGGTCCAAGCGGATTTTCCGGCACAACGACCTGGACCATCTGCGCGAGATGATGGCGGCGGACGATCCCGCGGCGCCGAAGCTGATCGCCTTCGAATCGATCTATTCGATGGATGGCGATTTCGGCCCGATCGAGGCGGTCTGCGACATTGCGGACGAGTTCGGCGCGCTGACCTACCTGGACGAGGTGCACGCGGTGGGCATGTACGGACCCCGCGGCGGCGGCGTGGCCGAACGCGACCGGCTGACCCACCGGATCGACATCATCAACGGCACGCTGGCCAAGGCGTTCGGCGTGATGGGCGGCTATATCGCCGCGAGCGAGAAAATGTGCGATGCGGTAAGGTCTTATGCGCCGGGCTTCATCTTTACCACGTCGCTGCCGCCGGCCGTCGCCGCCGGTGCGGCCGCGTCGGTTGCGCATCTCAAGCACGATCAGGACCTGCGCGACCGGCACCAGACCCAGGCCGGTATCCTGAAGCTGCGGTTGAAGGGGCTGGGCCTGCCGATCATCGACCACGGCACGCATATCGTGCCGGTGATCGTGGGCGATCCGGTGCACACCAAGAAACTGTCGGACATGCTGCTGGAGCGCTACGGCATCTACGTGCAGCCGATCAATTTCCCGACCGTGCCGCGCGGCACCGAGCGGCTGCGCTTTACCCCCTCGCCGGTGCATGGCCCGCGCGAGATGGACCATCTGGTTAACGCGATGGATGAACTCTGGAGTCATTGCGCGCTGAATCGTGCCGAACTGTCAGCATAATTTCGTCACAGGTGCATTGTTTCTTGCGCTATGCTAAGAGTGCATAAAGAAAAAGGGCATCGCGCGAATCGGACAGACCCGGATGAAGGGTTTCGCGCGGCGGGATAAACGCAGGCACGAAGTTAGAGGGCAGAACCTGATGATAGGGTTCCGATCCAAGCGATATACTGGGGAACCGGACGTCGAGCCGCGTGGTTTCGACGCGTTTGAGTTGCGCTTGGGCGACCTTATGCGCGGTGAGCGAGCGACTTTGGGCAAATCCCTTCTGGATGTTGAACGCGAGCTTCGCATCAAGGCCTCCTACATCGCCGCCATCGAGAATTGCGATCCCGATGCGTTCGACACGCCGGGCTTCATCCCCGGCTATGTGCGGTCCTACGCGCGCTATCTGAACATGGATCCCGACCGGGCCTTTGCCGGCTTCTGCGCGGAAAGCGGGTTCTCCATCGCGCATGGCATGTCGGCCGAGGCCAGCAGTATCCGCCGCCCCGACGCGATGCCGATGCGGCGCAAGGCCCGCAGCGAAGATCCCATCGCCTTGCCGAAGACACCGTTCGTGCCGGCCACTGAATCGTTTCTGGCCCGGATCGAGCCGGGCGCGATCGGGTCGGCGATGGTGCTGACATTGCTGATCGGCGGCCTGGGCTATGGCGCGTGGAGCATCCTGAACGAGGTGCAACGCGTGCAGTTCGCCCCGGTCGAGAACACACCTGCGGTCCTGAGCGACCTCGATCCGCTGGACGGCGCCGTCGCACCGGCCCAGAGCGACGGCGAGACGCGCGAGAACGATCCCGCGACGACGGCGTCGGTGTTCGACGCCCCGCGCGACGAGCGGCTGGACCGGCTGTACCGGCCCGAGGCGCTGGATGTGCCCGTAATGGTCGCGCGCGACGCGCCGATTTCCACGCTGAACCCTGCCGATGTGGGGGCGTTCAGCGGCACGCTGCCGGAGGCGGACCGGACCTCGCCCGATTACGCGACGGCCACGGCCGGTGCCGCGCAGATCGCCGATGCGCCCCGGACGGGCCAGACGGGCCGGACCGGCGAAGAGCGCCAGGGGCCACAGGTTCTGGCCGAGCAGCCCGCCGGCGTGAAGATGGTGGCCGTCCGTCCCGCGTGGGTTCGGGTGCAGGCACCCGATGGCAGTGTCATCTACGAGACGATCATGAACGCGGGCGACACCTGGGACGTGCCGGTGATGGAAGATGCGCCGACGATCCGGATCGGGGAAAGCGGCGCGATCTATTTCGCCGTGAACGGCGTGCACCATGGCCCGGCCGGGCAGCGCGGGCAGGTGACCTCTGGCCTGCCGCTGGATTCGAAGATGCTGGCCGATGCGCTGCCAGTGGCGAACCTGGACTCCGACCAGGACCTTTCGCGCTACGTGGCCGAACTCGAAGCGCGGGCCGAGACACCGCCGACACAGGACTGATCCGCGCCTGAAGGGCCGGACCCTTAATTCGCGATCCTTTCATTGTCATAGCCGCGCTGCATCCTTACCTTGGACGCAGGATTGAAACTTGTCTGGACCTGTACTGATGTCGCTGAACCACATCCGCCCGTGGCGTAATATCTATCGCCGGGAAAGCCGCCAGATCATGGTGGGCAACGTGCCGGTGGGCGGCGGCGCCCCGATCAGCGTGCAGACCATGACCAACACGGCGACGACCGACGTCAAGGGCACGGTCGCGCAGGTGCAGGCCGCCGCCGATGCGGGGGCGGATATCGTGCGGGTCTCGGTGCCGGACGAGGACAGCGCCCGCGCCCTGAAGGAGATCGTGCGCGAAAGCCCGGTGCCGATCGTGGCGGATATCCATTTCCACTACAAGCGCGGGATCGAGGCCGCCGAGGCGGGCGCGGCCTGCCTGCGGATCAACCCGGGCAATATCGGCAGCCAGGACCGGGTGCGCGAAGTGATCAGGGCCGCGCGCGACCACGGCTGTTCCATGCGGATCGGCGTGAATGCCGGGAGCCTGGAAAAGCACCTGCTGGACAAGTACGGCGAGCCCACGCCCGAGGCCATGGTGGAATCCGGGCTCGATCATATCAAGGTGCTGGAAGACAACGACTTTCACGAGTTCAAGATCAGCTGCAAGGCGTCCGACGTGTTCATGGCCGCCGCAGCCTACCAGGCCCTGGCCGAAGCAACGGACGCACCCATACACCTTGGCATCACCGAGGCGGGCGGGCTGACCTCGGGCACGATCAAGAGCGCCATCGGGTTGGGCAACCTGCTGTGGATGGGGATCGGCGACACGATCCGCGTCAGCCTGTCCGCCGACCCGGTCGAAGAGATCAAGGTCGGCTACGAGATCCTGAAATCGCTGGGCCTGCGCCACCGGGGCGTGAACATCATTTCCTGCCCCAGCTGCGCGCGGCAGGGATTCGACGTGATCAAGACGGTCGAGGCGCTGGAGGAACGGCTGGAGCATATCAAGACGCCGATGAGCCTGAGCATCATCGGATGCGTGGTCAACGGGCCGGGCGAGGCACTGATGACCGACGTGGGCTTTACCGGCGGCGGCGCGGGCAGCGGCATGGTCTATCTTGCCGGCAAGGCCAGCCACAAGATGTCGAACGATCAGATGATCGAGCACATCGTCGAGGAGGTCGAGAAAAAGGCCGCCGAGATCGAGGCGGCCGGGGAGGGAGCGCAAGCCGCGGAATGATGTCCGGTCAATGGCTTGCGCGGTGATCTTCGCGCGTATCATATGCGCGTTTCACTGCGTTTCGCGATATTCCGTGAGGCTGGTTGGCCCGGAAACGCCCTGATCAACCTTCGTTGCGGATCTCGTCGGCGATCATTTCCATTTCTTCCTGCGGGACGTAGCCGCGCAGCATCTGATTTTCCATCACGAAGGAGGGCGTGCCCGAGATCTGAAGGGCGCGGCCGAGCGCGTGGTTTTCCTCGATCACGGTGGTGACCTCTTCGCTGCCCATCGCGGCGATGATGTCGTCCACGGGCAGGTCCAGCGGTTCGGCCATCCGGCGCAGCGCCGGTTCGGTGATGTCGCCGGAATAGGCCATGAGAGCCTCGCTGACGGCATGGTAGGCGTCGTCGCCGGCGACTTGCTGCGTGGCGATGGCAAAGCGCGACGCGGTGACCGATTGCTCGCCCAGGATCGGGAATTCCTTGACGATGAAGCGGATGTTGCCGTCTTCCTTCAGCAGGTTCGTCACCTCGGGATGGGCGCGTTTGCAGTAGCCGCAGCGATAATCGAGGAATTCGACCAGGGTGATGTCGCCGTCGGGATTGCCGCCGACCCAGGAATGGCCGTCATCGAAGAGCGCGTCTGCATTGGCGGCCACGAGATCCTTGTCGCTCTGCGCCTGGGCGTCGGCCTCGCGCTGTTCCAGCACGGCGACGGCTTCCATGATGACCTCCGGGTTCTCCATCAGGTAGGCGCGGACCTCGTCACGGAAGGCGGCGCGTTCGGCATCGGTCATGGCATCGAGGTCGAGCGCCTGTGCGGGCAGGGCAAGGCCCAGGGCGAGGGCGGTCGCGGTAACGAGGGGACGGGTCATCCGGGCTCTCCTTTGCGGATTACGTGGCGTGTTTGGGGCTTCGCGTGGATGGCGTCAAGCCGTGGCGGGCCAGGTGCATTGACGTGCGTCCGTTTTCCCTGTGAAACCCGGGTGTGGCGGCAATGTAGGGATATAAGGATGCGAAACTCAACCCGTTCGGAGGTCGATCCCTTTATCGTGATGGACGTGATGGAAGCCGCGCGGCGCGCCGAGGCGGACGGCCGGCACATCATCCACATGGAGGTGGGTCAGCCGGGCACCCCCGCGCCCGAGGGCGCAAGGGCGGCGCTGGCGCGGGCCATGCAGGACGATCCGATGGGCTATACCGTGGCGCTGGGGCTGCCGGCTCTGCGCGCGCGGATCGCGCGGCTGTATGGCGAGTGGTACGGCATCGACCTGTCGCCGGAGCGGGTGGTGATCACGCCGGGCTCGTCCGGGGCGTTCATCCTGGCCTTCACGGCGCTTTTCGATACCGGGGCGCGCGTCGGCATCGGCGCGCCG
Source organism: Roseovarius sp. THAF27 (assembly GCF_009363655.1). Classification (NCBI taxonomy): domain Bacteria; kingdom Pseudomonadati; phylum Pseudomonadota; class Alphaproteobacteria; order Rhodobacterales; family Roseobacteraceae; genus Roseovarius; species Roseovarius sp. THAF27. Next base: position 1,672,448 of record NZ_CP045393.1, read on the forward strand.
GGCTATCCCAGTTATCGCCAGATCCTGAAGGCGCTGGACCTCTGCCCGGTGGACATCGAGACCACCCCCGGGCACCGCTATCAGCCCGTGCCGGGAGATGTGGCGGCGCACAAGCTGGACGGCCTGCTGGTGGCCAGCCCGGCGAACCCGACGGGGACGATGCTGGACAGGGACGCGCTGGCGGCGCTGATGGGGGCGGCGCAAGAGGCCGGTGCGGGGTTCATCAGCGACGAGATCTATCACGGCATCGAGTATGACACCCGCGCGGTCACCGCGCTGGAGGTCAGCGACGAGGCCTACGTGATCAACTCGTTCTCCAAGTATTTCAGCATGACGGGCTGGCGCGTGGGCTGGATGGTGGCGCCCGAGACACATGTGCGCCGGATCGAGCGGCTGGCGCAGAACCTGTTCATCTGCCCGCCGCATGCCAGCCAGGTGGCGGCGCTGGCGGCGATGGAGTGCGGGCCGGAGTTGCAGGCCAACATGGACGTCTACCGCGCCAACCGGGCGCTGATGCTGGAGGGCCTGCCGAAGGCCGGGTTCGACCGGATCGCGCCGCCCGATGGTGCGTTCTACGTCTATGCCGATGTCAGCCAGCTGACCGATGACAGCCGGGCCTTTGCCGCCGAGATCCTGGAGCGGGCCGGGGTGGCGGTGACGCCGGGGCTGGATTTCGACCCGGTGCGCGGTGGCGGCACGCTGCGGTTTTCCTATGCGAGGTCGACGGCGGATATCGAGGATGGCCTGGGGCGGCTGGCGGCCTTCATGGCGACGCGGTGATCCGGGTGTGCGCCTGCGGCGCGCAGGTTTCGGGAGAGGAGGGGCGCTGCCCCTCCGGCCGAAACCGGGTTTCGGCCTCCTCCCCGGGATATTTCCGGCCAGGGGAAAAGCGGGCTGTGGGAATCGGTCGTGCTGGTGTAGACTGGCGACAACCAAGACCGAAAAGCGGCTGAGCAGTATGATCCGGGTGTTTCTGGCAATGATGATGTGCCTTTGGGCCGTGGCGGCGGCGGCGCAGTCCTCTTTCGGCGGGCTGGCGCGGGTCGACATGGACGGCTCGCGGCTGTCGGATACGCGGCAGGGCCTGGTGCTGGAACTGGCGCTGAGCCAGGGCGTGCCGTGGCGGGTGTTCACGCTGGACGCGCCGGAGCGCCTGGTGGTGGATTTCCGCGAGGTGGACTGGCGCGGTGTGGACGCGGCCCTGCTGGACATGGCCGAACGGGCGCGGGAGGTGCGCATGGGCAGTTTCCGGCCCGGCTGGTCGCGCATGGTGATCACGCTGGCCGGGCCGTACGCGGTGCGGGCCGCGGACATGGCGCTTGAGCAGGAGACGGGCGCGGCGCTCTTGTCGATCGAATTGACGGAAGTGACCGAAGCCGCCTTCGCCGCGGCCTCGGGGGCGCCGAAGGTGCCGGGCTGGGACAGGCAGGATCCGTCGCCCGGCAAAGCCGCGCGCGCGGCGGATCCGGGCCTGTTCACGGTGGTGATCGACCCCGGGCATGGCGGCATCGATCCGGGCGCGGAGAAGGACGGCCTGTCGGAAAAGGACCTGATGCTGGCCTTCGCGCGCGAGTTGAAGGACGTGCTGTTGCGGCAGGCGGATGTCAAGGTGGTGCTGACCCGCGAGGATGACAGTTTCGTCTCGCTGGAGCGGAGGGTGGCGATTGCCCACCAGGTCGGGGCGGGGCTGTTCATTTCGCTGCACGCGGATGCGCTGATCGAGGGGCGGGCGCATGGCGCGACGGTCTATACGCTGTCGGACAGCGCGTCGGACCGCGCCTCGGCGGCGCTGGCCGAGCGGCATGACCGCGCCGACCTGTTGGCCGGGATCGACCTGACGGGATCGGATGACGTGGTGGCCGACGTTCTGATGGACCTGGCGCGGATGGAGACGCAGCCCCGGGCCGAACAGCTGGCAAAGGCGATCCAGATGAGCATAAGGGAGAACGGGTTGCCGCTCAATTCGCGCCCCATGCGGATGGCAGGGTTCTCGGTGCTGAAATCGCCCGATATTCCGTCGGTCCTGCTGGAAGTGGGGTTTCTGAGTTCGGACCGGGACCGTGCCAACATCGCAGACGCGGAATGGCGCGCCCGGATGGCGCAGGCGGTCAGCGACGCCGTCCGGGCCTGGCGCCAGGCCGATGCGGCCAACGCGGAACTGGTGCGGCAATGAGGCGCCGACGGCCCGGGCGCACCGGAATGTGTTTTGACGGCGCATCGCGCGGCGCCTATAGGAAGGCGATCTTGAAAGGACCCGTATCTTGCTGAGACCCATCACCACATTCCTGGGCACGATCTTCAGTCTCGTGACGCTTGTCGTCGTGGTGATCGCGCTGTCGATCGGGGCGGTGTTTCACATTTACGGCAAGGACCTTCCGAGCCACGAAAGCCTGGCGAATTACACGCCGCCGACGATCAGCCGAATCTATTCCGGCGAGGGGCGGATCATCGACGAGTTCAGCCGCGAACGGCGGCTGTTCACGCCCGCCGAGGACATTCCCGACCTGGTGAAGCAGGCCTTCATCTCGGCCGAGGACAAGAATTTCTACAGCCATGGCGGCTATGACGCGCGCGGGATCGCCGCGGCGGTGGTCGAGGCGGTGCGCTCGCGCGGGCAGAACGTGCGCGGGGCGTCGACCATCACGCAGCAGGTGATGAAGAACTTCCTGCTGTCGGGCGACCGGCGGATCGAGCGCAAGATCAAGGAGATCATCCTGGCGACGCGGATCGAGGAGACGCTGAGCAAGGAGGACATTCTCGAGCTTTACATGAACGAGATCTTCCTCGGCCAGAATTCCTATGGCGTGACGGCGGCGGCGCAGACCTATTTCAACAAGCCCCTGCGAGAGCTTGCGCCGCACGAGGCGGCGTTCCTGGCGTCGATGCCCAAGGCACCGTCGGATTATCATCCGGTGCGCGAGAGAGAGCGGCTGATGAAGCGGCGCAACTTCGTGCTGAAGGAAATGTACGAGAACGGGTATATTGACGAGGCCAGTTACGAGACCGAGGTGGTGATGCCGCTCCGGTCGGTTCAGAACGGCGATTTCGAGCCGTTTTCGGCACAGTTGCCGCCCCGCGATTATTTCACCGACGAGATCCGCCGCCAGTTGAGCCAGGATTTCGGGGAAGGCGAGTTTTTCTCGGGCGGGCTGGCGGTGCGCGCCACGATCGACCGGGAATTGCAGAATATCGCGGCCGAAGCCCTACGCGAACAGCTCGAGACCTATGACCGGGGCACAGGCCGCTGGCGCGGCACTGGCAAGACGCTGCCGGCAGAGGCGCTGGAAAGCGAAGAGGCGTGGCGCGCGGCGCTGGCCGAAACGCGGGTTGCGCGCGACATCGAGCTTGATGGAACGTGGTACCCCGCCGTGATCCTGGAGATCGGAGACCAGCAGATGCGTCTGGGCATCGAGGGTGTCGAGGAGACCGAGGCCGAGCCCCACGTGGTACCGCGCGACGATATTGCCTGGCTGCCCGGAAACTTCCAGGAGACGTTCGAGCGGGGCGAGGTCGTCCATGTGCGGCGCATGACCGCCGACAGCGATGGCAGCTTTATTCGCTGGACCTTGCGGCAGGTGCCGCAGGTGCAGGGCGGGTTCGTGGCGATGGACGTCAACACCGGCCGCGTGCTGGCGATGCAGGGCGGGTTTTCCTATCAGCACTCGGTCTTCAACCGCGCCACGCAGGCCAAGCGCCAGCCGGGGTCGAGCTTCAAGCCGTTCGTCTACGCCTCCGCGCTGGACAGCGGCTATACGCCCGCGACGATCGTCGTGGACGCGCCGATCGAGATCAATACGCCGCAGGGATTGTGGCGGCCCAAGAACTCGTCGAACAAGTTCTATGGGCCCACGCCGCTGCGGACCGGCATCGAGCAGTCGCGGAACCTGATGACGGTCCGCCTGGCCGAAGAGGTCGGCATGGAGACGGTGGCGAGCTATGCCGAGAAATTCGGCGTCTACGACAACATGAAGCCGTTCCTGGCCAACGCATTGGGGTCCGAGGAGACTACGCTGTACAAGATGGTGGCGGCCTATTCGATGTTCGCCAATGGCGGCGAGCGGGTGCAGCCGACACTGGTGGACCGGGTGCAGGACCGCTATGGCCGCACGGTGTATCGCCATGACGCGCGGGATTGCACCGATTGCGGCGATCCGGGTATCCCGCGGTCGCGCAGCCCTCGCATCGTGTCCAACCGCGAGCGGGTCATGGACCCGGTGACGGCCTATCAGTTGACGTCGATGATGAAAGGCGTGGTCGACCGGGGGACGGCCCGCGGTGCGATCAACCTTCCGGTGCCGATTGCCGGCAAGACCGGCACCACCAACGACGCGCGCGACGTGTGGTTCGTGGGCTTTTCGTCCACGATCGCGGCGGGCTGTTACATCGGCTATGACCAGCCGCGCGGCATGGGGCGGAGCGCTTATGGCTCGTCGATGTGCGGCCCGGTCTTCCAGGCGTTCATGGAGAAGGCGATCCAGAAATACGGCGGCTCGGAGTTCAAGGTCCCCGAGGGCTGCGATTTCATCAACATCGACCGTTATACCGGCTCGCGCCTGCCCGACGGCGCGTCTGGCGCCAACGTCGTGTCGGAATGCTTCCGCGAGGGCGAAGACCCGCTGTTCGGGATCATGTTCGACGGCGGCTACGCGATGGGCGGCGATTTCGACCTGTTCCAGGCGGGCGAGACCGAGCAGGTGCGCGAGGTCACGACCTCGACCGGGAACAAGGCGCAGGTGGGTCAGAAATCCAGCTTCGGCAACATGAGCTCGGGCGGGCTTTATTGAGGGGCCGTCCTGCTGGGTCGCGGCGGTGCGCATGATCTTGTCCGCGGCGAAGGGCCTTGATATCACCAAGCCCTGAGCAGACCCAAGGACATCGCCACAATGCGCGCCGAGATACAGACACTTGTTGCCGAGATAGAGACCTCGCTGAAGCTTTTGCGCCAGCGCATGGGGTGGGAGACCGCGCAGCACCGGCTGGAAGAGTTCAATGCCCGCGTCGAGGACCCCAACCTGTGGGATGACCCGACCAAGGCACAGGCGCTGATGCGCGAGCGGCAGGCGCTGGTGGATGCGGTCGAGACGCACGATTCGATCAAGGCGGAGCTTGAGGACCAGACCGGCCTGATCGAGCTTGGCGAGATGGAAGACGACAACGAGGTCGTGGCCGAGGCCGAGGAGGCGCTGCGGCGGTTGGCCAAGAAGGCGGCCGCGAAAGAGCTGGAGGCGCTGCTGAATGGTGAGGCCGACAGCAACGACACGTTTCTGGAAATCAACGCGGGCGCGGGCGGCACGGAAAGCTGCGACTGGGCCAACATGCTGGCGCGGATGTATGTCCGCTGGGCCGAGCAGCACGGCTATTCGGTCGAGCTGCAATCCGAGACGCCGGGCGACGAGGCCGGGATCAAGTCGGCGGCCTACAAGATCAGCGGGCACAACGCCTATGGCTGGCTGAAATCGGAATCGGGCGTGCACCGGCTGGTGCGGATCTCGCCCTACGATTCGGCGGCCAAGCGGCACACCTCGTTCAGTTCCGTCTGGGTCTATCCGGTGGTGGACGACAATATCGAGATCGAGGTCAATCCCAACGATATCCGCATCGACACCTATCGCAGTTCGGGCGCGGGCGGGCAGCACGTGAACAAGACCGACTCGGCGGTGCGGATCACCCACCATCCCACGGGCATCGTCGTGACCAGCTCGGAAAAATCGCAGCACCAGAACCGCGATATTGCCATGAAGGCGCTAAAATCGCGGCTGTACCAGCTGGAGCTGGACAAGCGGAACGCCGACATCAACGCCGCGCACGAGGCCAAGGGCGACGCGGGCTGGGGCAACCAGATCCGGTCTTACGTGTTGCAGCCCTACCAGATGGTTAAGGACCTGCGCACCGGGCACGAGACCAGCGATACCAAGGGCGTGCTGGACGGCGACCTGGACCCATTCATGGCCGCCACGCTGGCGCTGGACGTGTCGGGCAAGTCGCGGGCCGAGGCGCAGGGCGAGGATGTCTAGGGCGATTGCCGCAGCGGGCCTCGTGATGATGCTGGCCGCTGGTGGCGCTTGGGCCGATGACGCCTCGGTGCGGGCCTACCTGTCGGAAAATGGCTGCGCCGTCGGGCCGCAGTCACGCATGGCGCAGGAAATGCCGACGCCGGAGTTTCACGCCACTTTGACAACCTATGCCGAGGCGGCGCTGGCGCGGGGCGAGGCGGAGAGGCACGGCGACTGGATCGTGCTTGGACCCGGGATCTGCACCATTCAGCCGCCGAAGATCGACACCCGCTACGACATCGCCTCGCCGGTGGTTCAGCGCGGGATCGGGGCGGTCGACGCCCATGCGGAGTTCGAGGAATACGGCTGTTTCATCGTGGGCGAGGACATGCAGCAGGCGCTTGTGCAGCAGGACGGCCTCACCCGCGACGCGGCCGCGGCCGCCTATTACAGGATCATCGCGGAGGGCGTGCGGTTGGGCCGTGTCAGCTTTTTCTCCGACGATCCGCTGCGCACGCCGATGGGGTTTCAGGTGCTGACGGGCGCCTGTGCGGATGTGCCGAGAATCGACGCCATCCGGCGCAGCCAGGCGCTGATGCTGGAGCATTTCGACACGCTGGTGCGCGACAATGCCAGCCGCGTGACGTGTGACGCCAACGTGGCGCCGGTCACCGTCGAGGTGGGGCAGACCCTGGCGGATGTCACGGACGGTGAAGTGGTCAATGCCTGGACGATGATGGATATGATGATGCTGGCCATCGGCGCGGGCTGGGTCGAGGGCATCAACGCAACCGAGCGTGGCACGCCGCGTCCACCGATCTGTTCCGATGTCGAGTGATCCGCTGACACTGACCGCCGCGGACCAGGCGCGCGCGATTCGGGAGGGGCGGTTGCGCGCGGCCGACCTGATGGCGGCGACACTGGACCGGATAGAGGCCGTGAACGGCCCGCTCAATGCCATCGTGTCGATGCGCGAGCGTGAGGCGTTGCTGACCGAGGCATGTGCGGCGGACAAGACCGAGGCGAAGGGCCCGCTTCACGGTCTGCCGCTCGCGGTCAAGGATCTGGCGGATGCGGCGGGCTTGCCCACCAGCCATGGCTCGCCCGCGTTTGCCGGGCAGATCGCCGCCGAAGACAGCCCGCATATCGCCCCCCTTCGCGCGGCGGGCGCGATTGTCATCGGCAAGACCAACACGCCGGAATTCGGGTTGGGCAGCCACACCTACAACCCGGTGCATGGTGTCACCTCGAACCCCTATGACCTGACGCGCAGTTGCGGCGGGTCGTCGGGCGGCGCGGCGGTCGCGCTGGCGGCGGGGATGCTGTCGATCGCGGACGGCTCGGACATGATGGGCAGCCTGCGCAACCCGGCGGGCTGGAGCAACGTCTACGGGATGCGCCCCAGCTGGGGCCTGGTGCCGGGTGGGTCGGAGGGCGATGTCTTCTTGCATCGCTTGGCCACCAACGGTCCGATGGCCCGCTGCCCCGGCGACCTTGCGTTGCAGCTGGACGTGATGTCGGTGCCGCAAAAGGGTGGCCTGCGGGGCCCGGATTTTGCGCCGGTCGGCGCTTTGCGCGGCGAGGCGGCAGGCTTGCGCGTGGCGTGGCTGGCGGATTGGAACGGCGCGCTGCCGTTCGAGGACGGTATCCTGCCCCTGTGCGAGGCGGCGCTGGATGTTCTGGGGCAGGTGGGCTGCGCCGTGGACAGCCCCGCCGCGCCATTTTCCCGCGAGGCGCTGTGGCAGTCCTGGACCGCGCTGCGCAGCTGGGCCGTCGCGGCGGACAAGTCGCCGATGTACGAGGATGAAACGCTTCGCGAGCATCTCAAGCCCGAGGCGATCTGGGAGATCGAGCAGGGCCGCGCGCTGTCGGCGCTGGACGTGCATGCGGCGAGTGTGCTGCGCTCTGACTGGCTGCGCGCTGCGGACGCGTTTTTCGAGCGGTTTGACGTCATCGCGCTGCCCACGGCGCAGGTCTGGCCGTTCGACAAGACGCTGGACTGGCCGAAGAGTGTCGCGGGGCAGGGGATGGACACCTATCACCGCTGGATGGAGGTGGTGGTGCCCGCGAGCCTGTTGGGTCTGCCCGCGGTTGCGGTGCCCGCCGGTTTCGGGCCGCAGGGCCTGCCGATGGGGCTGCAGCTGATCGGGCGGCACGGCGATGATGCACGGCTGCTGGAGCTGGCCGAGGCCTACCACCGCGCGACGCGCTGGCCCGAGACGCGGCCGCCGATCCTGTAGTGCGCCGAACTCAAATTCGGCTTTGCCGACGCGCGGGCAGGCTGTAGGCTTGGCGCCCGAGGGAGGATGCCATGGCCGAAAGGGAACAGCACGCGCGGCCGCTGGGTGTGCCGGAGCTTGGCGACGTCCGGCTGGACATGCTGGGCACGGCATTGCGCCGAGGCTGGCGGGATACGTGCCGGGCGCCCGGCTATGCGATCCTGTTCGCGGGCGTGTACGTGGTCATCGGGTGGGTCATGATCTGGGTTACGTGGGTGACGGGGCAGACATACTGGCTGGTCTTCGCAGCCGTGGGCTTTCCGCTGGTGGGACCTTTCGCGGCGGTCGGTCTTTACGAGGTCAGTCACCGGCTGGAGCAGGGAGAGCCACTTGTCGCGAGGGACATTCTGGGTGTGATCTTTGACCAGAGGCACCGGCAGCTGCCGTCGATCTGCGCCGTGGTGATCGTGGTGTTCCTGTTCTGGTTCTTCCTGGCGCATATGATCTTTGCGCTGTTCCTGGGCTATTCGACCATGACCAACGTCTCGACCTCCTACGACATCTACCTGACGCGCGAGGGGATCACGATGCTGGCCGTGGGCAGCGCCGTGGGTGCCGCCTTTGCGCTGTTGCTGTTTTCCATGACGGTGGTGGCGCTGCCGCTGCTGCTGGACCGCGAGGTGGATTTCGTGACGGCGATGATCACCAGCATCCAGACCGTGGCGAGCAATCCGGCGCCGATGCTGTGCTGGGCCGCGATCGTGTCCGTGCTGACCTTCGTGGCACTCGTTCCGGCCTTCCTGGGGTTATTCGTGGTGCTGCCGCTTTTGGGCCATGCCACGTGGCACCTCTACCGATTGATCGTGGCGGCGGCCGACGAGGGTGTCGCGGGCGAAACTGGCGGCGACCGGAACGGCGCGGCGGCGACCTGAGATCAGGTCTTTTCCTCGGTCTTGGCGCGGTCCCAGAGGGCATCCATTTCGGCCAGGTTCGAGTCCTGCGGCGTTTTTCCCTGTTCGGCCAGCAGCGCCTCGATCCGCTCGAACCGGCGGGTGAACTTGGCGTTGGCGCGGCGCAGGGCCTGTTCGGGGTCGACCTGCATGTGGCGGGCGAGGTTGGCCATGACGAACAGAAGATCGCCGAATTCTTCCTCGACCTCGTCGGGGCCAAGCGTGTCGGCGGCCTCTTGCAGTTCCTGCGCTTCTTCGGTGATCTTGTCCAGGACGTGCGAGGCATCGGGCCAGTCGAAGCCCACGCGAGCCGCGCGTTTCTGGAGTTTCACCGCGCGCATGAGGGCGGGAAGGCCGACCGCCACGCCATCGAGCACACCGGTCTGGGCCTTGGCCGCCCGCTCGGCCGCCTTGACGGTTTCCCAGTCGAGCGTCTGCTGCTCGGCGGACTTGTCGCGGCTCTCGTCGCCAAAGACATGCGGGTGGCGGGCGACCATTTTGTCGGCGATGCCATTGGCGACGTCGTCAAAGTCGAACAGTCCCTTGTCGTCGGCGATCTGGGCGTGGAACACGGCCTGCAACAAGAGGTCCCCCAGCTCGTCGCGAAGCTCGGACCACTGGCCGCGTTCGATGGCGTCGGCGACTTCGTAGGCTTCCTCGATGGTGTAGGGGGCGATGGTGCCGAAATCCTGTTCGACGTCCCACGGGCAGCCGGTGTCGGGATCGCGCAGCGCCCGCATGATCGCGCGCAGCCGGGGCATCCCGCCCTTGGGGTCATGGATCAGGTCATCGGGCATTGCACCCTCCTTGGTTCTGGCGTTGAGTGGACCCTGACCGCAGAGCAAAGAGGAGTCCAGACGCTTGGCTATCATCAACCGGATCGCAGGATTTGCCGAGGACATGACGGCGTGGCGCAGGCATCTGCACCAGCGGCCCGAGCTTGGGTTCGACTGCTTTGAGACCGCCGCATTTGTGGTGGAGCGGTTGCGGGAGTTCGGCATCATGCAGATCGAGACCGGGATCGCCAGGACCGGCGTGGTGGCGGTGATCGAGGGGCAGGGGCCGGGGCCGACCATCGGTTTGAGGGCGGACATGGACGCGTTGCCGATTCATGAGACGACGGGCGTGCCCTATGCCTCGCAGACGCCTGGGGCAATGCACGCCTGCGGGCATGACGGGCATACGACGATGCTGTTGGGAGCTGCACGGTACCTAGTAGAGACGCGCAATTTCAAAGGCCGGGTCGCGCTGATCTTTCAGCCCAGCGAGGAAGCGGGTCCGGGCGGCGGGCGGATCATGGTCGAGGAAGGGATCATGGAGCGGTTCGGGATCGAACAGGTCTATGCGCTGCACACCATGCCGGGCGATGCCGAAGGGCGGTTCTGCACGACGCCGGGGCCGATCATGGCGGCGGTGGACACGTTCCATATCGACATCACCGGGCAGGGTGGGCACGGCGCTTTTCCGCACGAGACGCGCGATCCGGTCGTTGCGGCGGCGGGCATGGTGCAGGCGATCCAGACCATCGTCAGCCGCAATCACCATGCCTTGCAGGACCTCGTCGTCTCGGTGACGCAGATCCACACCGGCAGCGCCGAGAATATCGTGCCCGAGACGGCCTATGTGAACGGCACGATCCGCACCTTCGCGCTGGAGGTGCAGCAGATGGTGCACACTCGGCTGACAGAGATCGTCGCGGGGCAGGCGGCCTCTTACGGGGTCGAGGCGGCGCTGCGGATCGAGACAGGCTATCCGGCGACGGTGAACCATGCCGACCAGACTGCCTTTGCCGCCGAGGTGGCGGGCGAGGTGTCTGGAGCCGACATGGTGCAGACCGACCGCCAGCGCGAGATGGGGGCGGAGGATTTCGCCTTCATGCTGAACGCGCGGCCCGGCGCTTACTTGTTTCTGGGACAGGGCGAGGGACCGGCGCTGCATCATCCCGGCTTTGACTTCAACGATGCCGTGGCGCCGGTGGGAGCATCGTTCTTTGCCCGGCTGGTGGAGCGGGCGCAACCGCTGAACGGATAACGAGGGAGGGCGCAAGGATGGCGCTTGAGGATGCGAAGAAACAGGTGGACCAGGCGTTCACGCGGGACGACTTGCGTGGGCTCACGTTCGAGAACGCCTTTGGCGGAGCGCCGTCCTTCTTGCGGCGGAAATACAGCAAGGATCTCAGCGGCGTGGACGTGGCCATCACCGGCATTCCGTTCGACCAGGCGGTGACCAATCGCACCGGTACGCGGCTGGGGCCGCGCGCGGTGCGCGAGGCGTCGAGCCTGCAGCCTTTCGATCCGCCGGTCTACTGGGACGGCTACAGCCCGCTGGAGGCGCTGGCGATCGTGGATTACGGCGATCTGGCATTCGATTATGCCAAGGTGTCGGAGTTTCCCGCCGCCCTGACCGACCATATCCGCGGCATCCTGAAGGGCGGGGCGGCCAGCATCGCGATTGGCGGGGATCACTATATTTCGTTCCCGATCCTGCGCGCCTATGCCGAGAAATACGGGGCGCTGTCCCTGCTGCATTTCGATGCGCATTCCGACACCTGGGCGGATGACGACATGGAGCGGATCGACCATGGCACCATGTTCTACAAGGCGGTCAAGGAAGGGCTGGTGGACCCTGCACGCTCGATCCAGGTGGGGATCCGCACGGTGAACGAGGATAACCTGGGCGTGCCGACCCTGACCGCGCGGGAGGTTCACGAGATGGGACCCGCCGCCGTGGCCGCGCGGATCAAGGACGTGCTGGGCGACGCGCCGACCTACATGACCTTCGATATCGACTGTCTGGACCCCGCCTTTGCGCCGGGGACGGGCACGCCGGTCTGGGGCGGGCTGGCCAGTTGGCAGGCCGCCGCCATCCTGCGCGATATCGCGGGGATCAACCTTGTGGGCGGGGACATGGTCGAGGTCTCGCCACCGTTCGACACGACCGGGGCCACGGCCATTGCGGGCGCGCATGTGGTGATGGAGATGCTGTGCCTCTGGGGCTGGACGCGGAAAGATATCGTCTCATCTACTCAATCTGAGCAAAAGAAACAGTGTCCGGAATGCGGTCACGTGTTCAGGGGCAATGGATGGGATGGTATCGACGCGCATTGGCGTTCCAAGCACGAAGAAATAATGTCTTACGAAGAGGCATGGCCTCTACTCAAAAGCGGAGCTTATTCGAAGTCGCGCTAGACCTCAGTTTAAATTTCAAAGTTGGACATGTGCGAGATCAAGACGGATACCTATGAAAACTCTAGCTATAATTGTTTCTGCCTTCATTCTGTTTGTCGGAGCCTTCGCCGCTTACGTGCGGTTGGCTCCATCCGATCCGGCGAAATGGCATGTCGTGCCTGATGGCTTGGGCACGGGAGACGGCCAAGGCCGCGCCGTGCGCGTGGTGCCGGATGAGGGGGAAACGCTGGAACGGCTGGACGCGATCATCCGCGACACACCGCGGACCACGGTGCTGGCAGGCTCGGTCGACGAGGGGATGATTACCTACATCACCCGTTCGGCGCTGTGGGGATTCCCCGACTACACTACGGTCGCGCGACAGGGCGGTCAGATCGTACTCTATGGTCGGCTGCGGTTCGGCAAGTCTGACATGGGTGTCAACGCCAAGCGGCTGGACGGATGGCTGGCGCGTCTATGAGCTGAGGCAGCCGTCGGACACCTTGCGCCACATCGGTACGTTCAGCGACATCTGGCATTGTGCCATGAAGCTGCGCCCGTCGACCTGCATGCAGACTGTTTCACCCATCTCGATCCGCGCGCCGGATTTGTCGGTGCAGTAGCATTCGACGGTTTTGCCCTGTGCCGTGGCCAGCACCGGAGTGAACGCGAAAAGAAGGATAAAAATCCGTTTCATGATACGATGCTAGCACGCTTTGCCGACTTGACCAAGCGCCACGAATAGGCAACACCGCGCGGATGGTGCCATTGGACAAACTTCGCGAGATCACGCAGCGGTTCGAGTATATCGAGGCGCAGATGTCGGCTGGGTCGGGCGATATCGCGCAGCTCGGCCGGGAATACGCGGAGCTGCGCCCGGTGGTCGAGGAGATCCGCGCCTATAATGCGGTGCTGGACGGGATCGAGAGCGCCCGAGCCATGCTGGACGACCCCGAGATGAAGGAGCTGGCCGCCGAGGAACTGGACGCGCTGGAAGAGCAACGCCCGGCGCTGGAGGAGCGGTTGCAACTGGCGCTTCTGCCGCGTGACAAGGCCGATGCGCGTCCTGCAATCATCGAGATCCGGCCCGGCACGGGCGGCGAGGAGGCGGCGCTGTTTGCTGGTGACCTCTTGCGCATGTACCAGCGCTATGCCGAGGCGCGGGGCTGGAAGCTCGAGATCATCGAGTTCAACGAAACCGAGCTGGGCGGGGTGAAGGAGGTCGTGGCCAATATCAAGGGCGAGGGCGTCTTTGCGCGGATGAAGTTCGAATCCGGCGTGCACCGGGTGCAGCGCGTGCCGGAAACGGAATCGGGCGGGCGGATCCATACCTCTGCCGCGACGGTGGCCGTGCTGCCCGAGGCCGAGGACGTGGATATACAGATCGACGCCAACGACCTGCGGATCGACACGATGCGCAGCTCCGGCGCGGGCGGCCAGCACGTGAACACCACCGATTCCGCCGTGCGGATCACGCATATTCCCACCGGCATCGTCGTCACCAGTTCCGAGAAATCGCAGCACCGCAACCGCGAGATCGCGATGCAGGTTCTGAAGACGCGCCTTTTCGACATGGAACGCCAGAAGATGCATGACGAGCGCTCGGCCAGCCGTGCGGCGCAGGTGGGCTCGGGCGACAGATCCGAGCGCATCCGGACGTACAATTTTCCGCAGGGACGCATGACCGATCACCGGATCAACCTGACGCTCTACAAGCTGGACCAGGTGATGCAGGGCGACCTCGACGAGGTGATCGATGCGCTGACCGCCGATGCCCAGGCGGCCCTTCTGGCGGAGATGGAAGGGTGAGCCAGACGGTTGCCGACCTCGTGCGCCACGCCGGGGTCGTGCTGAAGGCCGCGGGCATCCAGGACGCGCCGCGCGAGGCGCGCAGCCTTGTGGCCCTTGCCCTGGAAACACAGGCCGACCGGATCAGCGTGATGGCACGGGACGCAGCGCCGGCTGCTGCCATGGCGCGCCTGGAAGCCTTGCTTGAGCGCCGCAGCGTTGCGCGTGTTCCGCTGACCCACCTGACCGGGTGGCGCGACTTCTATCGTCACCGTTTCGAGGTCAGCAGTGCGGTTCTGGACCCGCGTTCCGATACGGAAACGCTGGTCGAGGCCGCTTTGGAGCAGCCATTCGAACACGTGCTGGACCTCGGGACGGGATCGGGATGTATCTTGCTGTCGCTCTTGGCGGCCCGGCCCGGCGCGGCGGGGGTGGGCACGGATATTTCGCCCGAAGCCCTTGCCGTGGCCGACCGCAATGCCCGCAGGCTGAACCTGGCCGACCGCGTCATGCTCTTGCGCTCGGACTGGTACGAGGCGGTCGAAGGCCGGTTCGATCTCATCGTGTCCAATCCGCCCTATATCGCGGTCGACGAAATGACGGGGCTTGCGCCCGAGCTGTCGCACGAGCCGCGGATCGCGCTGACCGATGAAAGCGACGGCCTTGAGGCTTACCGAAGACTTGTGCCCGGTGCCCCTGCGCATCTGCGCCCGGACGGGCGCCTGTTGGTGGAAATCGGCCACACGCAAGCGGCGGATGTGACCCGGCTGTTCGAAACTGCGGGCTTTCGCGAGGTCGCGGTGATGCGCGATTTAGAGGGGCGCGACCGCGTCGTCAGCGGCAAAATGCCGGCTGGACCCCCCTGAATCGGGCTGTTTTGCATGGTTTTTGCCGAAATTTCGACCTAAGCCCTTGTGAAAACCGTCGCGGCATGTTTACTGGACGTATCACAACGCCGTGGGTCCTTGCGACACCCGTATGTGAATTCAAGCCAGCACATTGATCCGGTCTTCACAGACGCAAGGGGCGTCACCCGGAACAAACAGCGCTTCAAGCAATAGGGCTGACAACCACTTATGAGATCATCGAAGTCACGTTCGCGGAACAAGTCCAACCGCAACCGTTCGCCCCTGGGCAATGTCGTCAACCGCGTGTTCGACAGTTCCGGCCCAGAGGGAAAGGTGCGCGGCACGCCGCAGCAAATCATCGACAAGTACAACCAGCTTGCCCGCGACACGCAATTGGCGGGCGACCGGGTTCTGACCGAAAATTTCCAGCAACACGCCGAACATTACCTGCGGCTTCTGGGATCGGCCCAGAAGGAGCAGGATCAGAAGCGCGAAGAGCAGGAGCGCCAGAACCGGGAGCGTCAGGCCGAACGCGACCGCGAACGCGCACAGCGCCAGGAGCGCGAGTCGAACGGCGAGAGCGATACCGGCAACGACGCGTCGACGGATTCGTTGCAAAGCGACTCCTTCGGCGACAGCGGTCTGGTCGAAACCCCGGAAAGCCAGTCGGACGACAAACCGCAGAAACCCAAGCGCGCCCGCAAGCCTCGCAAGAAGCCGGAAAGCGGCAACGAAGGTGGCGGCAACGAAGGTGGTGGCGGCGAGCAGGGCGATAAGGGTGGTTCCGAGCCGTCTGCCGCGGCAGAGTAGCCCCCGGGCAGCCTTGGGGCCGCGTGCCCGTTGCCCGGACCGCGTTCGCGATCCGGGACGTTCCGTGGTTCAGTCGTCAAACGTGCGCGCAAGGGCGCAGAACTGTTCCAGGCCGACGGTTTCGGCCCGGTCGGTGGGCTGGATTCCAGAGGCGATCAGCCGATCCTCGATATCGGGTGCAAGACCTTTCAGCGCCGCCCGCATCATCTTGCGCCGCTGGTTGAAGGCGCGGGCGACGACACGTTCCAGCACCTTGGGGGCGGCCTCGAATCGCGGGGTTTGCCGCGCCTTGATGTGGACGACTGCGCTGGACACTTTCGGTGGCGGAGTGAACGCCCCTGGCGGCAGTTGCAGCACGATCTGCGGGTCGCTGCGCCACTGAGCCAGCACGGCCAGCCGACCATAGGCCTTGGATCCGGGTTGCGCGACGATACGCTCGGCCACCTCGCGCTGGAACATGAGTGTCAGGCTGTCCCAGAAAGGCGGCCACGTGGCTGGCGTCAGCCACCGCACCAAAAGCTCGGTTCCCACGTTATAGGGCAGATTGGCCGCGATCTTGATGGGCGGCGTCAAAAGAGCGGCCGCGTCGATCTCCAACGCGTCGCCGTTGATGATGTCGAGCCGCCCGGGATAGGCGGCGGCAATATCCTTCAACGCGGGGATGCAGCGCACATCCTTCTCGACCGCCAGAACGCGGCGCGCGCCCTCGGCCAGCAATCCGCGGGTCAGCCCGCCCGGGCCCGGGCCGATTTCCAGGACATCGGCGGTGCCGATATCACCGGCCATACGCGCGATCTTGGCTGTCAGGTTGAGATCCAGAAGAAAATTCTGCCCCAACGACTTGCGCGCGGTCAGGCCGTGCGTGGCGATGACCTCGCGCAGGGGGGGCAGCGAGTCGATCGCGCTCATGCGCGGGCGGCGCCCATGCGGGCGGCCAGGCGGACCGCTTCGATCATCGAGGTCGGATTGGCCATCCCCATTCCGGCGATATCCAGTGCCGTTCCGTGATCGGGCGAGGTGCGCACGAAGGGCAGACCCAGCGTGACGTTGACGCCGCGGTCGAAATCCAGCGTCTTGATCGGGATGAGCGCCTGGTCGTGATACATGCAGATCGCCGCGTCATAGCCGGTTCGGGCGCCGGCGTGAAACATGGTGTCGGCGCTGAGCGGGCCGCGCAGGTCCATGCCTTCGCCCCGCAGCTTGTCCAGAACGGGCGCGATGATCTCTATGTCTTCGCGCCCCATCTTGCCGCCTTCGCCTGCATGGGGATTGAGCCCCGCAACCGCGATGCGCGGAACCACGATTCCGAAGTCGCGGATCAGACCGGCATGGGTTATGCGGATCGTCTGTTCGAGGCTGTCCGGCGTCAACGCGGCGGGCACCTGAGACAGCGGCATGTGAATGGTGGCGGGCACGACTCGCAATTGGTCGCTGGCCAGCATCATCACGACATGCTTTGCACCTGCAAGGTCCGCCAGGAACTCTGTATGTCCCGGAAAGGCGAACCCCGCACCGTCCTGAAGCGCTTTCTTGTGGATCGGCGCGGTGCAAAGCGCGCTGACGGCGCCGCGCCGCAGCAGGGTGACCGCCGTCGATATCATCTCGATGACCGAGCGGGCATGGTCGGGGTTTGGCTGCCCATGCGTCAAAGGCCCCTCGAAGCGATGCGCGAGCACCGGCAGGGCGCTTGTCGCACATCGAGGCGCGTCCTCCGGGGCGTAGATCCGGGTAACCGGCACATCATTTGGCAAGTGGTCCGGGTCACCCAGGTAGAGGACCGGCACCTCCTCTTTCAGCGCGTGCCAGGCACGGGCCGCGATTTCAGGCCCGATGCCCGCGGGTTCGCCACAGCTTATGGCGACAGGCAGCGCGGCGGACCTTGCGGTCATTCCAGTTCGACGATCCGCGCTTCGGCCCGCAATTCCTCGAGATAGGCACTGGCGTAGCTGTCCAGACGGCGGCTTTGGATGAAATTGGTGAGCTGCTCGACGCCGGGCGCCTCGCCGTCGGTCTTGGGTGTTCGGCTGCACAACATCAGCAGGACCAGCGTCTGACCGCCCGACCGGGTCACCGCGGTCGATATTTCGCCCGGATCCAGCTTTGTCAGCGCCAGACGGATGTCGTCCGGGATTTCGCTTGGTGCCTTGCTGCCGCGTTCCAGCACCTGCTCGGGTTGTCCATGGGCGATGCCGTAGAGGTCATCACAGGTGTCGGTATCGGCGTCGATCCGGGCGGCGCGGGCCAGGGCCTGCTCCGTGCGGCCACCGTCGATGTAATAGGCGGCATACTCGATTTCCTCGTACTCGCGCGCGGGCTGGTCGGTTTCCTCGATGTCGCGCAGCTGAAAAAGCGCGATGGCCCCCTGCAGCGGCAAGGGGTCGCTGACCTCGCCCGGGGCAAGGCCCAGCACGACCGGACGCAGACCTTCGGGCAGATCGTTGATCGCGACCCACTCCATGCGGCCGCCACGGCCGGCGCTCTCAGTGGCCGAGTAACGGCGCGCGGCGGCGGCGAATTCCGCCTCGGTGGTGTACTGGCTGATCTGGTTGGCGCGGTCCTGGATCGCTTGCGGGTCGCCGTTGCCCAGCGGCATGATGATCTCTGACAAAAGCACGCGCACGCTGGTCTGGTTACCGATCGACAGCCGGGCGCGGGCGATGTCCTCTTCGTCGACGTTGATCTGAGGTGCGAACCGCGCGCGTGAGAACTCGCGCCATGTCATCCCGGCTCGGACGAAGTCGCGAAAGCTCGATTCGTCCACGCCCGCCTGTCCCAAGGATGTGATCATCTCTTCCGCGCTCAGGTTGGCGCGGCTGGCGAATTCTTCCATCCCGGCCATCAACTGTTCATCCTCCAGGACGAAACCGGCGTTGGTGGCGGCGTCCAGCTTCAGGCGGTCCTCTATCAGCTGCTCGCGGGCCAGTTTCTGCGGGTTGCCCGGGGCGCGGAACAGCTGAAGCATCCGCGCCCGCTGGGCGACCTCGTAGCGGGTGATGGCCAGGTCGTTGACCTTGATCACGGCCTCGAAGGGGTTTTGCTGCGCCTGCGCCGCGCCGGAAAATGTGCCGGCCGCAATTGCGAACAGCACGAGAAGCGCGGAGTAAATAAAGGAAGGTCTTGGCATCATTGCTCGCATGTCCGGACGTAACTCTTGTCTCTTGTCTTGGTGGTGAAGCCACGAAGCCCCACCGTGAAACTGATATCGGTCGATGGCACGAGGATAGTGGAAGAGGTGAACCGACGCGAGGCCGAAAGCGAGATATCCACGCACTCGTTGGTGTATGTGACCCCGATCCCGGCGCGGACGGATTCGTCGCTGGCCACGTCGTAACGCCAGTCGGCGCTGCCGGTCCAGTGCCGGGACAGTCGGTAGGAGGCGTCGAACGCCCATTCGGAGATATTGTTCGGTCGGGCCTCGGCCACGTCATTGCGCAGCCAGATATAGGTGCCGCCCACCTGGGCGCGGTCGTTGCGCCAGCTTGCCCGCGCCTCGGCCTTGGTCGTGACGAAATCGTCGTCGAAAAGACCGCGCGCTGTGATGGCCAGGCCGTCGTCGGTCTTGAATTGTCCCGCGATCAGAAGGTCCGAATAGCGGTCCTGCAAGCCCGAGGAATTGGTAAAGGCAAACCCGCCGGCAGGATCGAGTTGCACCTCGTCGCGGACGACCTGTCCGACGGCGAACGTGCTTTGCCAGCCCTTGTTCCCATAGCGGGTCCAGCTTAGCCCGTAGGCGGAGCTGAAGCCGCGTTCGCGCCGGTCCGGCGCGGTAAAGCGGGATGTGGCGAACAGGTTGCCTTCGTCGAATTCGATCCGCGTGCTTTCGTCATTGGGCACAAAGGAGTTGCTGCCCCCGACCCAGGCCAGCTGCATCACCGGTTCAACGACGTGCGTGGCACCGTTCGAGGTGGTTTTCACAAGCGGCCAGCGCAGCTCGACCGAGGCGGAGGGCGTGACTTCGACCGCGTCCGACTGGCTGGTGAGACCGGCCTGTCTAATGTGGAAACTGTCGACTGCCAAGCCCACCTGCGCCGAGGCCAGCACGCCGGGGCCAAGGGTCCAGCTTCGGTGCCAGTCCGCGCTGAGGGTAAAGCGGCCCACGTCGCGCCCATCGGCGAAGGGATCGAAATCGGGCCCGTCGATCGCAAGGTCGGACGAGCGATAATGCGCGTGGCTGAGAAAGCCGAGGCGAATCTCTCCGCCCGGCGCATAGGCCAGCTGGATGCGCTTTTCGTACTCCCCGTTCGACACGATTGTGGGCAGGGTCGAATTGCTCTCGCCGGCGCGCAGCGACCGAAACCCTGTCAGTGCCACGCGGATGTATTCGTCGCGCCGGGCGCGCTCGACCGAGATCTCGCTGTCCAGCCGGTCCTTGCCGGAATACCCGTAATCCAGCAGGTAGGTGTCGTCATTCACGGCTTCGATGTCGAAGCGCAGGGTGAAATCGCGCGGAAGGGCAAAGGTACCCTCGGCGAAAACGTAGGATTTGAAGCTGCGCCCACCGATATCATCGTCGCTGAGCGCGCCTTCGACCTCGACCAGGCCGTTGCGGAAGGCTTGCCTGTAGCGCAGTTCCAGTGTGCGGGTTTCGGTCGAGATATACGGCGTGACGGTCAGGTCCTTGTGATCGCCGATGCGGATGAAATACGGCACCCGCGCCCCGAAGCCCAGAAGCGACGAGTTGTTTAGCGTCGGCACCAGAAATCCGGTGGCGCGTTCAAGCGTCGGATCGGGCAGGCGCAGGCGGGGCAGGTAGAAGACCGGCGTGCCCAGCACTTGGAACTGGGCACCGTCAAAGTAAAGCTGCCTTTCCTGCTGGTCGTGAACGACCCGGCGCGCGCGCAGTTGCCAGAGCGGTGGACTTTGCGAGTTGCAGACCCGGCACGAGGTGACGGCGGCCTTGTAAAGCTGGTTGTAGCGGCCGTTAACCCGCGCCAGCTCGTTGGCGGCCAGTTGAATCTGGTCGTCCATCACGATCCGGGCTCCGGTCATCAGGCCATTGCGCATCTCGCGGTCCAGTTCCGCACTGTCGGCCAGAACGAACATGGTGCCGTCGGCTTCTTCCAGCGAGATCGGTCCGCTGACACTCAAGGTCTCGGTTGTCCGGTCATAGACGATCCGTGATGCCTTGAGCCTGCGACCGTCGTAGAGCGCCTCGACATTGCCGGTGGCCACCAGTTGCTCGTTTCCGTTGAGGAACACGTCATCGGCCACCAGCACCGCCGGTTGCGCCGATTCCCCGGACCCGGCCGGCAGCGCGCCGTCGACGCGGCCCTGCGCATCGGCGCCGGCGCCATAGCCGAGGGCAAGTGCAGTCAGCACCGCGCATATGGCCAGCCCGCGCCTCATCCATCCTCCAGGTGCAGCAGGATGCCAGCCGCCAGCATGAAGGACGCCACCGGCGGGGCCCAGGCCGCGAGGTAGACCGGGATCTGTCCGTTTTCTCCAAGGATCTGAGCAAAGTTGCGGATGTAATGCAGGGTAAAGCCCAGCATCACCGCGATCAGCACCGAGACGCCGGTGTTGCTGAGCCGCGCGTGCCGCATCGTGAAGGCGGCGGCGACCATGACGAGCGCCACAAGGAAGAGCGGGCGCGACAGTTCCATCTGGAACCACACGGCATATCTGCGGGCGGAGAATCCGGCCTCTTCCAGCTGATTGATGAACGCGGGAAGGTCCCACAGCGAGATGTATTCCGGCTTGCCGAAGCTGTCGATGATGCGGTCCTGCGTGAGGGCAGACGGAAGCTCGAGCTGCGCGATCTCCTCGGCAGACGCCTCGGGATTCCGGCCTGGCGAAAGATCCCAGATCTTGGCGTTCTTCAGGTCCCACTGGCCGGCCGCGAGGCTGGCCGTCTCGGCCACGATGCGCTGCTCGGGTTCGCCTTCGGGGGAAAAGTTGATGAATGTCGCGTCATAGAGCGTAGTGACGTCGGAACTGGCCCGGGCGGCGTGGATCACGGTCTGGCCCTCGGAACTGCCCTGGCGCAGCCACAGGCCCTCGGACGCGATGGCCAGAACGCTGGTGCCGCCGCCCATGTAGGTGTTCACCACGTCATTGTAGCGTTTCGACGCCGCCGCGACGAGCGGGTTGAGCATGGTGATCGACAAGACCCCGATCAGCGCCGCCACCGTGACGGGTGCGGCCAGGCTGCGCAGGGCCGAGCGGCCCGCGGCCCGCGTCACGACCAGTTCGGACGACCGCGCCAGCCGCAGAAAGAGGGCGACGGCGGACAGGATCACGACCAGCGGCAGGATTTCGTAATTGGCGTGCGGCACGTTGAGCAATACGACGCCAAGCACATCCACGAAGGGCAGGTCGGGAAAGTCCTGAAGCTCGTCCACGAGGTCGATCAAGGCCAGAAGGATCACGAAGACCGATGCGATGGCGACGAAGGTCCACAGGAACTTGCGGGCGAAATAATAGTGCAGGATCATGCCGCGCCCTCCGCCGGGCCCGAGGGGCCGCGGCGCGGCCCGAACGGCCAGAGCCGCCGCACGAAGCCGGGATGCGCCGCAAGGTAGAGCAGGATCACGGTCAGCCCCGCGCCGATGCCGGTCGGCAGGTAGATCAGGGGCCAGGCGGTTGCGCTCGCAAGGACCGCGCCCGACACGGCGCCCTCGACCATCTTGATCATCACCAGCAAGGTGAAGGCGCCCACGATCTGCCACCAGACGCCGAACCGGCTGTAGGTGCCCACCAGCAGCGTGGCAAACCCGATCAGGGCGGCGACGATGCACATCAGGGCCTGCGCAATGCGGCCATGCGCCTCGTAGAGAACCTCGGGCACCGTTCTGCCGGTGATCTCGGCCATCTCGGCCGAGCGGAAGAGCAGATCGCCGGTCAGCGCGAAGTCCACGCGGTTCAGGTTCGTGGGATCGCGCGAGATGAGCCTGCTGATGTCATAGGAAAAATCGTCGAAATGGGTCGTGAACAGGCGGTTGCCCTCGGCGCGCAGGTTCTGTGCCAGCCCCTCGACCATCACCAGTTTGGTACCGCCGCCTTCCTGAACGAGATAGGCCTGGGTGGAGGTGTAGGTTACCGGCGTCTGGGCGTTGCGCCGGTCCGACAGGAAGACATCGCGCAATTCGCCTTCGGGCGTGATGTCGCGGATATAGAAGGTAATGCCGGGGGCCGGGTGCAGGAACTCTCCCTCGGTCAGGAGCTTGGCGGTGATGTTCTGGCTGACCTCGGCCTGGCGCAGGCGCAACTGGCTCAGGCTCTTGGGGATCAGGTAGTGGCTGAGCACCGACATCATGAGCGCGATCAGGATCCCGTAGATCAGCACCGGGCGGATCAGGCGCCAGGGCGAATAGCCGGTGGCCTGCATCACCGTCATCTCGGACTCCGTGGTCATCCGGTTGGTGACATAGACCGCCCCGGCGAAGGTCGCGATGGGCAGGACCACGCCGATTACGCCGGGCAGGGTCAGGGCGGTGAACTCGAGGAAGATCCAGGCAGGCTGGCCGTCGCCGATCAGCCGGTCGAACATCCGCACCGCCTTGTTGATCCAGAAGATCGACACCAGCACAAGTGCGAAGAACCCGAACAGCACCATGAATTGCGACAGCATGTACCTGTCGAATCTGGTCACGCTTTCCCCCCGCGGTCTAGCAGCATTTCAGGGGAAGTTATGCGATTTGATTGCGGGGGAAAACCGATAAAGCGACGCGGGCCGGCGGTTTGCGGCCAGCACTGGCCTTCCACTTCGCGAGGCGCTAGGTCTGGTGACGAAAGACAGACAATTTCCGCGCAAGGAGCATCCCATGAGCACGCCCGTTTCCGTCACCTTCACCGACCTGGACCTCGACGCCATTGCCGCAGCGGAAGGCCGCGTCGCGGTGATCGTCACGCCCAGCGGCAAGATGGGCCCCGGTGCGCGGCGTGTGAACCGGCTGACCAAGGGGGCGGTCAAGCGCCTGCTGGAAAGCGAGGCGTGGGAAAAGACCAAACCCGGGCAAGTGGTGACCTTGGCCTGGCCCACGGGCCTGGCTGCCAAGGCGCTGGACGTGCTGTGCCTGGAGCGCGGGGCGGACCCGGTCGAGACGCGCAAGGCCGGCGCGGCCCTGGGCAAGTTGAAGGGCGAGGCGCCGCTTCTGGTGCTGGCGGGCACCGCGCGGCGGCTGGGCGAGCTGGCGCAGGGGATTACACTTCGGGCTTACTCGTTCGATGCGCGCAAGTCGAAGCAACCCGAGGAACCGGGCGCGGTGTCAATCATGGTCGGCAAGCCCGACGAGGCCACCGAGGCGGCGAAATCCGCCCTGGCGGTGGCCGAGGGCGTGTTGATGACACGCGACCTGGTGTCGGAACCGGCGAACCACCTGACCACCACCGAATTCGCCAAGCGGATCAAGGAGATGGAGAGCCTAGGGCTGAAGATCACCATCCTTGAAGAAGACGAGCTTGAAAAGCAGGGGATGGGGCTGCTGCTGGCCGTGGGGCAGGGGTCGGCTTCGCCCACGAAGGTTGCAGTGATGGAATGGTCTGGCGGCCGCGACGGCGATGCGCCGCTGGCGCTGGTCGGCAAGGGCGTGGTTTTCGACACCGGGGGCATTTCGCTGAAGGTGCCCACGGGCATGGAGGACATGACCATGGACATGGGCGGCGCAGGCGTGGTCGTCGGCACGATGCGCGCCCTCGCGCTGCGCCAGGCCAAGGCCAACGTCGTGGGCCTTGTCGGGCTGGTCGAGAACATGCCCTCGGGCGAGGCCTATCGCCCCGGTGACGTCTTTACCTCGATGAAGGGCGACACGGTCGAGATCATCAACACTGACGCCGAAGGCCGCCTGCTGTTGGCCGATGTGCTGTGGTACGCGCAGAAGACTTACAAGCCTGCCGCGATCATCGACCTTGCCACCTTGACCGGTGCGATGATCATCGCGCTGGGGCATGAAAATGCGGGCGTCTTTTCCAACGACGACAATTTCTGCGACAAGTTCCTGCGCGCCGCCAAGAACGAGGGCGAGGGTGCCTGGCGCCTGCCGCTGGGCGAGGCCTATGACAAGCAGCTCAAGTCCGACATCGCCGATATGAAGAACGTGGGCGGACGGCCCGCCGGCTCGATCACCGCGGCGCAGTTCCTGCAACGTTTTGTCGAGGAAGGGACGCCCTGGATCCACCTTGATATCGCGGGCGTGGCGCGGGTGACCAAGGACACGGATTTCGCCCCCAAGGGCTCGACCGGCTGGGGCGTCATGAGCCTCGACCGGCTTGTGGCCGATCAATACGAAGGGGAGTGATGGGCGCGGTTTATTTCTATCACCTGACCCGCCGTCCGCTGGAGGCGACGCTGCCGATGCTGCTGGACAAGGCGCGCGGCGCGGGCTGGCGCGTACTGGTGCGCGGCACGCAGGAGGCGCGGCTGGACTGGCTGGACGAAAAACTGTGGCTGGGGCCCGAGGAGGGCTTTCTTCCGCACGGGCGCGCGGGCGGGCCGCATGATACCCGCCAGCCGATCCTGCTGAGCACCGGCGCGGTGACCAACGGCGCCGTCTGCATCATGAGCGTCGACGGCGCCGAGGTGTCACCCGACGAGGTGCAGGCGCTGGAACGGACCTGCATCCTGTTCGACGGCAACGACGACCAGGCTCTGAACCACGCCCGTGGCCAGTGGAAGACCCTGACTGGCGCGAGTTGTTCTGCGCAATACTGGTCCGAGGAGTCGGGCCGGTGGGAGAAGAAAGCCGAGGCGTGAGGGACGCGCTTCCGTCTAGCGGGTCAGGATCATCTTTCCGTCGGAAATCTGCACATTCGAGAACCGCTCGAGATAGCTCATGCCCAAAAGCGATCGGTCCAGTTCGCCGCCATTGACCGAAGCCGCGATGCCGCGGTCCTCCAGCGGGCCGATCTTCAGGCTGTCCAGGCGCACCGGCGCGCTGCTGACCGTGCCGTTGGCGGTGCCGGCCCGCCCGATGAAAGCGAGGTCGTCCGTGTTCAGGCCGGCGCTCTCGGCATCGGCCCGGGTCAGCACGATCAGCGTCGCGCCGGTGTCCACCACGAAGTCCACGGGGGCCCCGTTTACCTGTGCGGTCACGTAGTAATGCCCGTCCAAGGCCCGGCGCAGTTCGATCTGGTCTTCGCCCAAGCTCGTGTAGGATGCGGGGCGTGCGGTATTGCGGATATCGCCCCAGAGCCCGACGGCGGCGATGGCGCCCACGAAGATCAGACCCCAGACCACGACATATTGCATGTTCTTGCCCAGCGAGGTGCGGTTCTGCGCAAAAAACCACGCGACGACTGCTGCGCCGAGCAGCGCGAGGTAGATCAGTCGGGCGGTGTCATCTCCGGTCATGGCGCAAGATATAAACAGCGGCGCGTCAGCCCGCCAGCCCAAACCCCTTCAATCCGTCCAGCACGAACTGAACCGCCAGCGCGGCCAGCAGCATCCCCAGAAGGCGGGTGATGACGTTGATGCCGGTCCGCCCCAGGGCGCGTTCCAGCAGGCCGGCGGTCAGGAACAGCAGGAACACGAGCGTCACCACGCTCAGCATCACGCCGATGACCCAGGCGAGTCCCTCGATCCCGGGTTGCTGTCCGGCCAGCAGGATCACGGTGGTGATCGCGCCCGGACCGCCGATCAGCGGAATGGCCAGCGGGTAGATCGAGGGGTCGTCGCGGTCGTCTTCCTCGTCGGCCTGGTCCTTGCGCCGCTTGGTGCGCCGTTCGAACAACATGTCGAGCGCGGTCAGAAACAACAGAAGCCCGCCCGCGATCCGGAAGGCGGGCATCGAAATGCCGACGAAGTCCAGCACGGATTCGCCGAAGCTGGCGAACACGATCAGGATAAGCGCCCCGGCAACGCAGGCGCGCAAGGCGATGGCGCGGCGGCGCGCCGGGCTGTCGCCTTGGGTCAGCGCCACGAAAAGCGGTGTCATCCCGATCGGGTCGATGATGACGAAGAGCGCCACCCAGGCGGTGATGAGGAAACTGGGGTCCATACGCGTGGTTTGCGATGCGATGCGCAGCTTGTAAACCGCTTGTGACTAGTTTTCCGCCGCGTCCAGCCGTTCCAGTGCAGCCAGCCACAGCGCCTCGGCCCGGTCGAGTCCCTCCATCACCTCGGCATACTTGCGCTGCCAGGCTTCCATGTCGTTCGCCTTGGCATTGCTGTAGATCGTGGGATCGGCCAACTTGGCCGCGATCTTGTCGCGCATCACGTTCAGCTTTTCCACGCGCTGTTCGCAGGACTTCACGTCATGCCGCAACTCCAGAACGGTGTCGCGAGGGGGGCGTTTTGGCTTCGGCGCAGGCTTTTCCACCGCCGCCGTTGCCGCTTCCTTTTTCGGGGGCTTCTGGTCCAGCAGGGCGGCGCGATAGGTTTGCAGGTCGCCCTCGTAGGGCTTTACCGTGCCGTCCTTGACCAGCCACAGCCGGTCGGCCACCAGTTCCAGCAGGTGCATGTCGTGGCTGACGAGGATGATCGCGCCGGTGTAGTCCGTCAGCGCCTCGACCAGCGCCTCGCGGCTCTCGATATCGAGATGGTTGGTCGGTTCGTCGAGGATCAGCATGTGCGGCGCGTCGATCGTGGCCAGCATCAGCGACAGCCGGGCCTTCTGCCCACCCGAGAGTTTCGCCACCAATGTGTCGGCCTGTTCCGCGCCGATCCCGAAGCCGCCCAGCCGCGCGCGCAGCTTGGCCTGGCCGTCGTCGGGATAGAGGCGGCGGATGTGATCGAGGGGGCTTTCGTCGAGATGCAACTCGTCCACCTGGTGCTGCGCGAAATAGCCCACGCGCAGTTTCGAGGCGGCGTGTTTCTTGCCGTCCAGAACCTCAAGTTTACCCGATAACAGCTTGGAAAGCGTGGACTTCCCTTCGCCGTTGCGCCCCAGAAGCGCGATCCGGTCGTCCTGGTCGATCCTCAGCGTCAGGCGCTGCAATACCGGCACGCCGTCGTAGCCCGTGGCGACACCGTCCAGCCTCAGGATAGGGGGCGACAGCTGGTCGGGCTCGGGGAAGGTAAAGCGGCGCAGCGCGGCCTCTTGCGGGCGCGAGATCGGCTTCATCTTCTCCAGCGCCTTGATGCGGGACTGGGCCTGTTTCGCCTTGTCCGCCTTGTAGCGGAAGCGGTCGACATAGGATTGCAGGTGCGCGCGGCGCGCCTCCTGTTTCTTCGCCTCGGCCTCGGCATTGGCCAGCCGCGCGGCGCGGGTTTCCGCAAAGGTGTCGTAGCCGCCCTGGTAGAGCGTCAGCTTGCGGTCTTCCAGATGCAGGATCGCCCCCACGGCGCGGTTCAAGAGTCCTCGGTCGTGGCTGATGACCAGAACGGTATGGGGATAGCGCGCGAGGTAGCTTTCCAGCCAGAGCGCGCCTTCGAGGTCGAGATAGTTCGTGGGCTCGTCGAGCAGCAGCAGATCGGGCGCGGTGAAAAGCACCGCAGCCAGCGCCACGCGCATCCGCCAGCCGCCCGAGAAGGCCGAGCAGGGCTGGGCCTGTTCTTCGTCGGTGAACCCCAGACCCTTGAGGATGGTCGCCGCACGGGCCTCGGCGCTCCAGGCGTCGATATCGGCCAGCCGCGTCTGAATTTCGGCGATCCGTGTGCCGTCCGTCGAGGTTTCGGCCTCGGTCATCAGCGCGCTGCGCTCGGTGTCGGCGGCCAGAACGGTGTCGATCAGCGACACCTCGTTGCCCGGCACCTCCTGGTCGACGCCACCGATGCGGGCGCGTTCGGGCAAGGAGATCGTGCCGGTGTCCAGCGGCAGTTCGCCCCGGATCATGCGGAAAAGCGTGGTCTTGCCGGTGCCGTTGCGGCCAACCAGACCCACCTTGTGGCCCGCGGGGATGACGGCCGATGCCCCCTCGATCAGGGGGCGGCCGGCGACCGAGAAACTTATGTCATCAAGACGCAACATGCGCACCGCATGACGTATCGCGCCCGCGCCGTCAATCGCAGCTTTTCAATCATGCACCCCCATGCTATCGGGGCGCCGAATGACGGCGCAGGCATGGGGTCTGCGCCACGACTGATACGAAAAGAGGCTACTATGGCTGTCGAACGCACGCTCAGCATCATCAAACCCGATGCCACCAAACGCAACCTGACCGGCAAGATCAATGCCAAGTTCGAGGATGCCGGCCTGCGCATCATCGCGCAGAAGCGGATTCACCTGTCCAAGGCGCAGGCCGGTGTGTTCTACGCCGTGCATTCCGAGCGTCCGTTCTACGACGAACTGTGCGAATTCATGGCGTCCGAGCCGGTCGTCGTGCAGGTGCTGGAAGGCGAAGGCGCGATTGCCAAGAACCGCGAAGTGATGGGCGCCACGAACCCCGCCGATGCGGCCCCGGGCACGATCCGCGCGGAATTCGCGGAGTCGGTCGGCGAGAATTCGGTTCACGGGTCCGACGCGCCGGAGACGGCAGCGGTGGAAATCGCTTATTTCTTTTCAGGTCTCGAACTGGTCGGCTGACCGCACCGAGACAGAAGAGCAAAGACGGCGTGATCTTCGGGTCGCGCCGTTTTTGTCTGCGCCGGGCGCTTCAGATCGCGGCGAAGTCGGTGAAGACCTGTCTCGAGATGACCACCTTGGCGTCCTTGCGCACGACGTTGCGCGGTGTCGGTGCGGGTTTCTGTGACTTCTGGGGGAGGTCGGGGGTCGTTGCCATGTGCCTGCTCCTTTTTTGGGTCAGACCGGCCGGACAGCGCCGACCGGCGCCTGGTTATCCGAACAGGGTTGCCGTCAACATGGACTTAAGTTGGGCCGAAATGTGGCGGGATTGCGGCATTCGCCGTGAAATTTGTATCGTAATCGCGTCCAAGACCGTGCAAGGGTAAGTTCCGAAACGAGAAAAAGTGCAGATACCATGGCCCCCGGAAAGCTGAATCAGGACCCGCACAAGGTTCGTGAGCATCAGGACATGAACCTGGAAACCGCCATCGGGCGGGCCGTGCGCGAGTTCCGCAAGACCCGTGGCATGACCGTGTCGGACCTGTCGGACGTCACGGGCCTGTCAGTCGGCATGCTGTCGAAGATCGAGAACGGCGTCACATCGTCGTCGCTGACCACGTTGCAGGCGCTGTCGACCGCGCTGAGCGTGCCGATCACGGCGTTCTTCCGCCGGTTCGAGGAGCGGCGCGAAGTGGTGCATGTCAAGGCGGGCGAGGCCGTCGAGATGGAGCGCGCCGGTACGCGGGCGGGGCATCAATACAACCTTCTGGGCCACATCGGCGCCAACAACAGCGGTGTCGTGGTGGAACCCTACCTGATCACGCTCAACGAGGAATCGGACGTCTTTCCCACCTTTCAGCACGACGGAATAGAGTTGCTCTATATTCTGGAGGGCGAGGTGGGGTATCGCCATGGTGACCAGCGATTTCACCTTCGGCCCGGCGACAGCCTGTTTTTCGATGCCGACGCGCCGCATGGCCCTGACGAATTGCTGAGCTTGCCGATCCGCTACCTGTCGGTAATCTCTTATCCGCAGGGCGAACGATAAATATTCCCCACAAGAATATTTAATTCACCCCATTGCGTCTTCTTTCCCGCCGTATTAGCGTCTCTGCAACATAGGAGACACCGATATGTGTGGAATCGTTGGACTGTTCCTGAAGGACAAGACGCTTGAGCCGCGCTTGGGCGAAATGCTGACCGACATGCTGATCACAATGTCCGACCGCGGGCCCGACAGTGCGGGCATCGCGGTTTACGGCACGGATCGCGACGGGCAGGCGAAGCTGACCCTGCAAGCCGCCGAGCCAAGCCAGTTCGAGGGCCTTGCCGAGGAGATCGGCAAAGAGGTGGGTACCAGCCTCAGCCAGCGGGTGATCGATACTCACGCGGTGCTGGACCTGCCGCAGGACAAGGTGTCGGCGGCGCGGCAGGCGATCAAGCGGCTGCGCCCGGATATTCGTGTGATGAGCGCGGGCGATATCATCGAGATCTACAAGGAAGTCGGCCTGCCGGGGGACGTGGCGAAACGCTTCGACATTCCCAAGCTCACCGGCAGCCATGGCATCGGGCATACCCGCATGGCCACCGAGAGCGCGGTTACCACGCTGGGGGCGCACCCGTTTTCCACGGGGTCCGACCAGTGCCTTGTCCATAACGGGTCGCTCAGCAATCACAACGCGCTGCGCCGGCAACTGGCGCGTGAAGGGATCGAGGTGGAGACGCAGAACGACACCGAGGTCGCCGCGGCCTACCTGACGTGGAAAATGCAGCAAGGTCATACACTTGGTGAAGCGCTGGAGGCGGGGCTGGCGGACCTGGACGGGTTTTATACCTTTGTGGTCGGCACCAAGGACGGGTTCGGCGTGCTGCGCGATCCCATTGCCTGCAAACCGGCCGTGATGGCCGAGACCGATCAATACGTGGCCTTCGGCAGCGAGTATCGCGCGCTGGTGAACCTGCCGGGGATCGAGGACGCCCGCGTGTGGGAGCCGGAGCCTGCCACCGTTTATTTCTGGAGCCATTGAGATGCAGACATACGATTTGGAAGCGGATGGGCTGCGCGGGCTTAACGCCGCGCTGCAAGGGGCCAGCGGCAACGAGACCGGCTGGCAAGTCGTCAATCCGCGCGGCAGTCATGCGATTGCCGTGGGGCTGGATGCGCCGCTCGATGTGACCGTGAAGGGCTCGACCGGCTACTATTGCGCGGGCATGAACCAACAGGCGACGGTTCGCGTGGCTGGCAATGTCGGCCCCGGCGTGGCCGAGAACATGATGAGTGGCACTGTGATCGTCGAGGGCGACGCCAGCCAGTATGCCGGGGCGACCGGGCATGGTGGAATGCTGGTGATCAAGGGCAATGCGTCGTCCCGCTGCGGGATCTCGATGAAGGGGATCGACATCGTGGTGGGCGGCAATGTGGGGCATATGTCGGCCTTCATGGGGCAGGCGGGGCACCTGGTGGTCTGCGGCGATGCGGGCGACGCGCTTGGCGATTCCCTGTACGAGGCGAAGCTGTTCGTGCGCGGCAGTGTCAAAAGCCTGGGCGCCGACTGCATCGAAAAGGAAATGCGGCCCGAGCATGTCGAGAAGCTGACCGAGCTGCTGGACAAGGCCGGGATCGACGCCGATCCGTCCGAGTTCAAGCGCTATGGCTCGGCCCGGACGCTGTATAATTTCAACATCGACAACGCCTATTGAGGAGACGGACGAATGAGCGACAATCAAAAATCCGCTCCGCGGACTTTGCCGAGATATTCCAATACTTTCACGCCGGACGTTAACGCGGAAATCCGCCGGGCGGCGGCCACGGGCATTTATGATATCCGCGGTGGCGGGGCCAAGCGGAAGGTGCCGCATTTCGACGACCTGGTGTTCCTGGGCGCGTCCATGTCGCGCTATCCGCTGGAAGGCTATCGCGAGCGGTGCGACACGAACGTGGTGCTGGGGTCGCGCTATGCCGAGAAACCCATCGAGCTGAAGATCCCGATCACCATTGCCGGCATGAGTTTCGGCGCGTTGTCGGCGCAGGCGAAAGAAGCGTTGGGGCGCGGGGCGTCGATGGCCGGAACCTCGACCACCACGGGCGATGGCGGGATGACGCCTGAAGAGCGTGGGCAGTCGAAAACGCTTGTTTATCAATATCTTCCGAGCCGTTACGGGATGAACCCGGTCGATTTGCGCAAAGCGGATGCCATCGAGGTCGTTGTCGGCCAGGGCGCCAAGCCCGGCGGTGGCGGGATGCTGCTGGGTCAGAAGATCTCGGACCGTGTGGCCGAGATGCGCACGCTGCCCAAGGGGATCGACCAGCGCTCGGCCTGTCGCCACCCGGACTGGACCGGGCCCGATGACCTAGAGATCAAGATCCTGGAACTGCGCGAGATCACCGGCTGGGAAAAGCCCATTTACGTCAAGGTCGGTGCGGCGCGCCCGTTCTTCGACACGACGCTGGCCGTGAAGGCCGGGGCGGACGTGGTGGTGATCGACGGGATGCAGGGCGGCACGGCCGCCACGCAGGACGTCTTTATCGAGCATGTCGGCATCCCGACATTGGCGTGTATCCGCGAGGCCGTGGCCGCGCTTCAGGAACTGGGCATGCACCGCAAGGTGCAGCTGATCGTCTCGGGCGGCATCCGCACGGGCGCGGACGTGGCCAAGGCGCTGGCGCTTGGCGCGGACGCGGTCAGCATCGGCACGGCGGCCATGGTGGCCATCGGCGACAACGACCCCAAGTGGGAGGCCGAGTACAACGCGCTCGGCTCCACCGCCGGGGCCTATGACGACTGGCACGAAGGCCGCGACCCGGCCGGCATTTCCACCCAGGACCCGGAATTGTCGAAACGCCTGGACCCGGTCGAGGCCGGGCGGCGGCTGAACAATTACCTCAAGGTCCTGACGCTGGAGGCACAGACGCTGGCCCGGGCCTGTGGCAAGAACCACGTGCACAATCTGGAGCCAGAAGATTTACAAGCTCTTACCGTGGAGGCCGCCGCCATGGCGCGGGTGCCTCTGGCGGGAACCTCTTGGATTCCCGGGCAGGGCGGTATGTAATCGCGACAATATTCAGAAAGACAAGAAACGGGGAGACGACAATGGCCACGGACCTGGCGAAATTCGCCGACAAGAACGGCATAAAGTATTTCATGATATCCTTCACCGACCTCTTTGGTGGGCAGCGGGCCAAGCTGGTCCCGGCGCAGGCGATTGCCGACATGCAGGAAGACGGCGCGGGGTTCGCGGGCTTTGCCACGTGGCTGGACATGACGCCGGCGCATCCCGACATGCTGGCCGTGCCGGACCCGGAGTCGGTCATTCAACTGCCGTGGAAGCCCGAAGTGGCGTGGGTGGCCGCCAACCCGGTGATGGAAGGCGAGGACGTGGCCCAGGCCCCGCGCAACGTGCTGCGCCGTCTGATCGAAGAGGCCGCCGAGGAAGGGCTGCACGTCAAGACCGGCGTGGAGGCGGAGTATTTCCTGCTGACCCCCGATGGCAATTCGCTGAGTGACGAGTTCGATACCGCCGAGAAGCCGTGCTATGACCAGCAGGCGGTGATGCGCCGCTACGACGTGGTGCGCGAGATCTGCGATTACATGCTGGATCTGGGCTGGGGCCCGTATCAGAACGACCACGAGGACGCGAACGGCCAGTTCGAGATGAACTGGGAATTCGACGACGCTCTGGTGACGGCCGACCGGCATTCGTTCTTCAAGTTCATGACGAAGTCGGTGGCCGAAAAGCATGGCTTCCGCGCGACCTTCATGCCCAAGCCGGTCGAAGGGCTTACAGGCAACGGCGCGCATGTACATATTTCGGTCTGGGACGCGGCCGGTGCCAAGGCCAAGACCAACGTATTTGCCGCAGACAAGGCCGAGGGCAGCCCGACGGCGGAGCTGGGCCTGTCGGACCGGGGCGCAAATTTCCTGGGCGGGATCATGAAGCACGCCAGCGGCATGGCAGCGATCACCAACCCAACCGTGAACAGCTACAAGCGGATCAACGCGCCGCGCACCACGTCGGGGGCCACATGGGCGCCCAACACGGTCACATGGACCGGCAACAACCGCACCCACATGGTGCGCGTGCCGGGGCCGGGGCGGTTCGAGCTGCGGCTGGCGGACGGGGCGGCGAACCCGTATCTGTTGCAAGCCGTGGTCATCGCGGCGGGCCTCAGCGGGATCCGGTCCAAGGCCGATCCGGGCAAGCGGTACGACATCGACATGTACGCCGAAGGCCACAAGGTGCGGGGCGCGCCGAAACTGCCGCTGAACATGCTGGATGCCTTGCGTCTTTACGACAAGGACCGCGAGTTGAAGGCGATGCTGGGCGAGGAATTCTCGGCCGCGTTCCTGAAGATGAAGCGGCAGGAGTGGGATTCCTACATGGCGCATTTCAGCCAGTGGGAAAAGGACCATACGCTGGATATCTGACCATTGACCCTGTCCGGGGCGCAGGCATAAATGCGCCCCAGACAGTTGGGAGGATACCATGACATTTCACCGTATGACCGCCGCCGTTCTGGCCGGCACGATGCTGGCTCTGCCGGCCGCCGCCGAGACCCGCGTGACCTACAAATCGGCCAAGACGGCCTCGTCCTATTACCAGATGGGCGTGCAGATCGCCGAGGCCATGCAGGAGGCCTCGGACGGCGAGATCAGCGTCACCGTCGAGGAAAGCCAGGGCTCGGTCCAGAACGTGATGGAGGTGCGCGCGCGGGGCAGCGATTACGTCTTTACCACGCCCCCGGTGCTGGTCAGCCTGGCGCAGGGCGGCAAGGCCATGTTCGAGGGCAAGGGCGACCCGGCCTTTGATGAAATCCGCGCGCTCTTCCCGATCCCGTCGCTGACCATGCATTTCGTCATGTCCGAGGAAAGCGGGGCCACGACGCTGGCCGACCTGGAAGGCAAGACGATCCTGCTGGGCAAGGGAAGCTTCGGCGCGACGGAGGGCGAGAAGTATCTCGACCTTTTCGGGCTGGCTGACAAGGTCGAGATCGCCGACGTGGAACTGTCGAACGCTGTTCCTGCCATTCAGAACGGGCAGATCGACGGGTTCGTGACCGCAGGTTCGTGGCCCGCGCCGAACGTGGTCGAGGCGGCGGCCTCGACCGGCGTGACGGTACTGTCGATGAGCGACGAGCAGATCGCCGAGACCGGGCGCACCAAGCTGGTGATCCCTGCGGGCACTTATGCTGGGCAGGACGAGGACATTGTGACGACCTCGCTGCCGGTGGCGGCCTACACGACTACCAAGATGGATGACGAGACCGCCTATCAGCTGACCAAGACCTATTGGGAAAGCAAGGCCAAGCTGGCGGAATCCTCGGCCTGGTGGAACGGCGTGGACGACGCCCTGATGGAGAACATCACCGGCCAGATCCACCCCGGCGCCGTGCGGTATTACGAAGAGGCAGGCATGGCCCTGACCGACGCCCAGAAGTGACCACGTGAGCCTGACGACCCCCGATCCCGCCGCGCAGGCCGGTCCTGCGCGGCTTTTCTGGCTTGGCCTGGCGCTGGCCTCGGTGGTGTTTCACATCGGGCTGGTGTTCTGGGGTCTGGTGCCGAACCTGGTCAGCCGTCCGATGCACCTGGTGTTCGTACTGCCCTGGGTGCTTATCTGGGGGCAGGCGGGGCTGATGCGCCATAGCGGGTATGTGCTGGCGGGGCTTGGCGTGGGCGCGGCGCTGTGGGTGGTCCTTAACCGCAACATGCTGGGGGACCAGTACGGGTTTCTGGAAGGCCAAGGGCAGGTGGCCATCGCCGCCGTGCTGATCCTCGTGGTGCTGGAAGCGGCCCGGCGGGCGATTGGCTGGCCTCTGCCGTTGGTGGCGGCTATCGCGCTTCTATACGGGCTGTTCGGGCAATATATCCCGGGCCGTTTCGGCCATTCGGGCACGCCGATTGAGAGCTTTCTGGGCACGCTGACCATTGCTGAAGGCGCGCTTTGGGGGTCGCTGACACAGGTGTCGGTGAACGTGGTGGCGATCTTTGTCATCTTCGGCGGGGTGCTGAACGCGGGCGAGGCGGGGCAGGGGTTCATGAACGTGGCCGCTGCCGCCGCGGGGCGTCTGCGGGGCGGGGCCGCCAAGGTCTCGGTGCTGAGTTCGGCGCTCTTCGGCTCGATCTCGGGCTCGGCCTCGGCCAACGTGGCCTCGACCGGGGCGGTGACGCTGCCGGCGATGGAGAAGCTGGGATACCCCAAGCGGATCGCCGGCGCGGTGGAGGCGGTGGCGTCATCGGGAGGGCAGATCATGCCGCCGCTGATGGGGGCGGGGGCCTTCGTCATGGTCGAACTGACGGGGGTGCCCTATACCGGCGTCATGGCAGCCGCGGCACTGCCCGCGCTCTTGTATTTCTGGGCCGTCTGGGTAGGGATCGACGGCTATGCGGCGCGGTTCGACCTGCGGGGGCTGGCGGATGCGGACCGGCCCGCGCGGCGCGATGTGATTATAACGTCAGGGTTTTTCCTTGTTCCCTTCCTGATCCTGCTGTGGGGCATGTTCGTGATGCGGGTGACGCCGCAATACGCCGCGTGCCTGTCGATCTTTGCCGGGGCGGCGCTGCTCTTGTTGGGGTCAGACCTGCGGGTGAACCTCGCGCGCGCGCTGGAGCGGGCCGAGACGGCGCTGATGACCGCGGCGCGGCAGGTGGCGCTGATCGGCGCGATAATCTTTTGCGCCTCATTGGTCATCGGGGTGCTGGGCGTGACCGGGCTGGGGGTCAAGATCACCTCGCTGATCCTGTCGGCCTCGGGCGGGATGCTGTGGCCGTCACTGCTGTTAACCGCTTGTGCCTGCTTGATTTTGGGCATGGAGGTGCCCACGACGGCGGCCTATGTGATCTGCGTTTCGGTTGCGGGGCCGGCGCTGATCGAGCTGGGGATGGAGCCGCTTCAGGCGCATCTGTTCGTCTTCTGGTACGCGCTTTTGTCGACCATCACGCCGCCCGTCTGCGGGGCCGTGTTCATCGCGGCGGGGATGATCGGCGAGAACTGGCTGCGCGTCGCGCTGACGGCGATGACGTTGGGTGTGGGGCTATACCTGATCCCGTTGGGGATGGTGGCAAATCCCGGCATCACGGCGCTGGCGGAGGCGCCGGGATGGGCGGTTCTGGCGATGGTCAAGGTGGGTGCGGGGCTGGCGCTGGTCAGCTTGTCGCTGGTGCTGAAGAAAGGTTGGCCGCTGCGCGCGGCGGCGTTCGCGGCGGGGCTGTTTTTGATCCTGTGGCCAATGTCTTAACGGCGAATCGGGGGCAAAAACCCGCGTCGGTATTGCGTCGGTATTTTGGTGGCCTCGCGTCGGTGCCGTTGTCCGAAGGCTTGTGTGAACGGACCGCGCGCCGTTAAGCATTTGCAAAGAAAAACGCGGTCCCGAAACGGGACCGCGCCTTGAATTAACCGGAGTGAAAGACCCGGCTCAGCCGTTGGCTTCGCGGATCTTGTCGGCGGCGTCCTTGTCGTAGGTGACGCCATTCTGCTCGAAGAGCGTATCGAGCTCGCCCGAGAGCGTCATCTCGGTGATGATGTCGCAGCCGCCGACGAATTCGCCCTTCACGTAGAGCTGCGGGATGGTGGGCCAGTCGGAATAATCCTTGATGCCCTGACGGATGCCGTCATCGGACAGCACGTTCACATCCGTATACTCGACGCCCATGTAGTTCAGCACGCCCGCGACGCGGGACGAGAACCCGCATTGCGGCATGGTCTTGGTGCCCTTCATGTAAAGCACCACGTCGTTGGCTTTGACGGTTTCTTCGATTTGCGTCTTCGGGTCGCTCATTTCCTGGTGTCCTTCGGTGCAAAGAGTTTGGCATAGGCCTGCGGATCGCGGGGGATTTCCCAGCGTCGGACGTTGCCGCCGCCCATGCCGGATTGGTAGTCGGATTCAAGGACGTGCATCCCGGTCCCCGGTTCACTGCCGCGCTGGCCGGGGGATTTGCGCTGGCCCACGATGGCCACCGCGGCGATGGCGGCGGCAACCAGGATCAGCAGGATGATCAGCGTCCAGCTCATGGTCTCAGTCCGGGGCCTTGGTGGTCAGCGCCAGCGCGTGCAGGTCGCCCGAGGGGCCGTCCATCTTGCCCTTGAGCGCGGCATAGACGGCGCGCTGCTGCTGAACGCGGTTCTTGCCCCGGAAGCTTTCGTCGATTACCTCGGCCGCGTAATGATTTCCGTCGCCCGCCAGATCGGTGATGGTGATCTTGGCGTCTGGGAAGGTTTCGCGGATCAGATCCTCGATTTCCTGGACTTGCATGGGCATGTGCGCGTCTCCTTGGTGTCTGCCCCTGATGTAGAGAGGGCAGGGCCGGGATGCAAGCGACGGACGTGGTTTCCGGCGATGTCGCCCGTGGCGGGGCAGTCCGGGATTTCATCCCGGCATCCGGGTGGGGCGGCGGGGTGAAACCCCGCCCTACGATGTGGGGCGGAGGTCTTCGACGGACAGAGGGCGTCGTCCGGTACGCGGGGCAGGGTAGGCCGGGATTTCATCCCGGCACCGGGGTGCGGAGGCGGGGTGAAACCCCGCCCTACGATGTGGTGCGGGTGTGCGCCGCGTCAGAGTTCCTCGCCCTTCTTCAGAAGCTCGTCAATGAGGTCGCGCTGCAAGGTGCCGCTGTCGCCACCGCCGAACTGCATCGCGCCGCCGGTGTAGAGCGTGCCGTAGGTCTGAACAAGGTTGACCACCTGGCCGAGGCCAGAGATCAGCTGGTCCTTTTCCAGCGGGCTGAGCGGATGGATATAGGTGGACCAGACCATGTCCTTGGCGATGGCGTAGCGGGCGTCGAGCGCGGTGTCGTAATTGGCCTGCATCATGCGTCGAAGCGTGTCGACCTGCACGTCTTCGAGATCGGCCACAGGGGACAGGGCGCGCATCCGGTCATTGTCGGGATCGGTGATGATCAGTACGGGCGTGTCGGCGATGGTCAGTTGCCAGACGCGGCCGTCGGTCCGGATGTTCTCGTCGAGTGATTTCAGGATGGTGTCCAACCGGTCAAGCGACATGGGGGCTTCGATCGGAGTGTCCGGGGTGGGCGTTTCGCTGTCTTGGGCGGTGGCCATGAGGGGCAGCGTGACGAGGGCGAGGGTCAGGGGCAGGCGGAGCATGGTCGGAACCTTTCGGAGGGTAGGTTCCGAAAGAATGGCAGAGCATGGCAGGCCCGCCAACGCCCCCGACGCAAACGTGATGGGGCGCGAGCGGCGAGGTCTGTGAGACACGTCCCGGACTTGATCCGGGACCTCTTGGGTGGTGGAGGCCCCGGATCAAGTCCGGGGCGGGGTCACCGAATTGCCGTCAGGCGAAGGTGTCGCCGAAGGTGCCGCGGTAGATCGCGGCGAGCTCGGTGAGTGGCGCGCTGGAGCGGCCCATCTGCACGTCGCTGCCGGTAAAGCGGCCCACGGACTGGATCGGCACGCCGGCCTGGCCTGCGGCGATCATCAGCGCCTCGGCCTGGTCGAAGTTGCAGGCCACGAGGTAGCGGGCCTGATCCTCGCCGAAGAGCGTCGCAGTCTCGTCGTTGTCCAGGCAGATCCCGACGCCCGCCGCCTCGGCCATCTCGAATGCCGCCAGCGCGAGGCCGCCGTCGGAGAGGTCGGTACAGGCCTTGATCAGCGCGTGGTTGGCGCGGATGAAGTCGCCATTGCGTTTCTCGGTCGCTAGATCGACAGGCGGGGCGTCGCCCTCGACGCGATTGTAGACCTCGGCCAGAAGCGCCGACTGGCCGAGGTGGCCGGTGGTTTCGCCCACCAGAAGGGCCACGTGGCCGTCGCGGGCCTGGCCGGTGATCGCCGTCTCGGGGTCCTTGATCAAGCCGACCGCGCCGATGGTGGGGGTGGGCAGGATGGCTGAGCCGTCGGTCTCGTTATAGAGCGAGACGTTGCCCGACACGATCGGCATGTCGAGCGCCGCGACGGCCTTGCCGATGCCCTTGATGGCCATGACGAACTGGCCCATGATCGCGGGTTTTTCCGGGTTGCCGAAATTGAGGTTGTCGGTGGTCGCGAGCGGCACGGCGCCAAGTGCTGTGAGGTTGCGGTAGGCCTCGGCCACCGCCTGTTTGCCGCCCTCGAAGGGGTTCGCCTTGACGTAGCGCGGGGTCACGTCGGAGGTGAAGGCGAGGTGCTTGTCGGTGCCGTGCACGCGGATGAGGCCGGCGCCCTGGCCGGGCGTGCGGGCGCTGTCGGCCATGACCATGGTGTCGTATTGCTCGTAGACCCACTGCTTGCCGCAATAGTTGACCGAGCCGATGAGGGCCTTCAGCCCGTCGATGGGATCGACATTGGGCACGTTCGCATCGTCGAGGGCCTCAGGCGTTTCGGGTTCTTCCCACTGGCGGTCGTATTCCGGGGCGCTGCCCGAGAGGGTGGCCAGCGGCAGGTCGGCCATGACTTCGCCCTTGTGCATGATCAGGAAGCGGTCCTCGGCGATGGTCTCGCCGACGATGGCGAAGTCGAGGTCCCATTTTTCGAACACGGCGCGGGCTTCCGCCTCTTTCTCGGGGCGCAGGACCATGAGCATGCGTTCCTGGGATTCGCTGAGCATCATCTCGTAGGCGGTCATGTTCGCCTCGCGCTGCGGCACGGCGTCGAGGTTCAGCTTGACGCCCAGCCCGCCCTTGTCGCCCATTTCGACGGCGGAACAGGTCAGGCCCGCCGCGCCCATGTCCTGGATCGAGATGACGGCGCCGGTGGCCATGAGTTCCAGCGTGGCCTCCATCAGGCGTTTTTCGGTGAAGGGGTCGCCGACCTGCACGGTGGGGCGCTTTTCCTCGATGGTTTCGTCGAATTCGGCGGAGGCCATGGTGGCGCCGCCGACGCCGTCGCGGCCGGTTTTGGCGCCGAGATAGACGACGGGCATCCCGATGCCGGAGGCGGCGGAGTAGAAGATCTTGTCGGCATCCGCGAGGCCCGCCGCGAAGGCGTTCACGAGGCAGTTGCCGTTATAGGCGGGATCGAAACGGACCTCGCCGCCCGCGCAGGGCACGCCGAAGCAGTTGCCGTAGCCGCCGATGCCCTCGACCACGCCATGCACCAGCTGGCGGGTCTTGGGGTGGGCGACTTCGCCGAAGGAGAGCGAGTTCATGGAGGCGATGGGGCGCGCGCCCATGGTGAAGACGTCGCGCAGGATGCCGCCGACGCCGGTGGCCGCGCCCTGATAGGGCTCGATATACGACGGGTGGTTGTGGCTTTCCATCTTGAAGACCACGGCCTGACCGTCGCCGATATCGACGACGCCCGCATTCTCGCCCGGGCCGCAGATCACCTGCGGGCCGTCGGTGGGCAGGGTGCGCAGCCACTTCTTGGAGGACTTGTAGGAGCAATGCTCGTTCCACATGGCCGAGAAGATGCCAAGCTCGGTGAAGCTCGGTTCGCGGCCGATGATTTCGAGGATGCGGTCGTACTCGTCGGGCTTGAGCCCGTG
This sequence comes from Roseovarius sp. THAF27, assembly GCF_009363655.1. Classification (NCBI taxonomy): domain Bacteria; kingdom Pseudomonadati; phylum Pseudomonadota; class Alphaproteobacteria; order Rhodobacterales; family Roseobacteraceae; genus Roseovarius; species Roseovarius sp. THAF27. The sequence continues at coordinate 1,714,014 of NZ_CP045393.1, forward strand.
GGCCGCGATCAGATCGGACGTGATGGCCGGTTCCTGCATGTGAAACATGTCCCCCAAGGTGCGGTGCAGATGGCGCCCCTATTAGGACATGAACGCAGCGGGGGGAAGGGGGTGCGGCGCGGTCCGTGCCATGGGCCTTGACGGAGGCCGCGCGATGCCGTCGGGTTGGGCGAAAAGGAGGTGCCATGAAGATCATAGAGAACCCGTGGCGCGGGCAGGGGCTGATGGATGGCGTGCTGGCCGAGATCCCCGGGCCGAGCGTGGACGCCGCCGCGCCGTTGCGGCTGTTGGCGGAATGTCCGGCGCATGGGGAGGCGCCGCTGGAGCGGCGCGAGGCGTTCGGCACGACGGTATTCGTGAAGGACGAGCGCGGGCGCATGGGGCTGGGCAGCTTCAAGGCGCTTGGGGCGGCTTACGTGATTGCGCATGAGGCCGCGGCGACGGGGGCGGACGACTTGGCGCGTGCGCTGGCTGGGCGGACATACGTGACGGCAAGTGCGGGCAATCACGGGATGTCGGTGGCGGCGGGGGCCAGGGTCTTTGGCGCCAAGGCGGTGGTCTATATCGCCGAGACTGTGCCCGAAGGCTTTGCCGGGCGGCTGCGAGACATGGGCGCGGATGTGGTGCGGGCTGGGACGGATTACGCGGCCAGCATGAAGGCGGCAGAGACGGCGGCCTCGGACAACGGCTGGACGCTCTTGTCGGACAGTTCCTGGCCGGGATACGTGGACCTGCCCTGGCGGTTGATGGAAGGCTACCTCGTGATGGCCGAGGAGGCGGTGCGGCAGATGCCCGAGGTGCCGACGCATGTCTTTTTGCAAGCCGGGGTCGGCGGGCTGGCGGGTGCCTGCGCGGCGCTGTTTCGGCAGCGCTGGGGCGCCGCGCCGCGCATCGTCGTGGTGGAACCCGAGGCGGCCCCGGCGTTGCAGGCGAGTATCGAGGCGGGGCGTCCGGTGGTGACCGAAGGTCCGGTCTCGGCCATGGGGCGGCTGGACTGCAAGGAGCCGTCACTGATCGCGCTGCGCGGGCTGTCGCGGGATGCGGACGATTTTGCGACCATCACCGAGGAGGAGGCGGCGGCGGTGCTGCCGGAACTGACGCTGATGGGGCTGGAGAGCACCGAATCCGGTGCGGCGGGGCTGGCGGCCGTGCGGTTGATGGGCCTTGGGCCGGAGGCGCGGGTGCTGTGCATCCTGAGTGAACAGGCCGAGGCATGAACCGGGGCTTCGACCGTGCGGAATACGAGACCCGCACAGCGCGGGCGCAGGTGCTGATGGACCGCGCGGGGCTGGGGGCGCTCTTGCTGACGACCGAGGCGGAGTTGCGCTATTTCACCGGGTTCCTGACGCGATTCTGGGAAAGCCCGAGCCGTCCGTGGTTCCTGGTGGTGCCGCGCGAAGGGCCGCCCAAGGCGGTGATTCCCTCGATCGGCGCGGCGCTGATGGGGCGCACATGGGTCGAGGAGATCCGAACGTGGTCGGCCCCCGATCCGGACGACGACGGTGTGAGCCTGCTGGCGGCCACGCTGCGCGAGGTGGGCGGTCCGGTGGGGGTGCCATCGGGATACGAGACACATTTGCGGATGCCGCTGGCGGATTTCGCGCGGATAAAGGAGCTGGCGGGTCTGCCGTTCACGGGCGATGCGGGGATCGTCGCCGGCCTCAGGGCGGTAAAGTCGCCCGCCGAGATCACCAAGATCGAAACGGCCTGTGCCATTGCAGGGCGCGCCTTTGCCCGGGTGACCGAGATCGCGGGCGAGGGCCGGCCGCTGGCGCAGGTTTTCCGCGACTTTCAGCGCCTGCTGCTGGAGGAAGGCGCAGACTGGGTGCCGTACATTGCGGGCGGCGCGGGGCAGGGTGGCTATGCGGACGTGATCTCGCCCGCGTCCGAGAGGCGGCTACGGGCGGGCGACGTGCTGATGCTGGACACGGGCGCGGTGTATGACGGGTATTTCTGCGATTTCGACCGGAATTTCGCCGTGGGCCACGTGGGCGACGGCGTGGCGGAGGCCCATGCGCGGCTGGTCGAGGCCACGGCGGCAGCGATGGAGATCGCCCGGCCCGGAGCGCGCGCCTGCGACCTGTGGCGCGCCATGTTTGCTGTCGTCGGTACGGGCGAGACGGCGGGGCGGCTGGGCCACGGGCTGGGGATGCAGCTGACCGAGGGGATGTCGCTGACGCCACGCGATCAGACGGTGCTGGAGCCGGGCATGGTGATCACGCTGGAGCCGGGGATAGACCGGCCCGGGGGCCTGTGCATGGTGCATGAGGAGAATATCGTGATCACCGACGGCGCGCCGCGGGCGCTGTCGCCGCTGGCGGGCCCGGACATCCCGTTGATCTGAGCAAAAAAAAAGGCCGAGCTGATAAGCTCGGCCATAGTCCAACAGGGAGGTATGAAGTGATCGGGTTGATCACCGTCATGCCGTGGAATTAGTGCCCGTTTTTCGAGCGATCAAGGGTAAACAGGTCGCACTGTGCGAAAACCTGCTATGCTGTTGCCGCATGGCTGCTGTTCCGGCGCGCGCAAATTGCCCGAAACGCCTTATTTTGCGACGTTTTTGCGATAGGCCACAATTTCTTCCTGAACGAAATCGCGGAACGCCTTGATGCGCTGCGAATGGCGCAGCTCCTCGGGGTAGGCGAGGAAGACCGGCACGTCGGAGGACTGCACGTCGGGCAGGACGCGGACAAGCTGGTCGAAATCCTGGCCCAGATAGTCGGGCAGGACGCCGATGCCAAGGTTGTTGAGCACGCCTTGCAGCACGCCGTAATAGTTGTTGACGGTCAGCAGCGACGGGATGTCGTAGGTCACCAGTTCGTTGACCAGCGTGGCGCCGGCGCCGACCTGGGCCGAGCGCGGGTTCTGGCAGATCAGCCGGTGCGTTCCGAGGTCTTCCATCCCTTCGGGCGTGCCGCGCTCATCGAGATATTTCTGGGTCGCGAACAGGCACATGTTGATCATCATCAGGCGCTTGCGGATGAGGTCTGCCTGGCTGGGTTCCTTCATGCGGATGGCCACGTCGGCCTCGCGCATGGGCAGGTCGAGCACGCGTTCCTCGAGCATGAGGTCGATGTTGAGGTCGGGATAGGTCGAAAAGAGCTTGGGCAGGCGCGGGGCGAGCCAGAGCGTGCCGAATCCGATGGTGGTGGTCACGCGGAGTTCGCCGAACACCTCTTCCTCGCTGTCGCGGATGCGCGCGGTGGCGGCGTCCAGGCGCTTGACCATGGCGCGGGTGGCGTCGAACAGAAGCTCGCCCTGTTCGGTCAGGATCAGGCCGCGGGCGTGGCGGTGAAAGAGCGTGGCGTTGAGTGATTCCTCGAGCCCGCGAATCTGTCGCGAGACGGCGGATTGCGAGAGGTGAAGCTGGTCCCCGGCATGGGTGAGGCTGCCGGCGTCGGCGACCGCGTGAAATATTCTCAGTTTGTCCCAATCCATTTCGCAACTTTCAATTCGATCCAATGCCCGCGTGCGCAATAGCAGAAAAACATTTGCGGTTCACAGCCGATAGCGCGGAATTCGCGTGAAAATCTGCATTAGGTCACATATATTGACCTAATACACGCCTATATACATAGCAATTGCGCGGAATCGCGCAAGCGCCACGGGAGGACGATATGAGCGATCAGAAGATTTCCCTCAATGACCGGCTGGACCTGTCCAAGTCGCAGATCCTGTTGAACGGCACGCAGGCCCTTGTGCGTCTGATGCTGATGCAGGCCGCACGGGACCGCGCCGAGGGGCACAACACCGCCGGGTATGTCACCGGCTATCGCGGCTCGCCGCTGGGGGCGGTGGACCTGCAGATGGCGCGGGCGCAAAAGACGTTGGCCGAGGCGAATGTCACCTTCAAGCCTGGCCTGAACGAGGATCTGGCGGCGACGGCGCTGTGGGGCACGCAACAGGCGCAGCTGCGCGGCGAGGGCAAGCATGATGGCGTTTTCGGCCTGTGGTACGGCAAGGGGCCGGGGGTGGACCGGTCGGGCGACGTGATGCGGCACGCCAACATGGCCGGCACCGCGCCCTTGGGTGGTGTGCTGATGGCGATGGGGGATGACCATACGGGCGAGAGTTCCACGGTCTGTCACCAGTCGGACTGGGCGCTGGTGGATGCCTACATGCCGGTGCTGTCGCCGGCGGGGGTGCAGGAGATCCTGGATTTCGGCCTTTACGGCTTCGCGTTGTCGCGGTTCGCCGGCGTCTGGGCCGGGCTGAAGACGATGAAGGACACGGTGGAGGTGACCAGCGTTGTCGATGGCGGTCTGGACCGGATGAATTTCGTTTTGCCGGAGTTCGACATGCCCGTGGGCGGGCTGAGCATCCGGCTGGGGGATCACTGGATCGCGCAGGAAGCCCGGATGATCGACCACAAGAGGTACGCCGCCGAAGCCTTTGCCCATGCGAACAAAATCGACAAGCGGGTGTGGGGTAAACCGGGCGCGAAGATCGGGTTCGTGGCCGCCGGCAAGAACTGGTTGGACCTGACCCACGCGCTGGACATGCTGGGGATCGATGCCGCCGAGGCCGAGCGGCTGGGGCTGACGACCTACAAGGTGGGCCAGACCTTCCCGATGGACATGAAGGGCTTTCACGACTGGGCCGAGGAGTTGGACCTGATCGTCGTGGTCGAGGAAAAGCGCAAGCTGATCGAGATCCAGATCAAGGAGGCGATTTTCGACGACCGGCAGGGGCGGCGCGTTTATGGCTGGTACAAGGGCGGCGCGGGCGGCCTGCATTCCGAAGAGCTGTTCCCGACGCGCATGGCGCTGGACCCGGTAATGGTGGCCGAGAAGATCGGGACCATCCTGGTGGAGGAAGGCCGCGGCACGGATCGCGTGAAGGCCGGCCTGCAACTGATTGACGAGGCGAAGAAATCGGACAATGCCGAGGAGCTGGCGGCGCGGTTGCCGTATTTCTGCGCGGGCTGTCCGCACAACACCTCGACCAAGGTGCCCGAGGGCGGGCGCGCCTATGCCGGGATCGGGTGCCACATCATGTCGCTGTGGATGGACCGCGAGACCAGCGGGTTCACCCATATGGGCGCGGAAGGGGCGAACTGGATCGGCGAGGCGCCGTTTTCCAATCGTGAGCATGTGTTCCAGAACTTGGGCGACGGGACGTATAACCATTCGGGCGTGCTGGCCATTCGCGCGGCGCTCGCGGCCGGTGTGAACATCACCTACAAGATCCTCTACAACGACGCGGTCGCCATGACCGGCGGGCAGACCAACGAGGGTGGCTTGGGACCCGACCGGATCGCGCGGGAATTGCAGTCGATGGGCGTGCAGCACATCGCTGTGGTCTATGACGAGAAGGAAGAGCCGGAGAAGTCGCACTTCCCGTCGGGCATCGATTGGCACGAGCGGGCCGAGATGATGCAGGTGCAGGAGAAGTTTCAGGAAATCAAGGGCGTATCGGCCATCATTTACGTGCAGACCTGCGCCGCCGAGAAACGCCGCCGCCGCAAGCGCGGCACCTTCCCGGACCCTGACAAGCGCGTGTTCATCAACACCGACATCTGCGAGGGCTGCGGCGATTGCGGGGTGCAGTCGAACTGTGTCGCCATCGTGCCGAAGGAGACGGAGTTGGGGCGGAAACGGGCCATCGACCAGTCGAGCTGCAACAAGGATTTTTCCTGCCTCAAGGGGTTTTGCCCGTCCTTCGTGACGCTGAAAGGGGCCAAGATCCGGAAAGAGGCCTCGGCCGATCTTGACCTGCCGGACCTGCCGGAGCCCACGCTGCCCAGGATCGACGGGACCTATAACGTGGTGATTACCGGCGTGGGCGGCACGGGCGTCGTGACCATCGGCGCGGTGATGGCGCAGGCGGCGCAGATTGATGGCAAGGGCGCGGGCATGATGGAAATGGCCGGTCTGGCGCAGAAGGGCGGCGCGGTGCATATCCATTGCCGGATTGCCGAGAAGCCGTGCGATATCAGTGCCATACGTGTCGCCACGGGTGAGGCGGATGCGCTCATTGGTGGCGACCTGGTGGTCAGCGCCGGGGCCAAGACGCTGGGCCTGACGCGGATGGGACGCACGGGTGGCGTGGTCAACAGCCACGAGATCATGACCGGCGATTTCACCCGCGACACGGAGTTCACGCTGCCGACCGACCAGCTGGCGCTGTCGCTGAAGGCGCGGATGCAGGATGACGTGGTGCTGTTCGACGCAAGTGAGCTGGCGCGGGTGGCGATGGGCGACGCGATCTTTTCCAACATGATCATCTTTGGCGCGGCGTGGCAGCGGGGGCTTGTGCCTTTGTCGAAGGCCTCGATCGACGCCGCCATCGAATTGAACGGCGCGGCGGTGGAGCGCAACCTGCGCGCCTTCGACATCGGGCGGTGGGCCGCCGTGCACCCCGAAGAGGCGGACCGGATGGTGACGCCGAACGTGGTGCAGAAGCCGAAATCGCTGGAGGAAAAGATCGCCTTCCGTGCCGATCACCTGATCGGCTATCAGTCCAAGCGGCTGGCCAAGCGGTATCGCAAGCTGGTCGACGGGATCGAGAACGAGCAGGTGCGCGAAGCGGTGGCGATGGGCTATCACAAGCTCTTGAGCTACAAGGACGAATACGAGGTCGCGCGCCTGCTGATCCAGAGCCGGAAGAAGGCCGAGGAGGAGTTTTCGGGCGATTTCGACATGAGTTTTCACCTGGCGCCGCCGATCCTGAGCAAGACCGGCCCGGACGGACGGCCCAAGAAACGTCAGTTCGGCGCCTGGATGGAAAAGCCGATGCGCCTGATGGCGAAGTTCAAAGGGCTGCGCGGTACGCCGCTGGACATATTCGGCTATAGCGAGGAGCGGCGGATGGAACGCGCGCTGATCCGCGAGTACGAGGCCGACATGGCAGAGGTTCTGACCAAGCTGGACGGCAAGACGCAGGACGCCATCTTGGCGCTGGCGGAATTGCCGTTGCAGATCCGCGGCTTTGGTCCGGTGAAGATGGAAAATGCCCGCAAGGCGGCCAAGCAGCGCGAGCATCTGTTGCAGGTGATCCGCGAGGGCGGACAGGACGTGGCGCGCGCGGCACAGTAGGCCGCCCGCGCGTTTGTTACCCAAATTTCATCGCCCTGTTACGTGGCAGGGCGATGTAGATGGGTGCACGCGAATCGAGACGGAAGGTAAGATGCGCCAGGAACGCCACGTGGCCCGTGACATCAGCTATGCCTACTCGGCGCAGACCCGCGGGGGCCGCGCCATGATCCGCACGATGGAAAACCTGACGGGGCGTATTCGCCTTATCAAGCGCGCGGCGGGGTACGAGCAGGAGGTCGCGGCGGGCCGCGATTTCTGGCAGGTGATGGTGGAGCGCTATGGCCTGACGCTGGACGTGGTGGGTGGCAGCCTGGACAGCATCCCGCGCACCGGGCCTCTGATACTGATTGCGAACCATCCGTACGGCATCCTCGACGGGCTGATGATGGGCCATATCCTGAGCCAGACGCGGGGCGATTTCCGCATCCTGGCGCACAAGGTCTTTCGCAAGGCCGAGGATCTGAACCGCGTGATCCTGCCGATCAGCTTCGACGAGACGAAAGAGGCGGTCGCGCTGAATGTCGAGACCCGCAAGACGGCGCTGAATTACCTGAAGGACGGCGGCGCCATCGGGATTTTCCCCGGCGGCACGGTCAGCACGGCGGCCAAACCCTTTGCCCAACCGCTGGACCCGGGCTGGCGCGGGTTCACGGCGCGGATGGTGGCGAAATCGGATGCGACCGTGGTGCCGATCTTCTTCGAGGGGCATACCAGCCGGCTCTTTCAGCTGGCCAGTCACCTGCATTACACCCTGCGCATGGGCTTGCTGATCAAGGAATTCTGCAAGCGCGTGGACACCAGCGTGCAGGTCGTGGTGGGCCAGCCCATCGCGCAGGACGAATTGCGCGCCCGGGCCGGCGACACGAAATCCATGATGGCGTTTCTGCGGCACAAGACGTATGAGCTTAGCACGCGTCCGGTGAACCCGGACGAGATTGGCTTCGAATACGACTAGGGGCGCGGGCAGCGCGATTGACATGGCAGTTGGGATTTTCGACAGCGGGCTTGGCGGCCTGACGGTTCTGAGCGCCGTGGAGGCGCGGTTGCCGGAGGTGGCGCTGGTCTATCTGGGCGACAACGCCAACGCGCCTTACGGGGTGCGCGACGCGCAGGACATCTTTGTCCGCACCAAGGCGCATGTGCAGCGGCTGTGGCATGACGAGGATTGCAACTTGGTGATCCTGGCCTGCAACACGGCCTCCGCCGCCGCGCTGCGCCGGATGCAGGAGGAAGGCGTGCCCAAAGGCAAGCGTGTGCTGGGCGTCTTCGTACCGCTGATCGAGGCGCTGACAGAGCGGGAGTGGGGCGACAACTCTCCGCCGCGGGAAGTGGCGGTGAAGCACGCGGCGCTGTTCGCCACGCCCACGACCGTCAGCAGCCGGGCGTTCCAGCGCGAACTGGCGTTCCGGGCCATCGGCGTGGACGTGGAGGCGCAGGCCTGCGGCGGGGTGGTGGACGCGATCGAGGACGGCGACATGATCCTGGCCGAGGCGCTGGTGCGCAGCCATGTGGACGCGCTGAAGCGCAAGATGCCCAATCCGCAGGCCGCCGTTTTGGGCTGCACGCATTACCCGTTGGTCGAGGACGTGTTTCAGGCGGCATTGGGGCCTGAGGTGCAGGTGTTTTCGCAGCCCAACCTGGTGGCGGCGAGCCTGGCCGATTACCTGTCGCGGCACCCTGAAATGGCCGAGGGAGGGACCGGCGTGCGGTTCCTGACCACGGGCGACCCCAAGCGGACCTCGGACCGGGCGACGCAGTTCCTGCGACGAGGGATCACGTTTCAGGCCGCCTAAGGCCAGCGCGTCGCATTGCGGGCGCGCACGAACTTCCCTAAATGACTAACAACTGATGAAAGAGGTCTGACATGACCCATAAAATCGCCATTCTGGGCGCCTCGGGCTATACCGGCGCCGAACTTGTCCGGCTGATCGCAACCCATCCGGGGCTGGAGATTGCCGCGCTGTCGGCCAATTCCAAGGCCGGGCAGACCATGGCGCAGGCGTTTCCGCATTTGCGGCACCTCGACCTGCCGACGCTGGTGACGATCGACGAGATCGACTTTACCGGGATCGACCTGTGTTTCTGCGCCTTGCCGCACAAGACCAGTCAGGAGGTCATCGCAGGCCTGCCCAAGGATCTGAAGATCGTTGACCTTAGCGCGGATTTCCGGCTGCGCGATCCTGACGCCTATGAGAAATGGTACGGCAACGCCCACGCCGCGGTGGAGATGCAGAAAGAGGCCGTCTATGGCCTGACCGAGTTCTACCGCGATGCCATCCGCGAGGCGCGGCTGGTGGCCGGGACGGGGTGCAACGCCGCGACCGGGCAATACGTGCTGCGGCCCTTGATCGAGGCCGGGGTGATCGACCTTGACGAGATCATCCTCGACCTCAAATGCGGGGTGTCCGGGGCCGGGCGGAGCCTGAAGGAAAATCTGCTGCACGCGGAGCTGTCCGAGGGGTATCACGCCTATGCCCTGGGGGGCACGCACCGGCACCTGGGCGAATTCGACCAGGAATGTTCGGCCATTGCGGGCCGCGACGTGCGCATCCAGTTCACGCCGCATCTGGTGCCGGCGAACCGGGGCATTCTGGCGACTGGATACGTGAAGGGCGAGGCGAAGGCGGTTTTTGAAACGCTTTACAACGCGTATGCCGACGAGCCCTTCATCGAGGTTCTGCCCTATGGCGAGGGACCCAGCACGCGGCATGTGCGGGGCAGCAATTTCTGCCATATCGGCGTGGTCGCGGACCGCATCGACGGGCGGGCCATCGTGGTCGCCGCGTTGGATAACCTGACCAAGGGGTCGAGCGGGCAGGCGTTGCAGAATGCCAACCTGATGCTAGGACTCGACGAGACGACGGGGCTGATGCTGGCGCCGGTGTTTCCGTGAATGTCCCTGTGGAGTTTCCCTGAGGAGGACGGGGTAGCGCGATGAAATCACTGAAAAAACAGAGGCGTGTGCAGATCATTGCCGTGACGGCGATTGCTCTGGTGCTGGCCACGGGTCTGATCGGCTATGCGATGCGCGACGGCATCAACTTCTTCCGTTCACCCAGCCAGGTGATGGCCGAACCGCCCAGCCCGTCCGAGACGTTCCGCATCGGCGGTCTGGTCGAGGAAGGCACGCTCAGGCGCGGCGAAGGCGAGACTGTGACCTTCAGCGTGACCGACGGCGGGGCGTCGGTGCCGGTGCGCTATACCGGGGTTCTGCCGGATCTTTTCGGCGAGAACGAGGGCATGGTGGGCTTGGGCCGCTACGAGGACGGGGTCTTTACCGCCACCGAGATCTTGGCCAAGCATGACGAGGAATACATGCCGAAAGAAGTGGTCGATGCGCTGAAGGAACAGGGCGTCTACCAGGAACCGGACGGTAGCTAAGCCGCGAGTTAACCATTCCTGACGACCCTTGCCGGCGAGTTCAAATCGCTGGCCAAGGGGGCGCGGAATGCAGACTGTCTCGGAGATCGCAGAGGATATCCTGGCGCGGGAAGGCGGGTTCGTGAATGATCCCGACGACCCGGGCGGGGCCACCAATCATGGCGTGACCATCCACACGATTCGGCGGCTGGGGCTGGACCTTGACCGCGACGGGGATGTGGACGTGGCCGATGTGCGCCGCCTGAGCCGGGCGCAGGCGCAGGACATTTTCATCGACCATTATTACCACCGGCCCGGCATCGCCCGGCTGCCACAGGTTTTGCAGGCCAGCGTGTTCGACATGTATGTGAATGCCGGGGCCAACGCGGTGAAGATCCTGCAACGGCTGTTGCGGCAGATGGGCCACGAGGTGGCCGTCGACGGCATCATCGGGCCTCAGACCATCGAGGCGGCCGAGCTGGCCCATGGCGTGGCGCCGCTGCATATCGCCGACGCCTACGGCATCGCGCGGCGGAATTTTTATTTCCGGCTGGCCGATCAGCGTCCCGCGTCGCGCAAGTTTGCGCGCACCCGGGCGGGCGGCAAGGGCGGATGGATTCGGCGGGCCGAGGCGTTCATCTCGTCGCGCTATCACATGACGCCGGCGGAATTTCGGGACCGGGTGGCGAAATGGGACTGATTGAGACGTTTCTAAGCCTGGTTTTCGGCGGCGGGCGCAATGCCGTGGCCGAAACCGCCGAAGTGTTCCGGGTGAATGCCGAGAAATCCGACCAACGCGCCGCCGAATTGCAGGGCGCGGCGCTGGCGCAGCTGGCCGCGGAGTTCAAGGCCGAGCGCAAGGGCTGGTACGACCGGTTCATCGACGGGCTGAACCGGGTGCCGCGCCCCGCGATGGCGCTTGGGACGCTGGGGCTGTTCGTGGCCGCGATGGTGGACCCGATCTGGTTTTCCGAGCGGATGCAGGGGATCGCGCTGGTGCCCGAGCCATTGTGGTGGCTGTTGGGCGCGATCGTCAGCTTCTATTTCGGAGCGCGGCATCAGGCCAAGGGGCAGGAGTTTCAACGTTCCATCGCAACGACCATGGCCCGGACGCCTCAGGTGGTAGGCAACCTGAAATCCCTTCGCGCGCTGGAGGCGGGCAGCGTGGGCGTGGCCGATACCGGGCATGACGCGGGCTTGGCGTTGCAGGTGCAGGAGGAGGCAACAGAGCGAAACCCGGCGCTGATGGACTGGGAAGACGCGCGGCAGGGGCGGTAAGGCCGCGCGGGCTGTGGCGCATAACACGACGCCCGCCGTGTGGCCTGACCGTCATCCCCGGACTTGATTCGGGGATCTCTTGGCGGGCGAGGTCCCGGATCAAGTCCGGGACGGCGTTGCTTATCTCGCCACCCGCGCGGAGCAAAGGCGCGGCACGCGCCGCCGCGCCATCGCTGCCCCCCACCCAGGGGGCGGCGATTGGGCCGATGCGGGCGCCTCGCTTGCACGTTTTTCGGATTTGGCCGGGATAAAGGTCTGCCGATGTGCCGTTGGATCGCCACCCCGGGGGGCATCGATGGCGCGGCGTATTCCCGCGACAATGTGATCACCCGTCGCACCCGAAAGGCGTTGGAGACCGGACCCGGGGCGATTATAACCAGGCCATGATCACCGAGCTTGGACATTTCGCCCTCATCCTCGCCTTCTTCGTGGCGTGCTTTCAGTCCATCGTGCCTCTGATCGGCGCGCAGAAGCGATGGGCGGGGTGGATGGCGGTGGCCGAGCCCGCCGCGACGCTGCAATTCGTGCTGACGCTGGGCGCGTTCGGGGCGCTGATGTGGGCCTTCGTGACCTCGGATTTCTCGTTGGAACTGGTGGTGGCCAACAGCCATTCGGCGAAGCCGATGCTTTACAAGATCACCGGCGTCTGGGGGAACCACGAAGGTTCGATGCTGCTGTGGGTGCTGATCGTAACGCTGTTCGGGGCCTTTGCCGCGTGGTTCGGGGGCAACCTGCCGCCGACGCTGAAGGCCCGCGTGCTGTCGATCCAGGGCCTGATCGGGGTGGCGTTCTTTGCCTTTATCCTGTTCACTTCGAACCCGTTTCTGCGGATGGACGTGCCGCCTTTCGACGGGCGCGACCTGAACCCGCTGTTGCAGGACCCCGGATTGGCGTTTCATCCGCCGTTCCTTTACCTGGGCTATGTGGGCCTTTCGATGACCTATTCCTTCGCGCTGGCGGCGCTGATCGAGGGCCGGGTGGACGCGGCCTGGGGCCGGTGGGTGCGGCCCTATACGCTGGCGGCGTGGATCTTCCTGACCATCGGCATCGCGCTGGGGTCCTGGTGGGCCTATTACGAACTGGGCTGGGGCGGCTTCTGGTTCTGGGATCCGGTGGAAAACGCGTCCTTTATGCCGTGGCTGATTGCCGCCGCGCTCTTGCATTCGGCCATCGTGGTGGAGAAACGCGAGTCGCTGAAAAGCTGGACCATCCTGCTGGCCATCATCGCCTTCGGATTCTCGATGGTGGGGGCGTTCATCACGCGCTCAGGCGTGCTGACCTCGGTGCACGCCTTTGCCACGGACCCCGAACGGGGTGTGTTTCTGCTGATGATCACCGGGTTCTTCATGATGCTGGGGCTGACGCTCTTTACCGCGCGGGCGGGGACGATGCAGGCCAAGGGGGTCTTCGGCCTGGTGAGCCGCGAGACGATGCTGGTGGCCAACAACGTTCTGTTGGGCGTGTCGGCCTTCGTCATTTTCGTGGGCACGATCTGGCCGCTGATCTCGGAGCTCATGTTCGACCGCAAGCTGAGCGTGGGCGAGCCGTTCTTCAACATGGCCTTCACGCCGTTCATGGTGGTTTTGGGGCTGATCCTGCCGGTGGGCGCGATGCTGCCCTGGAAGCGCGGCAATCTGGGCCGTGTGCTGCGGCCGCTTGCGGGCGCCTTCGCGCTGGCCGTCGCCGTGGGCGCGCTGGCCTTTGCGATGCAGACCGGGCGCAGCGCGCTTGGGCCGGTGGGCCTGTTTCTGGCGGCCTGGCTGGTTACGGGCGCGGCCGTCGATCTTTGGAGCCGGACGGGTCGGGGCGGGGGGCGCCTGTCGCGGTTGACGCGCCTGCCGCGCGCCGACTGGGGCAAGGCGGTGGCCCATGCGGGGTTCGGCATTACCATCGCGGGCATCGCCGGGATGCTGGCCTGGGAGGCCGAGGATATCCGCGTGGCGCAGGTGGGCGACAGTTTCGAAGTGTCGGGACTGACCATCACGCTCGACGATGTGCGCGAAGTGGAGGGGCCGAACTACCTGTCGACCATGGCGGATGTGACCTTGTCGAAGGGCGGATCCGTGGTGAGCCGGCTGAGCCCGGAAAAGCGGGTCTACCCGGTGGCCGGAATGCCCACGACCGAGGCCGCGATCGACAATGGTTTCCTGCGTGACGTCTATGTGGTGATCGGCGACGAGCAGGCGGCGGGCGGCTGGGCCGTGCGGACCTATTACAAGCCCTTGGCGAACTGGATCTGGGGCGGCGCGATCCTGATGGCGATCGGCGGCGCGCTGTCGCTCTCGGACCGGCGCTATCGCGTGGCGGCGGGGGCGCGCAAGACCCGTGCCGTGGGGGTGCCGGCGGAATGAAGCGGCTTGTGCTGATCCTGTGCCTGCTGGCCTCGCCGCTTTGGGCGGTGCAGCCGGACGAGATTTTGGACGATCCGGCGTTGGAGGAACGCGCGCGGGAGATATCCTCCGGCCTGCGCTGCCTGGTGTGCCGCAACGAGAGCATCGACGATTCCAATGCCGATCTGGCCCGCGACCTGCGCCTGCTGGTGCGCGAGCGGCTGGTGGCCGGCGACAGCGACGAGGAGGTCATCGACTTCGTCGTGGATCGCTATGGCGAATACGTCCTGCTGAACCCGGTGGCGAGCGGCAGCAACCTTGTGCTGTGGCTGGCGGGGCCGGTGATGCTGCTTTTGGGCGGGCTGCTGGCCGCGGTCTATATCTGGGGGCGCGCGGGCGCGAAACCGGAGGGCGAGGCGGGGCTGAGCGCGGCGGAAGAGGCGCGGCTGCGCGAAATCATGAAGGACTGACGCGCCGTCGCGCGTTGCATTTCCGGGCCGGGCGGGGTTGATTGGCGGCACACGCCAGATGGAGGCCCGCCCGATGACGACCTATCAGACCCTGACATACGACCTGAGCGACGAGATTGCCGTGCTGCGGATGAACCGCGCCGACAAGATGAACGCGCTCAACACGCAGATGCGGGCCGAGATCACCGACGCGGTTCAGCGTGCCGGGCGCGAGGCGCGGGTGGTGGTGCTGACCGGCAATGGCAAGGCGTTCTGCTCGGGGCAGGACCTGTCGGACAACGGCACGGCGGCGGCGCTGGACGTGGAACGCGTGCTGCGCGACGAGTACGAGCCGATGCTGCGGATGATCTCGGACTGCCCGGTGCCGACGATCGCGGCGGTCAACGGCCCGGCGGCAGGGGCGGGGGCGAACCTGGCGCTGGCCTTCGACGTGGTGATCGCGACCGAGAGCGCCTATTTTCTGCAGGCCTTTGCGCGCATCGGCCTGATTCCCGATGCGGGCGGCACCTACTGGATGCCGCGTCAGGTGGGCGCGGCCAAGGCGATGGGCGCGGCGCTGTTTGCCGAACCGATTTCGGCGCGGCAGGCGGATGCCTGGGGGCTGATCTGGGAGGCGGTCGAGGATGACGCGTTCGAGATGCACTGGCAGGCGCGGGCGGCCCATCTGGCCAAGGGGCCGACGGCGGCCTATGGCGGGATCAAGCGCGCGGTGCGCGGCAGCTGGGAAAACGGGTTCGACAAGCAGCTGGACCTCGAGGCGCAGTTGCAGGGCGAATGCGGTCGGACGCGGGATTTCCAGGAAGGCGTGACGGCCTTCCTGGACAAGCGCAAGCCGGAATACGAGGGGCGCTGATCAGTCGGCGAGCTCGATCAGTTCCACGTCGCTGAGCAGGAACGAGCCGCCAAGCCCGGCCACGATGACGGCGGGGGCGCCGTCGAGGCTGAGCACGGCGTCGCCGTTTACATCCGTCAGGCTGAGGTCCGGCGGGTCGCCGCCATCGTAGGTCAGCACGAGCAGTTCCTCGTTCACCTCGAAATCCGTGATCGTGGCCGGATTGCCGGCAAGCAGAGGGCTGCCGCCGATGAACAGGTCGGCGCCGTCGCCGCCGGTGACAGTGTCGTCCTGACCGAAAATCATGACATCGTTTCCGGCGCCACCATCGACCTCGTCGCCTTCGGTGTCTTCATCCCGGGTCAGGTCGAGGCCCGGCAGGTCGTCGAGCGACGCCGCGTCGCCATTGGCGAAATCGCGCGCCACAGTGCGGGTCGCATCGATGAAGGCGGTCTGATCGGTAAGGCCGGTCGACAGGATCAGGTCGTCGCCGGTGTCGCCGCGCAAGGTGTCGGCTCCGTCACTGTCCGCCAGGATATCCTCGTCGGCGCCGCCGCGCAGGAAGTCGTTGCCGGCATTGCCCGCGATCACGTCCTGGCCGTCTTCGCCGAACACCCGGTCGTCGCCGTCGCCGGCATCAATGATGTCGCCTTCGGCGCCGCCGCGCACCACATCGTCGCCGTCTTCGGCGTCGATGAAGTCGACAGCCTCGGTTCCGGTGATCGAGTCCGCGCCTGCCGTGCCGGTGATCGGATTGATCGTGTCGGTCGGAAGGGGATCGGGGCCGCCGGTTTCCGGCTCTTCGGGCAGCGGGCCGGGTCCGCCGGTTTCGGGCTCTTCCTCGCCCGGGGTGTCAGGGGCACGGGCATTGTCGTCATTATCGTCGAAGAGGTCGATGGCCAGGGCAGCCGTCGCGCCGATGCCCAGGAGACTGAGCAAAACTATACCAAGCATGAAGGAATTCCCAAGAGACTCACATGTTTGCAGATTACTCTTCGATTGGCGGCCCGTCGTGAACATTCGTCGATTTCGGGCCGGATTCATCGGTTTTCGGGCCATTTGCCCGGTGCATCGTCGCCACTTGCGAAACAATTTTTCCGATTTGGAAGAAGCGTTGATTTTCGGGCGGGACCACGGAAAGCTCAGGCCGTGTAGCGGCCTATGGCGACATTGCGCAACGAGAAGTCCGGGCTGGTGTCGCGCAGGACGGCGATCGAGCGGCCATCGGCCATGATGGTGGTGACGCCCGTCGTCTCGTTCCGCGCGACCGACAGTTCGGGGGCGTCCCCGTCCCGGTCGTAGACGAAGGTGATGATATCCTCCGCCGCGTCGAAATCCGCGATCTCGACCGGGGCGTCGCCGGCGATCCAGTCGCCCAAGGCAAACTCGTCGCCGCCGGGACCGCCGGCGATGGTGTCGTCGGAGCCTGCCACCACGGTGTCGTCGCCCGCGCCGAGGTCGACCAGGTCGCCGGCATCGGACGCGGCCGGCAGGTCGTAGGCGAACGCGATGTCGAAGATATCGTCGGCCCCGGCGGCGGAACTGCGCAGGGCAGCCTCGTCCACGACATTGGCCGCCTCGACGAAATCGTGGCCGTCGCCGGCGGCAACCGCGTCCTGCCCGGTGCCGGGAATGATGACGTCGCCGCCCGCGCCGCCGGTCAGCGTGTCGTCGCCATCGAAGCCGATGAGCCAGTCGCCGCCGGTGCCCCCCGCCAGAAGCTCGGCGCCGTCGCCGCCCAGCAGGAGATCGCTGCGCGCGGCGGCCTGCGCCTCAGCCTCGGCGGAGTCTTCGGTTGTGTCGTCCGGTGCAAACTCGGGCAGGTCGATCCCGCCCAGCCCCACGAGGCCGGCCATTGCGCCGCCGATCAGTATCAGGATGCCGAGTATCGCCATGATGCGCCCCAAGTTGCCCGGTTGCGGGCATCATGGCGCAGGAGACTGAACCGGCGGTAAATGCGCGACCGGCCGCCGCACATCACTTGGCTACAATTTTAGCCATCCTGCGGGCACAAAGAAAACGCCCCGCGCTGGCGGGGCGTTTCGGAACGGCAGGAAGGTCGCGCTCAGCGGTTTTCCATGTCCACGTAATCGCGCAGCGTCTCGCCCTTGTAGAGCTGACGCGGGCGGCCGATTTTCAGTTGCGGATCGCCGATCATTTCCTTCCACTGCGAAATCCAGCCCACCGTGCGGCTGAGCGCGAAGATGGGCGTGAACATCGAGGTCGGGAAGCCCATCGCCTCGAGGATGATGCCCGAGTAGAAATCGACGTTGGGGAAGAGCTTCTTCTCGGTGAAGTAGGAATCTTCCAGCGCCTGTTTCTCAAGTTCCTTGGCGACTTGCAGCGTCGGGTTGTTCTCGATCCCCAAGAGGTCGAGCACCTCGTCGGCGGATTGTTTCATCACCTTGGCGCGGGGGTCGAAGTTCTTGTAGACGCGGTGGCCGAAGCCCATCAGGCGGAACGGATCGTCCTTGTCCTTGGCCCGCGCGATGAATTCCGGGATGCGGTCGGGCGTGCCGATTTCCTGCAGCATCTCCAGGCAGGCCTGGTTGGCGCCGCCATGGGCCGGACCCCAGAGGCAGGCGATGCCCGCCGCGACACAGGCGAAGGGGTTGGCGCCCGACGACGACGCCAGCCGGACCGTGGAGGTCGAGGCGTTCTGCTCGTGGTCGGCATGCAGGGTAAAGATGCGGTCCATGGCGCGGCTGAGGATCGGGTTGACCTCGTAATCCTCGGCCGGGACGGCAAAGCACATGCGCAGGAAGTTCGACGCATAGTCCACATCGTTGCGCGGATAGACGAAGGGCTGGCCCAGCGTGTACTTGTACGCCATCGAGGCGATGGTCGGCATCTTGGCGATCAGGCGGATCGTCGCGACCTCGCGCTGCCACGGGTCCGAGATGTCGGTGCTGTCGTGGTAGAAGGCGGAAAGCGCGCCCACCACGCCGACCATGATGGCCATCGGGTGCGCATCCCGACGGTAGCCGCGGAACAGGAAGTGCATCTGTTCGTGCAGCATGGTGTGGTTGGTCACACGGTTCTCGAAATCCTCCAGCTGGGCGGCGGAAGGCAGCTCGCCATAGAGCAGCAGGTAGCAGACCTCGAGGTAATGCGATTTCTCAGCCAGCTGGTCGATCGGGTAGCCGCGGTGCAGAAGCTCGCCCTTGCCGCCGTCGATATAGGTGATCGTGCTGTCGCAGCTGGCGGTCGAAGTGAAGCCGGGGTCATAGGTGAAGACGCCCGCCTGCGCGTAGAGCTTGCGGATGTCGATCACGTCCGGGCCGGCGGTGGGGGAATAGACCGGAAGTTCGTATTCCTTGTCGCCGATCGTCAGTTTCGCGGATTTGGTACTGTCTGCCATCAGGGTCTCCCTCGTCAAGCCGTGACGCGCGGCGCGTCTTGGCTGCTTAATCCAGTGCACCTTACAAGAGTGTTAAACACTCTTCGAGGCAGCATCGTTCAGTCGGGCGAGGGATTCCTCCCGGCCCAGGACCAGCATCATGTCAAACACGCTCGGTGTTGCCGCCCGACCGGCCAGCGCGGCCCGCATCGGGCCGGCCAGCTTGCCGAACTTTAGATCCTTGGAGGCGGCAAACGCATTCGCCGCCTCTTCCAGATCGTTGCGCGACCAGTTAGCATTTTGCAAGTGCGGCGTCAATTCGTTCAGTATACCACGGGATACTGCGTCCAGCTGCGCGGCGGCCTTCGTGTCCGGTTCGATCGGTCGGTCCGCCAGAATAAATTCTGCCTTATCAAGAAGTTCAGGAAAATTCTTCGCGCGCTCCTTGAGGCAGTACATGCCGTCCAGAAGCAGCGCCTGTTTCGCTTCGGGCAGCGGATCGGATGCCGTCGCGTCAAGGAAGCCGTTCAGTTCATGCAGCAGCGCAGCATCGTCGCTGGCGGCAATATGCTGGCCGCAGAGATTGTCCAGCTTCTTGAAGTCGAACCGGGCGGGGGATTTGCCGATCCCGTCGAGGTCGAACCATGCCTTCGCCTGGTCGTCGGTGAAGAACTCGTCGTCGCCGTGGCTCCAGCCCAGGCGGGCGAGATAGTTGCGCATGCCCGCGGCCGGGTACCCCTGCTTCTGGTACTCGTCGACGCCGAGCGCACCGTGGCGCTTGCTCATCTTCTTGCCGTCGGGGCCGTGGATCAGCGGGATATGGGCGTAGACCGGCAGGGGCCAGCCCATGGCGGTGTAGATCAGCATTTGGCGGGCGGCGTTGTTGAGGTGGTCGTCGCCGCGGATGACGTGGGTGACGCCCATGTCGTGGTCGTCCACCGCCACGGCCAGCATGTAGACCGGCGTGCCGTCCGAGCGCAGCAGGACCATGTCGTCCAGTTGATCGTTGCGGATGGTGACGTCGCCCTGCACCTTGTCGGCGATGGTGGTCGTGCCGTCGAGCGGGGCCTTGATGCGGATGACGTAGGGCGCGTCGGGGTGCGTGGCGGGATCGGCGTCGCGCCACGGGCTGCGATAGAGGGTCGAGCGGCCCTCGGCCTTGGCCGCGTCGCGGAACGCCTGTATTTCCTCCTGCGTGGCAAAGCATTTGTAGGCCTGGCCCTTGGTCAGCAGTTCGTTCGCCACCTCGGCGTGGCGGTCGGCGCGGGCGGCCTGGCTGACCGCCTCGCCGTCATGGTCGAGGCCGAGCCACGCCAGCCCGTCCAGGATCGCCTGCGTTGCCTCGGGGGTCGAGCGGGCACGGTCGGTATCCTCGATCCGCAAGAGAAAGCTGCCGCCGTGACGCCGCGCGAAAAGCCAGTTGAAAAGCGCCGTGCGCGCCCCGCCGATATGCAGGTATCCGGTCGGCGAAGGGGCAAAACGGGTGACAACTGGCTGCGACATGGGGCCGGTTAACCTTTCGGTAAGCATGGGGGACGTATCGTTACGGTGCCTGTCTATCGGCCCATGAAAAGGGAGACAAGCCTTGGTGCCTTGGCATCGTGCCATCACCGCCTGGCTGGATCAGCGAGGGCACCTGTTTGCATGGGTGCCGGTGATGCTGGCCTGCGGGATCGCGCTCTATTTCGGGCTGAAGTCCGAGCCGCCGCTATGGGTGTACGCCGCATTGGCCGGAGGCGTCGGCATGGCGCTTGCGCTGCTGCGCTATGTCGGCGCGCGGCTGGCGCCGGTGATCTGGGCCGTGGCACTGGTGGCGATCGGGCTCTGCATCGCCGCGGCCCGGGCGCATGGCGTGGCCGATGCCAAGCTGGGCTGGCGCTATTACGGCCCGGTGGAGGGGCGCGTGGTGGATATCGACCGCTCGGGCTCTGACGCGCTGCGGGTGACGCTGGACCGCGTGGTGCTGCGCTACATGGCCCCCGAGCGGACGCCGGGGCGCGTGCGGGTCTCGTTTCACGGCGCGGCGGAGGGCGCCGATCCGCAACCGGGCGAGACGCTGATCCTGACCGCGCACCTGTCGCCACCCGCCGGCCCTGTAGAGCCGGGGGGCTTCGATTTCCAGCGGCACGCGTGGTTCAAGGGGCTGGGGGCGGTGGGCTATACCCGCACGCCTGTCCTGCTGCTGGAACCGGCGGCGGGCGGGCAGATCCTGTTCAAGACGCGCATGGCGTTGTCGGGCCGTATCCAGGCGCAGATGCCGGGCGAGTCCGGGGCGTTCGCGGCGGCGATCATGACCGGCGACCGCTCGGGCATGGGGCAGGAGACGCTGACGGCGCTGCGCGTGTCGAACCTGGCGCATCTGCTGGCGATTTCGGGGCTGCATATGGGGCTGCTGGCCGGGTTCGTCTTTGGCGCGCTGCGGCTGGGGATGGCCGCCGTGCCGGGCTGGGGGTTGCGCCTGCCCACCAAGAAGATCGCGGCGGTGGGCGCGTTGCTGGCGGCGGCGGGATATCTGGCGCTGTCGGGCGGCAACGTGGCGACCGAGCGGGCGTTCGTGATGGTGGCGGTGATGCTGCTGGCGGTGCTGGCGGACCGGCGCGCGCTCAGCTTGCGGGCCGTGGCGCTGGCGGCCTGCATTATCCTGGTGCTGCGACCGGAGGCGCTGATGGGGCCGGGGTTCCAGATGTCCTTTGCCGCCACCACGGCGCTGGTGGCGGTGTTCGGGGCCTTGCGCGACCGGGACTGGCGCCTGGGGCCGAAATGGATGCGGCCCGTCTGGGCCGTGGTCATGTCGTCCTTCGTGGCCGGCCTGGCGACGGCGCCGATTGCGGCGGCGCATTTCAACCAGATCGCGCATTACGGGCTGGTGGCGAACCTGATGAGCGTGCCGCTGATGGGTGTGCTGGTGATGCCCATGGCGGTGCTGGCGGGGCTGTTGATGCCCTTGGGGGTGGAGGGGCTGGCGCTCGCCGTGATGCAGCCCGCGCTGGAGTGGATCCTGGGCGTGGCGCATTGGGTCTCGGGGCTGGACGGCGCCCGGGGCACGGTGGTGCGCCCGGGGCCCTGGGTGCTGCCGCTTCTGTCGCTGGGGGCGCTTTTCGTGGTGCTCTGGCAGGGGCGGGCGCGGTTTGCCGGGGTGGTGCCGGTGGCGCTGGCCTTTGTCCTTTGGGCCGAGGCGGAGCGACCGGATATCCTCGTCTCGGACACTGGCAGCCTTGTGGGTGTGATGACGCCCGAGGGCCGGGCGCTCTCCACGGGCCGCGCGTCGGGCTTTGTCGCCGCGAACTGGCTGGAGAATGACGGCGATCCGGTGGACCAGGAGGGCGCTTTTGCCCGCTGGACCAAGGTCGCGGGCGGCGACGGCTGGCCGATCACCGCCGTGCGGGGCAAGCGCGCGGCGGAAGAATTCACCGAGTGCGGCCCAAAGGATTGGGTGGTGTTCAACAACGTGCCGCAGGCCCAATTGCCATGCCGGACGATCCATCCGGATACGCTGAAGGAAACGGGGGCGCTGGCAATCTGGCGCGAGAAAGGCGGGCTCAGGGCCGTCACTGCCCGCGACATGACGGGCGCGCGGCTTTGGAATACGGACCGCCGGCGGCGGTCTGGTACGCTTCAGTAGGTGCGGATCAGACCCACAAGGCGGCCCTGCACCTTGACCTGGTCCTCGGGCAGGACGCGGGTCTCGTAGGCGGGGTTCGCAGCCTCCAAGGCTATGGCGTTGCCGCGGCGATAGAATTTCTTCAGCGTCGCTTCCTGATCGTCCACCAGCGCCACGACGATATCGCCGTTATCAGCGGTCGACGTCTCGCGGATCACCACCACGTCGCCGTCATTGATGCCCGCCTCGATCATCGAGTCGCCCTTGACCTCGAGCGCGTAATGCTGGCCGGGGCCGGCGATCATGTCGCCGGGGACGGCGACGTTGTGGCTGGCATGGGCGATCGCCTCGATCGGGACACCGGCGGCGATGCGGCCCATGACGGGCAGCTCCAGCGCATGCACCGGCGCGACCGGCTGGGCATTGGCGGGTTGCGCGGCCTCGGGGCGGTCGCCGTCTATCACGCGGGGGGTGAAGCCGCCGCTGCCGCCGATCATGTCTCCGCCCATGCTTTCGGGCAGCTTGATGATTTCCAGCGCCCGCGCACGGTGGGCAAGGCGGCGGATGAAGCCGCGTTCCTCCAGGGCCGTGATCAGGCGGTGGATGCCGGATTTCGAGCGCAGGTCCAGCGCATCCTTCATCTCGTCGAAGCTGGGCGGCACACCGTCGCGCTGCACCCGCTTGTGAATGAATTCCAGCAGATCGAGCTGCTTCTTGGTCAGCATTTTCTCACGCCTCCACGGTCCATGCGTTTACATTTGTTCTACGCATGTTCTTGTTTTGTGTCAACGGGTCTGTGGATATACGGGTCAGATCGGCACGTAATCGACCCGGTCGCCCTGCGCTCGGGGGGCATCGTCTGCGGGCCGGATCAGCAGCGCGTTGGCGCGGGCCAGGACCGAGAGCATGCCGCTGTCCTGGCTGCGTTCGGGCAGGATGCTGCCATTCTCGACCTGGGCGCGCATGTAATGTTCGCGCGGGCCGCCGGGGGGCATGTCGGCGGCGAGTTTGGCCGAAAGGCGCGGGGCAGGGTGTGCGCCAAGTCCCTGCATGGCGCGGATCATCGGGGCCATGAAGATGTGCCCGCAGACCATGGCCGAGACCGGGTTGCCGGGCAGGCCCAGCATGGCGGCCTCGCCCATGCGACCGGCCATGAGGGGTTTGCCGGGGCGCATCCTGACCTTGTAGAACGACCGCTCCATGCCAAGATCGCCCGCCACAGCGCCGACGAGGTCATGGTCACCCACCGACGCGCCGCCGATGGTGACCACCAGGTCGGCGCCCTTGGCGAGGTCGAAGGCGGTTTCCAGCGCCTCGCGCGTGTCGCCGGCGATGGGCAGCATGCGGGGCTCGGCGCCCAGAGTGTCGAGCAGGGCGCAGAGGCCGAAGGAATTGGACGCGATGATCTGATCGGGGCCGGGGTCCTCGCCGGGCATGACCAGCTCGTCGCCGGTGGCGATGAGGGCCACCTTGGGTTTGCGGGTGACGGTGACCTCGGCCACGTTCATCGACGCCAGCAGCGCCACGTCCTCGGGCGAGAGCAGGCGGGGCGCCTCGATCCGGTCGCCGGTGCGGAAGTCGTCGCCGCGGGGGCGGATGTTCGGCTTGTCCTCAAGCCTGTCGCCGAGGGTGATGCGGTCGCCGTCGCGGCTGACATCCTCCTGGATCACGACCTTGTCGGCGCCTTCGGGCACCGGCGCGCCGGTGAAGATGCGCACGGCCTGATGCGCGCCGACGGTGCCGGCAAAGCCATGCCCGGCGGCGGATTCGCCGATGATTTCGAAGCTGGCGCCGGAAGCGGCCTCGGACGCCTTCAGGGCGTAGCCGTCCATCGAGGAGGCGTCGAACGGCGGCTGGTCACGCCGCGCCTCGGCATCCTGCGCCAGAACGCGGCCATGCGCCTCGCGCAAGGGAACAGTTTCCGGCTCCAGCGGGGAGACGAGCGAAAAGAGGTGCGCAAGGGCCTCGTCGACGGTGATCATTTCGCCTCGTAACGGCCTGATTTTCCGCCGTCTTTCAGCACCACGCGCAGCCCGCCGATTTCCATCGCGCGGTCAACGGCCTTGGCCATGTCATAGACCGTCAGGGCGGCGCTGCTGGCCGCCGTCAGCGCCTCCATCTCGACGCCGGTCTGGCCGGTGGTCTTGACGGTGGCGGTGATGCGGATGCCGGGCAAGTCGGGGTCGGGGGTCAGCTCCACCGCGACCTTGGCGATGGGCAGCGGATGGCAGAGCGGGATCAGCTCGGACGTGCGCTTGGCACCCATGATGCCGGCGAGCCGCGCAACGGCAAGGACATCGCCCTTCTTCGCGCGACCTTCGGTAATGATATCAAAGGTTTCGCGGGCCATCTTGACATGGGCCTCGGCCACGGCGACGCGCGCCGTCACGTCCTTGTCCGAGACGTCGACCATGTGGGCGTCGCCCTTGCCGTCGAAATGCGTGAGCCCAGCCATCAATGCGCCGCCGGCGCGGAGCCGGACAGGATATCGCGGGTTGCGGCGGTGACATCCTCTTGCCGCATCAGGCTTTCGCCGATGAGGAAGCAGCGCGTGCCGTAGCGTGCCATTTCCGCGAGGTCGTCATTGGTGTAGAACCCGCTTTCCGAGATCAGAAGGTGCTCGATGGGGGCCAGCCGGGCCAGGCGCTTGGTGGTGTCGAGCGAGGTCTCGAAGGTGTTGAGATCGCGGTTGTTGATGCCCAGAAGGTTGGATTTCAGCAGGTTCGTGCGTTCCAGCTCTTCCTCGTTGTGCACCTCGATCAGCGAATCCATGCCGTGTGCGATGGCGGCCTCCTCCAGTTCGATGGCCTGCGAGTCGCTGACCGAGGCCATGATGATCAGGATGCAGTCCGCGCCCCAGGCGCGGGCCTCGACCACCTGGTAGGGATCGTAAAGGAAATCCTTGCGCAGCAACGGCAGATCGCAGGCCTCGCGGGCCTGCATCAGGTATTCTGGCGCGCCCTGAAAGCTGGGCGTGTCGGTCAGGATCGACAGGCAGGTGGCGCCGCCCTCGGCATAGGCGGCGGCAAGCGCCGCGGGGTCGAAATCTTCGCGGATGAGGCCCTTGGACGGGCTGGCCTTCTTGATCTCGGCAATCAGGCCGAAGCCGGTCTTGCTGGCCTGCAGGAGTGCATTTCCGAAAGGCCGCACGGGCGGGGCGTTCGCGGCCTCGGATTCCAGCTTTTCCAAGGGCTTGTCGGCCTTTGCTGCGGCGATTTCCTCCAGCTTGTAGGCCTTGATCTTTTCAAGGATGGACGGCGTGCTCATGCGGCCTCCGATGTGATTTTGGCAAGGGTCTCGATCCGGGCGCGGGCGGCGCCGCTGTCGATGCTGTCGCGGGCCTGCTCGACGCCTTGCTTGAGGTCGTCCGCGTGGCCCGCCACCACAAGGGCTGCGGCGGCGTTCAGCAGCACGGCGTCGCGGTAGGCGCCTTGTGCGCCGTCCAACAGCGCGCGGAAGGCGCGGCCGTTTTCCTCGGGCGTGCCGCCCAAAATATCCTCGAACGGGTGCACGGGCAGGCCGGCATCCTCGGGGTGAATTTCCGCCTCGCGTATGGTGCCGTCCTCTTCCAGCGCCGCCACCTGGCTGGGGGCGGAAATGCTCAGCTCGTCGGTGCCGTCGCCGCCATGGACCAGCCAGGCGCGTTCGGCCCCGAGCTGACCCAGGGTTTCGGCCATGGGGCGGATGAGCGCCGCGCTGAAGGCGCCTGTCAGCTGGCGCTTGACGCCCGCGGGATTGGTGAGCGGGCCGAGGATGTTGAAGATCGTGCGCGTTCCCAGCTCGGCACGGACGGGGCCGACATGGGCCATGGCCGGATGATGCATGGGCGCCATCATGAAGGCGATCCCGGCCTTTTCCAAAGCCTTTTCAACCACATCCGGCCCGATCATCACGTTGACGCCCATCTGAGTGAGCGCATCGGCCGCGCCGGACTTGGAGCTGAGGTTGCGGTTGCCGTGCTTGGCGACCGGCACGCCCGCGCCGGCCACGACAAAGGCGGTGGCGGTCGAGATGTTGAGCGTGCCCTTGCCGTCGCCCCCGGTGCCGACGATGTCCATCGCGCCTTTGGGCGCGCGGACCTTGTGGCACTTGGCGCGCATCACGGCGGCGGCGGCGGCGTATTCGTCCACCGTCTCGCCGCGCGTGCGCAGGGCCATCAGGAAGCCGCCCATCTGCGCGGGTGTCGCCTCGCCTTCGAAGAGCGTAGTAAAGGCCGCCTCGGCCTCGTCCCGGGTCAGGGGGCGGTCGGCGGCGGCGCCGATCAGGGGCTTCAGGCTGTCGCTCACGCGGGCACCTTCATCACGTCGAGGAAATTCTTCAGCAACGCGTGCCCGTGTTCCGAGCGGATCGATTCGGGGTGGAACTGCACGCCGTGGATGGGCAGCGACTTGTGTTGCAGGCCCATGATCGTGCCGTCCTCGAGTTCCGCCGTGATATCGAGCACATCGGGGCAGGTCTCGCGCGCCACGACGAGCGAGTGATAGCGTGTCGCCTCGAACGGCGTGGGCAGTCCGGCGAAGACGCCGGAGGCGGTGTGATGCATCGTGCCCATCTTGCCGTGCACGATGTCCGAGTGGCGCGTGACCGTGCCGCCGAAGACCTCGCCGATGGCCTGGTGGCCAAGGCAGACGCCCAAGAGCGGCGTTTCGGTATCCGCCGACGCCTCGATCAGCGCCTTGCAGATGCCGGCCTGGGACGGCGTGCCGGGGCCGGGGGACAGCAGGATGCCCGCGGGTTTCATCGCCATCGCCTCCTGCACGTTCAGGGCGTCGTTGCGGTGCACTTTCACGTCCGCCCCCAGCTCGCCCACGTATTGCACGAGGTTGTAGGTGAAACTGTCGTAATTATCGATGAGCAGCAACATGTCGCCAATTTCCCGTCTGCGCCGTGTCATTTCGGGCCTATGACCCGGGCTTTCAATCGCGATATAGATGCTCAGGGTTGCGCGGCAGGGTCAAGAGGCGCAAAACTGTTAAGAAAGAAATATGAGGGCAAAAGCAGTGTTACGCGGATATCTTGCCGGATTGGTGACGGGAACGGCGGTGTCGGGGCTTCTCCTGGGCGGGCTTTCCGTGTTGAGCGACCTGCCGGGCGATGCGCCGCCCGAGGCGACCGAAGTGGAAGTGCCCGCGGGCTCGGAATTCGACCAGTCGCGGGAGGATGACGCGGTGTCCCTGCCCAAGCTGCAGGACACGCAGACGCCCGACGCGGTGCCGCAGGTGACCGCACCCGATCCCGATGATCTCAGTTCGCTGGAAGGGGCCGACACCACCTCGTCGGGCCAGCCCGAAACCGGCGCGCCCGAGACCGGCCTGAACATACCGGACTCGCCCGAGGGCGAGAGCGGTGTCGATGTCGGCTCGGAACAGCCGGTGCTGCCCAATCCGCAGGCCCAGGCCCCCGAAGCGCCGACGGGGGAGGACGACCTGTCGATTTCCACCGAGCCGGCGCAGCCCGCGATGCCGGAACCGGAGACCGAAAGCGCGGCCTTTCCCGAGAGGGAGGACGACGGCGCGGATGACCCGGCGGGCGAAAGCGATGCGGCCCCCGCGGAGGACGGCGAGACCGCGCCCGAGGCGCAGGCCGACGCCGCGCCGGAGACCGCCCCGGAGGCACCGGCCAGCGACATGCCCGCACCGGAGGCGCAGGACGGCGCCGAGCTGTCCGAGCCGCAGGAGGCGGTGGAAGACACCGCGCCAGCGGCCCCGGAGGGCGATGCGCCTGCGGACATGACCGCGCCCGAGGGCGAGGCAGGTGGCGAAGGCGTGGACACGGCAAGCGAGGAGGGCGCGGCCGGCACCATCGGCGACCTGGCCGATGGCGTGACCACCAACCGCCTGCCCACGGCCATCGACGACCCCGAGCCCGAGCCGGCGCCCGCCGAAGCGGCGGAGACAGAGGCAGAGACCGCCGAGGGCGCGACGCCGGAGGACCTGCCGCGACTGGAACGCTACGCGACCGCGTTCGAGAACCCCGAGAACAAGCCGCTGATGTCGATCATCCTGATCGACGACGGCACCAGCCCGATCGGCCCGGCCGCATTGGCCGATTTCCCCTATCCGCTCAGCTTTGCGGTGGATGCGTCGGATGCCAACGCCGCCGAAACCGCCGCCAAGTATCGCGCTGCGGGGATGGAGGTGCTTGTCATGGTCGACCTGCCGCAGAATGCCTCCGCCAGCGATGCCGAGACGTCCATGAGCATCTACCTCGAGGCCGTCCCCGAGGCGGTCGCGGTCTTCGAGGGCACCGGCACCGGCCTGCAATCCAGCCGCGAGGCGGCCGAGCAACTGGCGCCGATCCTGCAAGACAGCGGTCATGGCCTGGTGATGTTCCCCAACGGGCTGAACACCGTGCAAAAGCTGATCGCGCGCCAGGGCGTGCCCTCGGCCACCGTGTTCCGGGACTTCGATTCCAACGGCCAGAGCGCCAGCGCGGTGCGCCGGTTCCTGGACCAGGCGGCGTTTCGCGCGGGCCAGGAAGAGGGCGGTGTGATCATGGTGGGCCGCCTGCGCCCCGACACGATCAGCGCGCTGCTTTTGTGGGGCTTGCAGGACCGAGCGGCCAGCGTGGCGCTGGCGCCGGTCTCGGCGGTGCTGACGGCAGAGTAGGCCAACCCTGATTGACGCGACGGTGCGCGCACCCCCGGTTGCGCCGCGCCCGGGGAATGTCGTAAGAATCTTCACGAAACGGATATTCCACGATACGCGGCGCAGCAGACCCGGCAGCGCCATTTCCCAGTTGACCACAGTTCAGGACAGGCATTTTCCATGCAAGCCCTTCACCATCCGCTCCAACAGCGCAGACTTGCCGCGCTGCGCGACTTCGAGATCCTCGACACGGATCCCGAGCAGGAGTTCGACGAGATCGTGAAGCTGGCCGCGGCGACCTGCGGCACGGCGATCTCGGTGGTCAACTTCATCGATGCCGAACGGCAGTGGTTCAAGGCGGAAACCGGGCTTGGGGTGCGCGAGACGCCGCTGGCGACCTCGATCTGTGCGCATGTGATCCTGCAAGACGAGTTTGCCGAGATCCGGGACACGCTGGATGATCCGAGGATGCAGGACAACCCGCTGTGCTGTGGCGAGCCCGGCCTGCGCTTTTATGCCGGGGCGCTGCTGACCACCCAGGACGGGCTGCCGCTGGGCACGCTTTGCGTTCTGGACTACGAGCCCCGCGAACTGACCGCGTTGCAGCGTGACACCCTGCGCGTTCTGGCGCGGCAGGTCGTGACCCTGCTGGAAATGCGCAAGGCGCTGCGGTCGGCCGATATCCTGCGCCGCGAGGTGGATCACAGGGTCAAGAATTCGCTGCAATCGCTGTCTTCCTTCACCAATCTTCAATCCAGGGCCTTTGCGTCGGACGACGCGAAGCTGGCCCTATCGATGGTCAAGACCCGGATCGACGCGCTCACGCAGTTGCACGAGATGCTGTACCAGTCCGACGACCACGGCGTGGTAGAACTGGGCGCCTTCCTGACCAGCGTCTGCGCGCAGCTGGAGGGGCTGGCGCCTGAGGGGGTCACGCTCGAGGTGGCGACGACGCCGGTCTCGGTCCCGGCGCAGCAGGCCGTGGCGGTGGGGACCTTCGTGAACGAATTCGTCGCGAATTCCTTCAAGCACGGGTTTCGCGACGGGCATACTGGCAGCGTGACGGTCGAACTGGGTCTCGAACCGGACGGACAGGTCCGGCTGACCTGTTCGGATACCGGCGTGGGCCTTCCGCCCGACCACGGGATCGAGTCCGCCGGTCTGGGAATGAAGATCGCCGAGGTGATCTGCCTGGAGCTTGGCACGGACCTGGACTTGCGCAACGGCGCCCATGGGGTCGTGGCGACGCTGACCTTCACACCCGCGGCGGCGTAGAGCGGTCCGGACCGGCGCGACTCGGCGGCGGATCGTGGCGTGCCCGGCGACGGTGCGGACAAGACCGCCCGGGTCAGGCCTCGCGCCACGTGCCGGGATCGAGCCCGTCCAGCGTGAAATCGCCCACCCGCCAGCGCACCAGCCGCAGGGTGGGGTGGCCCACGTGGGCCGTCATGCGGCGGACCTGCCGATTGCGGCCTTCTGATATGGTGATTTCCAGCCAGCAATCGGGCACGGATTTGCGGAATCGGACCGGCGGGTCGCGCGGCCAGAGGTCGGGCGGGTCGATGCGGCGGGCCTTGGCGGGCCGGGTAGGACCGTCCTTGAGCGTCACGCCTTTCGCCAGCGCGTCGAGCGCGGCGGCATCGGGGTCGCCCTCGACCTGCACTAGGTAGGTTTTCTCGGTCTTGAATTTCGGGTTCGACAGGCGCGCCTGCAGCTTGCCGTCATCGGTCAGCAGCAAGAGCCCTTCGCTGTCGCGGTCGAGCCGCCCGGCGGGGTACACACCCGGCATGTCGATATAGGCCGAGAGCGTGGGGCGCGGACTGCCTTGCGTGCCCTTGTCGGTGAATTGCGACAGGACGCCCATGGGTTTGTTGAAGAGGATCAGCATGGGGGGCGGGGGGTGGTGGGGTGAAACCCCGTCAAGGTGGGGTGAAACCCCACCCTACGTGTTGCCGTTGCCGGTGAAGCGGGTGGCGTCGGCGGCGGCGCGGCGGATGGCGTTGGACTTGTGGACGGTCTCCATGTACTCGGCCTCGGCGTCGCTGTCATAGACCACGCCGCCGCCCGCCTGGATGTAGAGTTTGCCGTCCTTCACCACCGCCGTGCGCAAGGCGATGCAGACATCCATGTCGCCGGTGCAGCTGAAATAGCCCACGCCGCCGCCATAGACGCCGCGCTTTTCGGGTTCCAGCTCGTCGATGATCTCCATCGCGCGGACCTTGGGGGCGCCGCTGACTGTGCCGGCGGGCAGGCCGGCCAGCAGTGCGGAAAGCGCGTCGTGCTCGTCGGAAAGCTCGCCCACCACGTTCGACACGATGTGCATGACGTGGCTGTAGCGTTCGATGATGAACTCTTCCGTGGGGCGCACCGTGCCGATCCTGGCCACGCGGCCGACGTCGTTGCGGCCCAGATCCAGCAGCATCAGGTGCTCGGCCAGCTCTTTCTGGTCGCCCAGAAGATCGGCCTCGTTGGCTCGGTCTTCGTCCGGGGTTGCACCGCGGGGGCGCGTGCCGGCGATGGGGCGGATCGTGACCTCGCCGTCCATGACGCGCACCAGAATTTCGGGGCTGGCGCCCACCACCTGAAAGCCGCCGAAGTTGAAATAGAACATGAAGGGCGACGGGTTGGTGCGCCGCAGGCTGCGATAGAGCGCGAAGGGCGGCTGCGGAAAGTCCTGCGTCCAGCGCTGGCTGGGCACGACCTGAAAGATGTCGCCGGCGCGGATATATTCCTTGGCCTTCTCAACGGCTGCCTTGTAGCCCTCGCGGGTGAAATTGCTGACCGGATCGCCCGCCTCTTGCGCGTCGCCCAGGTCGCGGGCCTGCTGGGGCAGGGCGCGTTCCAAATCACGCACCGCGTCCATCACCCGCTCGGCGGCCTGGGCATACGCCGCGCGCGGGCTTTGCCCGTCGCTGGCCCAGGCGGGGGCCACGACGATCACCTCGCCCTTCACACCGTCCAGAACGGCGACCACCGACGGGCGGATCATCACCGCATCGGGCAGGCCCAGCGGGTCGGGGTTCACGTCCGGCAGGTGTTCGACCAGCCGGATCATGTCATAACCCAGATAGCCGAAGAGGCCCGCGCTGGCGGCGGGCAGGCCTTCGGGCAGGTCGATCCGGCTTTCGCAGATCAGCGCGCGCAGCGTGTCGAGCGGCGAGCCCTCCAGCGGCTCGAACGCGTCCGCGTCGAACCGGGCCTGCCGGTTGATGCGGCTGGTGTCCCCGTGGCACTGCCAGATGAGGTCGGGCTTCATCCCGATCATCGAATAGCGTCCGCGCACCTCGCCACCGGTCACCGATTCCAGCAGAAACGCATCGCGGGCCGCGCCCGTTAGTTTCAGCATCAGCGACACGGGCGTGTCCAGATCAGCGGCCAGCCGGGCGTAGACGACCTGGTTCTGCCCGGCCTCATACCCTGCGGCGAAATCCTCGAATGACGGGGTGAGGTCCAACGCGTCCGCCTTTACTGAAAGTTGTTGTGCACGGCGTTGAGCGCGCCCTGGTCGAAATTGACACCGGCGCGGGTGCGGATGTCGTTGGCCAGCACCTGGAACAGGTCCTGCGACAGGCTGCCCGCCGTCTCGTTGCGCAGGAAGCGGTCGATCTGTTGCAGGTCGCCATCCTCGGGGTCGGGAGGCTCGATCGTGTTGAGTTTCAGCACGAAGATGCGGCCGTTGCCGTTGATCACCTCGACCTCGCCCGCCTCCATGCCGAACACGGTCTGGATGAACTCCTGCGGGGCTTCCTCGATAAAGCCGCGGCGGGTGACCTCTTCGCTGCCATCGATGCTCAGCTCGACCTCCTCGAAGCTTTCGCCGGTGGCCAGGCGTCCGACCTTGCCGGCGACCTGCTCGCGCAGAAGCTGGTTGATCCTGGTCTGGGTCCAGGCCTCGGCGACGGCGTCGCGCACCTCGTCGAGCGGTTGCAGGGTGGGGGGCACGGTCTCGTCCAGGCGCATGGCGAAGATGCCGCCATCCTCCAGCTCGATCACTTCCGGGTAGTCGTCCTCGCCGAGGTTCGCGGCGGCGGCGCGGAAGCCCTCGTAGGCGGCGATTTCCTCTGACATGCCGGGATGCCAGTCGATGCTGGCCACGCGCATGGCGGTCTCGGCGCCCAGATCCTCGATGGTGGCGCCACCGGCCAAAAGGTCGTCGACCGCATCGACGCGGCCTTCGACCACGCGGCGGGCGCGGTCGACGGCGATGATGTCGCGCAGTTCCGGCTCGGCCTCTTCAAAGGTGGTTTCCTGGGCCTGAAGCACCGCGTTCACGCGGAACAGGGCGGGGCCGACGCTGCTGGGCAGGGGACCCACCACTTCCGAGGGCGCGGCGCCGAACACCGCGTCGGCGGCGTCGCCCAGATCGGCGGCGGTGACGGTGCCCATGTCGGTATCGGCCAGTGCCAGCCCGCGCTCGGCCACCAGATCCTCGAAGCTGGTCTCGCCCTCCTCAATGCGCGCCATCGCGGCTTCGGCGGCGGCGGTGTCGGAGAACACCAGCCGTTCGACCAGCCGGCGCTCGGGCTGCACGAATTCGTCGCGCCGCGCTTCGTAGGCGTCGCGCAGGGCCTGCTCGTCCACCTCGACCGTGTCGAGGATCATCTCGGGCGTCAGCCAGGCATAGGTGATGCGCTTGAACTCGGGACGGGTGAACCGCGCCTCGTTCTCGGAGTGGAAGGCGGCGAGGTCTTCTTCGCTGGGCTCGGGCACGCCGACCTCGAGGTCCTCGCGGCCCAGCACGGCCCATTCGATGCCCCGCCGTTCGCCGAGGTATTGCTTGACGGTGTCGGTATAGGCATCCGGCATGGTGACGCCGGACAGCACCGCGGCCTGCACGAAGCTGCGGGCGATCTCGCGGCGGATGTCGTCCTCGAACTCGGACTCGTTCATGCCCATGCGGTCCAGCGTAAAGCGGTAGGCCTCGCGGTCGAATTCGCCGCCCGGCCCGGTGAACTGGCGCATCGAGGTGATCTGGTCGGCCAGGTTCGTGTCGCCCACCGAGATGTCGTTGACGATGGTTTCATGGTCCAGCGCGCCCTGCACGGTCAGCTGGCCCATCACCTTTTCGGGGATGTTCAACTCCCGGGCCTGGGCAAAGCTGATGCTTTCGCCGCGGTCGGCCTCTTCGGCGCGGATCTCGTTCTGCAGGCCCTGGAAATAGTCCTGGACCGAGATCTCGGCCTCGCCCACGGTGCCGACCGTGCGCAGGGTGCCCGACAGGCTGGTGACGCCGAAGCCGCCAAGACCGAGGATCAGAAGACCCATCAAGATCCAGACAAGCGGTTTCGTGATGCTTTTGGCTGCCATGTGGCCTCCCCCGGGGCTGCTCTTGCGGTTCAGGCCTGTCTAAGGCCGGTTTCAGCGAGGAGCAAGGGGCCAGTCAAGCGCGGCCAGCCGGTCGAAAAGCGTGCCGATCTCGGCGCGGTTGACGTTGGCGAAGGCCACGCGCAATTCGCGTTGTCCTTGGGGCGCATCGGCGGGCTGAAACATGGTGCCGGGCAAGAGCAAAATGCCGGCCTCGGACACCAGTTTCTGCGCCAGTTCATCGGACGGCATGGCGAAGGGGTGGCGGAGATAGGCGAAATAGGCGCCGCAGCCCATCAGTTTCCAGCCTGTGCCGTCGATCCTGGCCATGTTGTCGGAAATGGCCGCGCGGCGGTCGAGGATCTCGTCGCGTTCGCCGGCCAGCCATTGGGAAAGGTTCTGCATCCCCCACAGGGCGGCGATCTGGCCCAGCTGGTTGGGGCAGATGGTGACGGTATCGAGGAACTTCTCGGCCTCGGCAAGCCGTGCGCGGCTGGCGACCATCGCGCCCACCCGGTGGCCGGTCAGGCGATAGGCCTTGGAGAAGGAATAAAGCTGAATGAGCGTGTCGTCCCACGCGGGATCGGTGAAAAGGTCATGCGGCGCGCCGCTACGGGCGTCGAAGTCGCGGTAGGTCTCATCCACGATCAGCGCGATGCTGTGGCGGCGCGCCAGATCGAAGAAGGCGCGCACCAGATCGGCGGGGTATTCCACGCCGCCGGGGTTGTTGGGGGTGACCAGCGAAATGGCCCGCGTGCGGGGGGTGATCAGCCCCTCGGCCCGCTCGGGGTCGGGCAGCAGCGCGTCGTCGGTGGGCAGGGGTACGGAAGTGACGCCCTGCATGTCGAGCCACATCTTGTGATTGAAGTACCACGGGGTGGGCAGGATGACCTCGTCGCCCTCGGTACACAGCCCGGCGATGGTGGCGGCAAAGGCCTGGTTGCAGCCCGAGGTGATGGCGACCTGGTCGGCCGCGATGGCCCCGCCATAGGCGCCGCACCACTGGCGGGCCACTTCCTCGCGCAGATCCGGGCGGCCCAGCACGGGGCCGTAGAGATGCGCTTGCGGCTCATTGAGCGCTGCCTCGGCGATGACCCGGCGCAGTTGCTCAGGCGGCGGCTCCACCGGGGCGGCCTGGCTGACGTTGATCAGCGGGCGCTCGGGCGGGAAGGTGACGCCTTCCAGCCAGCGCCGCGCCTCCATCACCGGGGGCGAAAAGGTCGTCTCGGTGCGGCTTGACATGTTGTCCCCTCAGGCCCCGCGATAGGGTTCGACATATTGCAGGGCCAAGTCCCACGGGAAGAAGATCCAGGTGTCCTGGCTGACCTCGGTCACGAAGGTATGGACCAGCTCGCGCCCCTGCGGCTTGGCATAGACGGTGGCGACATGCGCCTTCGGCAGGGCGGCGCGGACCACCTCCAGCGTCTTGCCGGTGTCGACCAGGTCATCGACGATCAGTACCCCCTCGCCATCGCCCACGAGGTCGGGATCGGGGGATTTCAGGATCTTCGGCTTGCCTTGGGTCTGGTGGTCATATGATTTCACGCTGATCGTATCGACCGCGCGGATGTCCAGCTCGCGCGCGACGATCATCGCGGGGGCCATGCCGCCGCGGGTGATGGCGACCACGGCCTTCCAGTCGGCATCGGCCGGCGCCTCGTCCTGCAACCGCCAGGCCAGCGCGCGGGCATCGCGGTGCAGCTGGTCCCAGCTGACGTGAAAGCCTTTTTCGTGGGGCAGGCGGTCGGTCATGCGGTGTCTCCCGTCCGGGGCAGATCAGCTCTTGTCGATATCCGGCGCGTCGACGGCCTTCATACCGACGATGTGATAGCCTGCGTCCACGTGCAGGTTCTCGCCCGTGGTGCCGCTGCCCAGATCGCTGAGAAGATAGAGCGCGGACTTGCCCACATCCTCGATCGTGATGTTGCGGCGCAGGGGCGAGTTCAGCTCGTTCCATTTCAGGATATAGCGGAAATCGCCGATGCCGCTGGCGGCCAGCGTGCGGATCGGCCCGGCGGAAATGGCGTTCACGCGGATACCGTCGCGGCCCAGGTCCTCGGCCAGGTATTTCACCGACGCCTCGAGAGCTGCCTTGGCCACGCCCATGACGTTGTAATGCGGCATCACCTGTTCGGCGCCATAGTAGGTCAGCGTCAGCATCGAGCCGCCATCGGTCATCAATTTCTCGGCGCGATGGGCCACGGCGGTGAAGGAATAGACCGAGATATCCATCGTCTTGATGAAATTCTCGCGGCTGGTGTCGACGTAGCGGCCGCGCAGCTCGTTCTTGTCGGAAAAGCCGATGGCATGGACCAGGAAGTCGATCTTGCCCCATTTCTTTTCCAACTCGTCGAACAGGGCCCCGATCGAGGCCATGTCGGCCACGTCGCAAGGCAGGACGGTGTCGCTGCCCAGTTCCTCGGCCAGTGGTTTGACGCGTTTCAGCAGCGCCTCGCCCTGGTAGGAAAAGGCCAGTTCGGCACCGGCGTCGGCGCAGGCCTTGGCGATTCCCCATGCAATGGATTTGTCATTGGCCAATCCCATGATCAGCCCACGCTTGCCCGCCATCAGTTGATTTGACATTCAGTGCCCTCGGCCCACTTCGCTTGTCTGACTGCTTTAGGCGATTGCAAAAGGTGCATCAAGCCAAAGACCGGATGCGACGGCATGCAGGCGAGAATGCGTGGCGGGCCGATCAGGTTGTACTTGCGCAATCGCGCGCCGCGGTCTAGCGCGGGAAGGGGACAGGACGGGAAAGATCGAATGACCGACAGAACCGGAAAATTCGCGGGCGACGATCCCTTCGAGATCGCGCGCGTCTGGCTGGCCGAGGCCGAGAAGACCGAGGCCAACGACCCCAACGCCATGGCGCTGGCGACGGTCGATCCCGAGGGGATGCCCAATGTCCGGATGGTTCTGCTGAAAAGCATCGGCCCGGACAGTTTCGTGTTCTATACCAATTACGAGAGCGCCAAGGGCGCCGAGATCGCGGCCAGCGGTAAGGTCGCGCTGGTGCTGCACTGGAAATCGCTGCGCCGACAGATCCGGGTGCGCGGCACCGTCACCCGCGAGGACGGCCCCGAGGCCGACGCCTATTTCGCGTCGCGCTCGCTGAAAAGCCGCCTGGGGGCGTGGGCGTCGAAGCAATCGCAACCGCTGGGCTCGCGGACCGAGCTGATGGCCGAGGTGGCACGCGTGACCGCCGCCAAGGGGCCGAATCCACCGCGTCCCGAGTTTTGGGGTGGGTTTCGTATCGCTCCGGTTGAAATCGAATTCTGGGCCGACGGCGCCTTCCGTTTGCACGATCGGTTTGTCTGGCGGCGCGATACGCAGGGAAGTGCTTGGGAAATCAAACGGTTGAGCCCATAGCGGACGCGCGGTTCAGGGATGCACGGCGTTGAATACCATGGGAGTCTCTTGAAACCGTGGTTCACTTCGGCGCAATATTCCGAAACGGCCTGTGAACACGGCCCAACCGGACAGTGAGCGTGGAAGACTCGGCAAACGGCACCAGGCAATTGCATGGCCATGTAAAGTGGTTCGATCCCGTCAAGGGGTTCGGATTCGTCGTGGCTGACGAGGGCGGTCCGGACATCCTGCTGCACGCCAACGTTCTGCGCAATTTCGGTCAGAGCTCCGTCGCCGACCGTGCCGGCATCCTGCTGACGGTCCAGCAGACCGAACGCGGCGTCCAGGCGGTGGAGGTGCTGGAGATCAAGCCACCGGAGGATGCCGAGGCGACCGGGCTGGCGGATCTGGAAGGCATCGACCCCGAGGTGATCCGCGCCGCGCCGCTGGAACCGGCGCGGGTCAAGTGGTTCGACAAGGGCAAGGGGTTCGGTTTCGCCAACACGTTCGGACGGGACGAGGACGTGTTCGTTCACATAGAAGTGTTGCGCCGGTCGGGTCTTGCGGACTTGCAGCCGGGCGAGGCGCTTGCCATTCGTGTCATAGAAGGTAAACGCGGCCGCATGGCCACGGAGGTGTGTGGATGGGAAATGGCGGTCAAGGAATCCAAAGGCTCCTGACGGGTGCTGCGGCGCTGGTTCTGATGGCGGGGGCCGCGATGGGCGCCTGCCGCGAGGACAAGGTCGATCTGCGCGGCGACTGGGGCTCGGCCAGCTTTACCGTGGAACTGGCCGACGACAACGCTGAACGGTCCCAGGGCCTGATGAACCGCGAGAGCATGGCGCGTTCGGCGGGCATGCTGTTCGCCTATCCGGCCCCGCGTCCGGTGCGGTTCTGGATGCGCAACACGCTTATCCCGCTCGACATGATCTTTCTCGACGACACCGGCACGGTGCAGAAGGTGCATCACGAGGCGCAGCCCCTCGACGAGTCGCTGATCTACGGCGGCGACGCGATCCAGTACGTGCTGGAGATCAATGGCGGCATGGCACGGCAACTGGGCATTTCCGAAGGCACCGAGCTGCGCCATCCGGCGATCGGGGCCGGCGCCGCCGCCTGGCCCTGCGACACCGAATAGGCCTGCGTGCGCCCGTCCCGGGCCTGACCCGGGACCTCGTGCCGGGAGATCCCGGATCAAGTCCGGGATGACATGTCGTGCGGATTTCGCGCGCGTCGCAAAGGGGCTTTCCATTCGTGGCAAAGCTGTCTACATCGGCGCCACGGTCCGGGGCGTGGCGCAGTCTGGTAGCGCACCTGTTTTGGGTACAGGGGGTCGTAGGTTCGAATCCTGCCGCCCCGACCACTTCTTTCCGACATGACGACGCCGACACGCGGGCACCACCGCCTGCGGTCGATTCTGTGGATAACACCGCCAAGAGCGTTGTCGAGGCATGCGCCCGCACTATCTGGGGTGTTTTGCGTGTTTGGGATACCACATGTGGTGGATTCCTGGGCGATTGCGTGTGGGTGTGCCGAACTCGTTCGTTCAGAACCGGCTAAGCCACACGGATAAAAGCGCTTTTCCGGCCCCCGCTGAAGCGGTCAGTCGCACGGGGCCGGGAAAGGAATCACCAGCGGGCCAAACCCGGTGCTGTGGATAACCCGGCGCGCGGAAATTTTTCGGGAATCAAGGTAAAAAATTCGTTGACCAGTGAGGGCCGGATACGTCAGGTTGTGCGGGCGGATCAGCAAGCCACAAGATATAGTGGCGCGGATCTGGAGAGGGACGAACACCACAGACTTCCACCGGCACGGCCGGGACGGCTAGGTGCGACCGGATGCGGCGCATCGGCGGGGATGGGTTTTGCCTCCTGATCCACTGAGACGCGAGGGTCGCGGCCAAGGGTCGTGCAGGTCATAAAACGCTGGATCATGGGGCAGCCACAATGAAGATCGAAAGAAAGTTTACCAAGGCAGGTCAGGACGCTTACGCGGAGCTGGATTTCGTCACCACGAGTTCGGAAATCCGCAACCCTGACGGCACCACCGTCTTCAAGCTGGATGACGTCGAAGTCCCCGCGAAATGGAGCCAGGTCGCCAGCGACGTGATCGCCCAGAAATACTTTCGCAAGGCCGGCGTGCCCACCGAGCTGAAGAAGGTCAAGGAAAAGGACGTGCCCGAGTTCCTGTGGCGCTCGGTTCCCGCCAGCGACGACACGCCGAAAACCGGCGAAACCAGCGCCAAGCAGGTCTTCGACCGGCTGGCCGGCGCCTGGGCCTATTGGGGCTGGAAGGGGGGCTATTTCACCACCGAGGAAGACGCCCGTGCCTATTTCGACGAGATGCGCTTCATGCTGGCGCGGCAGATGGCGGCGCCCAACAGCCCGCAATGGTTCAACACCGGCCTGCACTGGGCTTACGGCATCGACGGCCCCGGCCAGGGCCACTACTACGTGGATTTCAAGACGGGCGAACTGACCAAATCGAGCAGCGCCTATGAGCACCCGCAGCCCCATGCGTGTTTCATCCAGTCGGTCAAGGACGACCTTGTCGGCGACGGCGGCATCATGGATCTGTGGGTGCGCGAGGCCCGCCTGTTCAAGTACGGCTCGGGCACCGGCACCAACTTCTCCTCGCTGCGTGCGGCAAACGAGCCGCTGTCGGGTGGCGGCAAATCCAGCGGCCTGATGGGGTTCCTGAAGATCGGCGACCGTGCGGCGGGTGCGATCAAGTCGGGCGGCACCACGCGCCGCGCCGCCAAGATGGTGATCTGCGACGTCGATCACCCCGATATCGAGGATTTCATCAACTGGAAGGTCATCGAGGAACAGAAGGTGGCGTCGATCGTCGCCGGCTCCAAGATGCACGAGGCGAAGCTGAACGACATCTTCGGCGCGATCCGCGCCTGGGACGGCAGCACCGAGGATGCGGTCGACCCCAGCAAGAACGCACAACTCAAGGACGCCATTCGCGGCGCGAAAAAGTCGGCCATCCCGGAAACCTACGTCAAGCGCGTGCTGGACTACGCTCGCCAGGGCTACGAGAGCATCGAGTTTCCGACCTATGACACCGACTGGGACAGTGAAGCATACGCCTCCGTATCGGGGCAGAACTCCAACAACTCGATCCGCGTGACCGATGCCTTCCTGAAGGCGGTCAAGGACGACGCGATGTGGCCGCTGACCAACCGCACTGACGGCAAGGTGGTCAAGGAAATCCCCGCCCGCGAACTGTGGGAGAAGGTGGGCCATGCCGCATGGGCCTGCGCCGATCCGGGCATCCAGTACCACGACACCGTCAACGCCTGGCACACCTGCCCGGAAGATGGGGAGATCCGCGGCTCGAACCCGTGCTCGGAATACATGTTCCTTGACGACACGGCCTGCAACCTGGCGTCGATGAACCTGCTGCAGTTCTTCGACGGCACCACGTTCGATGCGGAAGCGTATGTTCACGCCACGCGTCTGTGGACAGTGACGCTGGAAATCTCGGTCACGATGGCGCAGTTCCCCAGCCAGGAAATCGCGCAGCTCAGCTATGAATTCCGCACGCTGGGGCTGGGCTACGCCAATATCGGCGGCCTGCTGATGAACATGGGCTTTGGCTATGACAGTGACGAGGGCCGGGCGCTTTGCGGCGCGCTGACAGCGATCATGACCGGCGTGGCCTATGCCACCTCGGCCGAGATGGCCAAGGAACTGGGACCGTTCGCCGGCTACAAGCGCAACAAGGCGCACATGCTGCGGGTCATGCGCAACCACCGCAACGCGGCCTATGGCGCGACCGAGGGCTATGAGGGGCTGGCGGTGAAACCCGTGCCGCTGGACCTGGCCAACGTGCCCGACAGCCGCCTGGCCGATCTGGCGATGGCCAGCTGGGACGAGGCGCTGAAACTGGGCGAAAAGCACGGCTACCGCAACGCGCAGTCGACCGTGATCGCACCCACCGGCACCATCGGTCTGGTGATGGATTGCGACACCACCGGCATCGAGCCCGACTTCGCGCTGGTCAAATTCAAGAAGCTGGCCGGGGGCGGCTATTTCAAGATCATCAACCAGTCGGTGCCCGCCGCGCTTGAAAAGCTGGGCTATGGCAGTGCGCAGATCGAGGAAATCGTGGCCTATGCCGTGGGTCACGGCACCATCGGCAACGCGCCGGGCGTCAACCACACCACGCTGGCGGGCCACGGCTTTGGCGCCAACGAGCTGGCCAAGATCGACGCGGCGCTTGGCAGCGCCTTCGACATCCGCTTTGTCTTCAACCAGTGGACCCTCGGCGAGGAGTTCTGCCGCAACGTGCTGGGCATCCCGGCGGAAAAGCTGAACGACCCGACCTTCGACCTGCTGGCCTCGCTGGGCTATTCCAAGCAGGATATCGAGGCGGCCAACGACCACGTTTGCG
Organism: Roseovarius sp. THAF27; assembly: GCF_009363655.1. NCBI lineage: Bacteria > Pseudomonadati > Pseudomonadota > Alphaproteobacteria > Rhodobacterales > Roseobacteraceae > Roseovarius > Roseovarius sp. THAF27. The sequence goes on from NZ_CP045393.1 coordinate 1,755,902, forward strand.
GGACGATGACGCTGGAAGGCGCACCGCACCTCAAGGAAGAGCACTACGTGGTCTTCGACTGCGCCAACCCCTGCGGCAAGAAGGGCAAGCGCTTCCTGTCGGTGAACTCCCACATCGACATGATGGCGGCGGCGCAGTCGTTTATTTCGGGCGCGATCTCCAAGACGATCAACATGCCCAACGACGCCACCATCGAGGATTGCCAGGAAGCGTACGAGCGCAGCTGGCAGATGGGGGTCAAGGCCAACGCGCTTTACCGCGACGGCTCGAAACTCAGCCAGCCGCTGGCCGCGGCCCTGGTCGAGGATGACGACGAAGCCGCCGAGGTGCTGGAGACCGGCTCGGCCCAGGAAAAGGCCGCCGTGCTGGCCGAGAAGATCGTCGAGAAGGTGATCGTCAAGGAAATGGTCCGCTCGCACCGCGAGAAGATGCCGGAGCGCCGCAAGGGCTACACCCAGAAGGCCGTCGTCGGCGGGCACAAGGTGTACCTGCGCACGGGCGAATATGGTGACGGCTCGCTTGGCGAGATCTTCATCGACATGCACAAGGAAGGTGCGGGGTTCCGGGCGATGATGAACAACTTCGCCATCGCGGTCAGCGTCGGCTTGCAATACGGCGTGCCGCTGGAGGAGTTCGTGGATGCCTTCACCTTCACCAAGTTCGAACCGGCAGGCATGGTGCAGGGCAACGACAGCATCAAGAACGCGACGTCGATCCTGGACTATATCTTCCGCGAACTGGCGGTCAGCTACCTCGACCGCACGGACCTCGCGCATGTCAAACCCGAAGGCGCGTCGTTCGACGATTTGGGCCGCGGCGAAGAGGAAGGCGTGAGCAATATCAAGGAGATGTCGGGCGAAGCTGCGTCCAAGTCCCTCGAAGTGCTCAAGCAGATCAGCTCCACGGGCTACCTGCGCAAGCGTCTGCCCCAGGAACTGGTGGTGCTGAACGGCGGGGCGGCGCTGGCCACGGCGCTGGACAGCGGCGATCCTGAAACCGCGCTGCAAACGCTGGTGCCGGAAACCAAGGCATCGGTCGCTGCGACCACCACCACGGCGGTCTCGTCAGGCACGGTTGGCATGACGGCGGCGACCAAGGCCAAGATGCAGGGCTACGAAGGCGAGGCCTGCGGCGAATGCGGCAACTACACGCTGGTGCGCAACGGCACCTGCATGAAGTGCAACACCTGCGGCGCAACGAGCGGGTGTAGCTGAGAGACACACATCCCTGGGGGATGTGCAGGGGCGGTCCCGGTTTGGCGTTAGGCCGGCCGCCCCGACGAGACAGGCCAGAGGCGCGAGACATCGCGGACGGTCTGAAGACTAGGGTGGGGGCAGACTATCGCTCTGACCCATCCTGATCCGGGGCGGGTGCGCTCGCCCCTGACGCAGCTCAGGCCGCAGGCAGAAACCGGGCGGTACATAAAGAGTGAGCCTGAGCGGCGAAACTTGCACCGGGGGGCCTTGTGCCCCCCGTTTTTCTTGTGTCCTCAGGGACGTAGCGACCGTTCTTCCCGGACGCAGAAGCCAAGGTCACGCGGTTTCACCCGGGACCGAGGCGGCATCAACTTCAGGTCCATTGTCCGAGCCGAGCGCGTATGAGTGACGGCGCCTTACGGCGTGGCGCGTTGCACCATGCCGAAAAGGTCGCGCGGGTCGTCCGGGTCGGCCAGCAGGTCGAGGTCGAGAAAGCAATCCGTGCCGGGAATATGGTCGCGGATGTAGCGCAGGGCGCTGAAATCCTCGATGGCGAAGCCCACGCTGTCGAAGAGCGTGATTTGCCGGTCGCTGGTCCGGCCCGGTGCGGCCCCGGTCAGGACCTGCCAGAACTCGGTCACCGGATGGTCCGGCTCCATCTGCTGGATCTCGCCCTCGATCCGGGTCTGTTCGGGGTATTCCACGAAAATGTCCGACCGGGTCAAAATCGCCGGGGCAAGTTCCGTCTTGCCGGGGCAGTCGCCGCCGATGGCATTGATATGCACGCCTTCGCCGATCATGTTGTCGGTCAGGATCGTGGCATATTGCTTGTCCGCCGTGCAGGTGGTGATGATCTGCGCGCCTTCCATGCTTTCTTCGGCGCTGTCGCATTCCACCACGTTCAGGCCCAAACCCTTGAGGTTGCGCGCCGCCTTGCGCGTTGCCGCCTTGTCGATGTCCCACAGGCGCACGGTTTTCAGGCCCAGAACCGCCTTCATCGCAAGGCTCTGGAATTCCGACTGCGCGCCGTTGCCGATCATCGCCATGGTGTCCGCGCCCTTGGGCGCCAGGTGTTTCGCCACCAGCGCCGAGGTGGCCGCGGTGCGCAGGGCGGTCAGCACCGTCATCTCGGTCAGCAGCACCGGATAGCCGGTGTCCACATCCGCCAGGAGGCCGAAGGCGGTCACGGTCTGCAGCCCGTCCTTGGTGTTCTTGGGGTGGCCGTTGACGTATTTGAACCCATAGGCTTCGCCGTCCGAGGTGGGCATCAGCTCGATCACGCCCACGTCCGAGTGGCTGGCGACGCGCGGCGTCTTGTCGAACAGCTCCCACCGGGCGAAATCGGCGGCGATATACTCGGCCAGCCCGGTCATCATCTTCTCGATGCCGATCCGGTGCACGAGGCGCATCATGTTCTCGACGGAGACGAACGGCACGAGCGCCTTGTCGGAGGGGGCGAGGATGGGCATGTCAGGCTCCTTTGAAATCAGGCGAAGGCGCGGGTGGGGCGGTCGAAGATGCGGCGGCCAAGCGCCGAGGCGGTCAGTTCCACCATCACCTGCGCCGTGCGGCCGCGCTCGTCGAGGAAGGGGTTGAGTTCGACAAGGTCGAGCGAGGTCATCAGGCCGCTGTCGCAGATCATCTCCATCACCAGATGCGCCTCGCGGATCGTGGCGCCGCCCGGCACGGTGGTGCCAACGGCGGGCGCGATGCCGGGGTCGAGGAAATCGACATCGAACGAGACGTGCAGCATCCCGTTCGCCGCCGCGACCGTGTCGAGGAAGGCGGCGAGGGGCCGCGCGATGCCCTGCTCGTCGATGCTGCGCATGTCGTGGCGATGGGCGGGGGTGGATTGCAGGAATTCCCGTTCGTCCGGGTCGACCGACCGCAGGCCGAGGAAACAGATGTTTTCGTAGGGGACCGGGTGGGCGACCTCGGGAAATCCGTCGAAGCCGTCGCGCCCCGTGGCATAGCCCAGCGGCGTGCCGTGCAGGTTGCCGGATTCCGTGCTTTGCGGAGTGTGGAAATCGGTATGCGCGTCGAGCCACAGCACGAATTGCGGGCGGCCCACGCGGGCGGCATGGTTGGCCACGCCGATCACGCTGCCCAAAGACAGCGCATGGTCGCCGCCGAGGAAAATAGGCAGGCCGCTGTCCATTGCCTTTTCAGCGGCGTCCGCAATGCTCTGGGTCCAGCCGATGGTTTCCGCCGGCTGCACCAGGTGGCCGGGCAGCGAGGCGGGCGCGGTGGCCGGGGCAGGGGTCAGGTTGCCCCAGTCCTCTACCGTGTGGCCCAGTGAGGCCAGCGATGTCTCGATCCCCGCCACGCGCAGCGCGTCCGAGCCCATCAGGCAGCCGCGCCTTGCCTTGCCGCTGTCCACGGGGGCACCGATCAGAATACAGTTGGTCTGGGTCATCGCACGGCTCCTTTTGGTGTTGGCCAGAATGTTGTTGCTAAAATGGTCGGAATGAAGCAGGTATTTTGTTCATACCGAAACCAATATCGGCAAAACGGAGGCTATGGTCTGCAAAATGGATGCGGTGGATCAGAAACTGCTGTCGGCCCTCCGGCACGACGCCCGCGCGTCGCTGTCGGAACTGGCGATGACGCTTGGCGTGTCGCGCACCACGGTGCGCTCGCGGATCGACCGGCTGAAGGCCTCGGGCAAGATCGTCGGCTTCACGGTCGTGCTGAAAGAGGACACGATCCGCGATCCGGTGCGCGGACTGATGATGCTGGGCATCGAGGGGCGCGGCACCGAGCGGGTCGAGCGCCGCCTGCGCGGCCTTTCGGCGGTGCGCGCCCTGCACAGCACCAATGGCCGCTGGGACCTGATCGTCGAGATCGGGGCCGAAACGCTGGAGGAGCTCGATGCGGTGCTGGCCGAGATAAGGCGCTTCGAGGGTGTCGCGACGTCCGAGACGAGCCTGCTCTTGAGCACCAAGAAACAGGCAGGTTAAGCGGCCCGGCGCAGCGCCATCAGCCAGAACACCGCCAAGAGAAGCGAGGCCAGCATGTTCCAGCTGGCCATCGACAGGCCCAGCATCTGCCACGCCACCTCGTTGCAGCGCACCAGCGGCGCTGACATGATCTGTTCCATCAGCTCGTCCGTGCTCATGCCCGCCGTGCTGCCCGACGAACAGGACGAGGGGCCTTCCCACCAGCCGCGTTCGACGCCCGTGTGATAAAAGCCGATCGCGGCCGTGGTCAGCGCCGCCAGCAATCCGGCTCCCAGCAAGAGCCGCACCGCCCCGACGCCCAGAGGCACCAGCAGCACCAGCGCCCCGAAAACGACCGCCGCGCCATGGGGCCAGCGCTGCCAGATGCACATCTTGCACGGCGCAAGCCCGCCCAGGTGCTGAAAGGCCAAAGCGCCCAGAAGCAGGGCCAGGGAGCCGACGGCGGCGAGGAGTACAAGGGAGTTACGGGTCACGTTTGCCTCGAACGGTAAGGGGTGGTCGCATTAGACCGGGTATGCGGTGCTTCGCAAGGGAGGATCTTGCCGGGTCACAGGCCCAGCCATCCCCGGATCAGGCTGACCAGCGTTGCCCCGGCGAAGAGCAGCGTGGCGATCCACGCGGTGCCCAGCACGGCGCCGATCAGAACCAGGATACCGTCGCGTTGCAGCAGGCCCATCGCCACCACCACCACGGCAAAGCCCGGCACGGTGTTGGTGGCGGGCAGGGGCACCAAAATCGACGCGCTGAACAGCACCAGCGCGGCGCCGACGAAGTGATCCATCGGCCTGCGGGTCAGAACCCCGAGGCGCGGCCTGCTCACCGCCTCGATCCGGCGCAGCCATGGGCCGGCGCGTTCGGCCAGCCGGCGCAGGCTGGCCGTGGCGACGCGGCGCGCGGCCAGCTTTCCCGGCAGCCAGGGTACCCGCCGACCGAACATGATCTGGACCGAGACGAACATCAGCGGCAGGGCCACGATCTGCGGCACGCCATAGAGGAACGGGATGCAGCAGGGCAGGGCCAGGATCAGCAGGAAGAGCCCGAAGGCGCGTTCGTGCAACTGCTCCAGGATCCAGGCCAGCGAGACCTCGGTGCCCTCGGCGCGGGCGGTCAACTGGTCCAGCCGGTCCGAGATCGCAAGATCTTCCGGGGCGGTCTCGGTCATGCTCTGGGGTCCTTGGACAGAGAGGGGCGAAGGGGTCGTCGGCTCTGCGGTAGCAAATCGCATGGCCCGACGCCAGCGTCAGTTCTGCTATTGTCCTCGGGCGACGAGTTGGGTAGAGGTTGGGTCCGTGCCCAAGTGGCGGAATGGTAGACGCAGGGGATTCAAAATCCCCCGGTAGTGATACCGTGCCGGTTCGAGTCCGGCCTTGGGTACCAATGATTTCAATGGGTTGCACGCTGAGCAATGAGGTGCTGGTCTTCAGGCGTTGTGTGACTCCCACACGCGACTCCCACATCATTCTTTGAAGCGCCGCTTCTGTGCGGTTCGCGACATTGCTTTGCGGTTCGCCTGTTTCCGGTAGTATGCTACTGTTTCAGCGCTCTGGCCTGTTACAGCTTGGATTTCCGCGTCGGAGCAGTTGGCTTCCGCGAGTTCAACGCATGCGCGTTTGCGGAGACCATGTAGAGTGTAACGATTTGCGTCGTCGTCGTGCTCCTTGGCAAGGTCGAGAAGTGTCGCGCGCCATGCTCGGAATGACTTCTCCACAGAGTCATAGGAGCGCGGCGCGTTCTCCGACTTAGCAAGCACATGCATTGGGCCTTCCTCAAGGTTCTCGATCAGCGTTCGCAAACGGACAGGGCAACAGATCTCGAATGTCTCATCGCCCTTTTCATCCGTGACTGCAATCCAATCGCCATTCAAGGCGTTTCTGGGCGTCTTGATCGCCGCAGCAGGCCTCTGTCCGGTCCCATGGATCAGTTCACCTGCAATCCGCACATCTTCGGGCGCGGTGGCAAGCGCCTCGAGCATCCAATCTGGCCACGCCAAGAATTCACGTTGCGAGCCAAACTTGTCGACGCCTTGGGCCGGATTCTCTCGAAGCGGCCAGTCCATCTTGTTTTTCGCATAATTCCAAAGAATGGAAACTGTCTGCAACATCCAGTCGGCTGCTCTCGGCGTCGCTGACATTCCGTTGTGCTTTTTTCGGATAGCTGACTTGGTGGTCGAAGACATTGGCTTATCAGCGTTCTTTTCGAGAATCTTCTCAAACTCACGGTTGTACGACTTCTTGGTGCCGTCCGAGAGTTTCATCTGGATCCGCGCATCACTACGCCACTCGCGAATGCATTCAGCCCAAGTTGGACTTGCCCGGTTTTGGTGGAGAGCGTTTAGCTCCCTTCGCGGGCCTTTCGCTCGAATGCTATCGGGCTTTGGAAGCCGAGCGATGAATGGCGTCTGACGGGATTGTAGAACCCGTCGATGTATCTGGCGATGGCGTTTTCGGCCTGTTGGCGGGATTTCCAGGCGACCGGCCAGATCAGCTCCGACTTGATGGTTTTGAAGAACGTTTCCACCATTGAGTTGTCATAGCAGTTCCCGCGCCCGCTCATCGAGATCAAGATGCCACGTTTGCGGAGCCGCGCCTGATAGTCCACCGAGCAGTATTGCGATCCGCGGTCGGAATGGTGAACCAGTCCTGGCTCAGGGTTGCGAGCGGCCAGAGCATGGCGCAGGGCTGCGATGGCGAGGTCACGCTTCAGACGATCACTCGTGGCCCAACCGACGACGCGGCGCGAGAAGAGGTCCAAGACAATGGCAAGGTAAAGCCAGCCCTCTGCCGTCCAGATGTAGGAGATGTCCGCACCCCACTTCCTGTCCGGACAGTCCGCCGCGAAATCTTGTGCCACGAGGTTGGGCGCCACAGGCCAGGCATGTTCACTGTCCGTCGTCCGTTTAAAGCGCCGCTTTTGCCGCGCGATCAACTGGTTCTCGCGCATCAGTCGTGCCGTGCGGTGCCGCCCTATCTTGAGCCCCTCATTGACGAGGTCGCGGTGCATGCGGGGACTGCCGTAGGTCCCGTTCGACAGCTCAAAGGCCGTTCGAATGTGGGCAAGATGGATCATGTCCTGCTGCTGGCGATGACAGGCAGGGCGGTCCCGCCAAGCGAAGAACCCGCTCTGGCTGACACCGAGAACATGACACATTCGCCGGATCGGGAAGCTGGCCTTCTCCGCCTCTATGAAAGCGAAGCTCATCGACTTGCGTCTTTCGCGAAGAAGGTTGCGGCCTTTTTTAAGATGTCGCGCTCCTGCTTCAGAACCGCGTTCTCGCGTCGCAACCGCTTCAGCTCCGCGTGCAGATCGACCGATGCCTCGACCGGCCCACCAGCGTCCCGCTCGCGACTGAGCCATCGCGTCAGTGTCGAAAGCCCGATCCCCAGATCCTCCGCGATCTCCCGTCGCGTCCGGCCGCTGGTCAGCGCCAGCCGCACCGCTTCACGCCGGAACTCCGGCGTCGGTCTGTTTCCGTTTCCCATAGAACACCTCCTGGTTCCTCAGTTGGTGCTCTCCACTTTTCCAGGGCAAGTCCAGATGAGATCTATGCGTTGGAGGAGGACATGGTGGGGCCCAACACGCTCGCACCAAGGGGACTCAACATGATCCCGGGCGGTCGAAGCGGTATCTCCGTTCTCGCAGGGATGGGACTCACAGCGACCATGGAGACCCGGGATCGCGCCTTGGGCAAAGCGATCCGCCGAAGGGCGGCAGGGCTTCCGTTCTTCCGCCGCCCCCACATAAGGGAATACAAGCCGGGGCGGTATACCAATGTTTCGGGGTGCTGGGTGCGTCCTGGTGGTGCCACTGGGGACTGATGGGCTCCAACTACCAATGTGAGATTGTCGTTGCCTGGTGGAAACACGCTGGCAACGAATTCTCCCTCCATAAGGCGAAACCCAGCGGGCCTATTTCGCTCGGACCGGCGCATTGATTTCAGGAATAATGCGGATTGACTTGCAAGCCTGACCCACTCGCCTGAGTGCTTCTTCCTGGCTCCAGCCGCGGTCATAGCCTTCGTAATAGGAAGATTGTTCCACGGCCGTGATTGCGCAATCAAGACGCTCTGCGAATGCCTGGTGTTCCTGCCGCCGCATGTTCCGCACATCCTGCCCCAAGTGAAGGCCCGCGGCAGGAGTGCCCCAGGCCTTGGTGCCAGGTCCTTCGGCCAGCCCGGCCGACTGTCGCCGCAGGGCAACCCGCGCTGGTTTGCGCGTTCTCGGATGGAATCGTGTTTACAACAACGTCGTGTTTCAATAAGATGAACAACATTCAGATATGCTGAACGATAGGAGGTCGATCAGCATTGAAAACAAGGGAGGTCCTGATGAGAAAAACAATTTGTACCCTGATGATGGCAGGGGTGATGATGACCGGTGCGGCGAAGGCCGAAGACTATGTCATGCAGACCGCGTCAACGGGTGGCACGTTCCACCCTGTGGGGGTCGCCATCTCGACGCTGAGCAAGGTCAAGCTGCTGCCTTCGGAGGGCTTCTCGCTGACGGCGGTGAACTCGGCGGGCTCGGGCGCGAACCTACAGGCCATGGCGTCCGGAACGGCCGACTTTTCGATCCTGCAGGGGTTGTTCGGCTATTACGCGGCGCGCGGCACCGGGCCTTTGAGCACTCCGATGGAAGATATCCGTTCGGTTTCCATGCTGTGGCAGAATGTCGAGCACTTCATCCTGCGCAACGACCTGGTCGATACCGGCACGGCCGCCGATATCGTCGCCGCCAAGGGCGCCGGCGCTGGCATGGGCGCGCGCAATTCGGGCAGCCTTGGCTCCGGGACACTCTTGATGGAAGGTCTGGGGCTGACTGCCGAAGAAGACTTTCAGATGATCTATTCCGGTTATGGCCCGACACTTGATGCCATGGCCAATGGACAAATCGATTTCGCATCGATCCCGGCCGGCGTGCCTGCGGGCGCGATCACCCAGATTCTTGCCACCAACGGCGATGACGTGACGATCCTGAACGTAACGCCGGAAGAGGCGGAAGCGATGGACGGCGGGCGTGAACTCTGGACTGCCTATACCATCCCGCCCAACAGCTATCCCGGTCAGGACGAGGCGATCCAGACCATCGCCCAGCCGAACTTTCTTGCGGTGAACGACGACGTGTCCGAAGACCACGTCTACAAGCTGACCAAGGCGCTTTACGAAAACCTGCCGTTCTTGCAGTCGATCCACCCGGCAACAAAGGCGATGTCGCTGGAGTCGGCGATTGCCGGCCTGCCGACGCCGCTGCATCCGGGGGCCGTGCGCTATTACCGGGAGGTTGGCCTGGATATTCCCGAGCGGCTGATCCCGCCGGAAATGCAGGACTGATCGCAGGACGCGACCGGGGGCGGTTTGCCGCCTCCGGCACATTGCGAAAGCAGACCGGGATGATTGCCGGTCGCCTTGTCTCCGCGCCACCGCAAAACAGGAGCGAAGCCCATGCCCGCCCCGAAAGACTCGATCGAAGCCGCCTCCGACGCCCCGGTATCAGCGACCGCTATGACCGGGGTATCCTCGGATGCCGACCAGGTGTCTGAAAAACGCCGGCGCTGGCTTGACCCGGAAAGCCTGGGGCAGGGGGCTTGGACCGCGCATGTCATACGTTGGGCAGTGATCGCCTTTGCGCTCTGGCACATCGCCACGAACCTTTTCATCAACGAAGCCGGGATATGGCAGAATGCGTTGCACTTCGGCGGTTTCGGGCTGATCGCGGCCTTGTCAACAGCCCCCATGCAGCGGTTACGCGACAGTCGTTGGGCGCTGGCCCTCGACGTGATCTACGGGTTTGCCATTTTCGGGGCGGCCATCTGGGTCGCATATGCCGAGGATGGCGTATACGTGAACTCCATGGCCCAGCGCGGGTCCGGCTGGATCTTCAGTCCGATGGACTGGATCGCCGGCGGGCTGGTGATCTTTGCCGCCGTGGACCTGACCCGGCGGCTTACGGGCTGGATCATCCCGACGCTGATCGTGATATCCTTGGCCTATATCCTTTTCCTCGGAGCCTGGTTGCCGGGCGTTTTCCGGTCCGCGTCCCTGCCGCTGTCGGACGTGCTGTTCCGGTCGCTCTATAACGACGAAGGCATGTTCGGCGGCATCACCACGATCTCGTCGGCCAACATCACCTTGTTCATGATCTTCGGCGGTTTCCTGATCTACTCCGGCGCGTCGGATTTCGTCATCGAGTTGAGCCGGATCGTCGCCGCGCGCCTGCGCGGAGGTGGCGCCTATGTCGCCGTGATCTCTTCGGCACTGACCGGCACGATCAGCGGCTCCGCGGTCGCCAATACGGCCTCCACCGGGGTCATCACGATCCCGACGATGACGTCCAACGGTTTCAAGCCGACCTTTGCCGCCGGGGTCGAGGCAGCCTCGTCGACCGGCGGCCAGCTGGTGCCGCCAATCATGGGGGCCGGTGCCTTCGTAATGGCGAGTTACACCGGATTGCCCTACAGCACGATCGTCGCGGTATCGGTACTGCCGGCCATCCTTTATTTCCTGTCGGTCGCCTGTTTCGTGCGGATCGAGGTCCTGCGGTCGGGTATCCCTGCTGCGGAGCCGCGCCCCGTAGACCGCAAGAAACTGGCGGCCGGTGCGTTGAACTTCGTGCTGCCACTCGGGGTCATGATCTGGCTGTTGATGACCGGACGTACACCGAACTATGCGGCCTCGGTCGCCATCGCGGTGCTGGTGGTCGTCAGTTGGGCAACACCCACCAAGATGACCCCGAAGCGTATCGCGCAGGCGCTGATCTTCGGGATGCGGACCGCGGTGATGACGGCCGTGCTGCTGACTGCCATTGGCCTGGTAAACAACGCGATCACGACCTCCGGCGTCGGCGGGGCCTTCAGCCTTATGATCATCCAGTGGTCACAAGGATCGCTGATCATCGCGATCGCGTTGGTGGCGCTTGCCTCGCTGATCCTTGGCATGGGGCTGCCGGTGACGGCCGCCTACGTGATCCTCGCGATCCTGCTCGCGCCGGCGCTGTCGGGGCTGCTGGCCGACCGGATCGTCATCGACGCGCTGGCGGCGGGCGTCAATGATGCGGCCGTCAGTGGGACGCTCGCGCTCTTCGATCCATCTCTACAGGCGGATCTGCCCAACGGGCTCGGCGCAGAGCGCGCGGCCGAAGTCGTAAGCAGCCTGCCCATGGAAGTGTCCGCGGTGTTGCGCTCGTCGCTTGTGGACCAAGGCCAGTTGTCGACCTTCCTTCTTGTCGCGCATCTTATCATCTTCTGGCTGAGCCAGGACAGCAACGTGACGCCGCCGGTCTGCCTTGCGGCCTATACCGCGGCCGGCATCGCGGGATCGAAGCCGATGGCAACCGGGCTGACCTCCTGGAAGATCGCCAAGGGGCTTTACATCATGCCTTTGCTTTTTGCCTACACACCACTGATATCGGGGGACGGGGCAGAGGCCTTGCGGGTCGCGGTCTTTGCCAGTTTCGGGATCTACGCGGTTACCGCCCTGCTGCAACGCCATGCCGAAGGGCCGCTGACCTGGTGGGCCTACGCCGGGCTGTTGGTTGGTGCCATGGGGGCCTTCTTGCCATACCATATCTGGGCGAACCTTGGCGGGGCTGTCCTGATCCTTGTTACCGCCTGGGGGACGCGTCCGCGACACCCGATCGGCCAGAGGATCGAAACATGACCGAAGAAAAGACTTCATCGAAACAGACCACGACCAGCGATGCGACGCCGCGACGTGATTCCACGCTGCGCAACGGGCTACGCATTGTCGAAGCGCTCTCGATGAGGGGCGCAATGAGCCTTGGCGATCTGTCCCGCGTGACCGGGATTGGCAAGGCCACGGCCCACCGGCTGCTGCAAACATTGTCGGAAGAAGGTTACGTCGATCAGGACGCGGAAACATCGCGCTATGCCGCGACAATGCGGATCTGGGAGGTGGCAATGATGCGGTCCGAGCAACCGGACCGCGTCTCGCCCTGTCTGCCGGCGATGCAGCGGCTGCGCGATCTCAGCCGGGAAACCGTCATCCTCGGTCTGATCGACGGGGACGAGATCTTGTACCTGCACCGGCTCGACAGCCCGGAAGCGGTGCGGACCTTCACGCGCGTGGGGGATAGGGCGCCGGCACATTGCGTGGCCACCGGCAAGGCCGTCCTTGCCTTTGACCCCGCTGGTGAAGAGCGCTGGAGAACGATGACACTGGATGCGTTCGGGTCGGAAACGATCACCGATCACAAGGCTTTTGCCGCCGACATGAAGGCCACCCGCGACAGGGGTCATTCGATCAACCGGGGTGAGTGGCGCGGTGGCGTACGTGCCATCGGTGCGCCGATCCGCGGCTGGAACGGACGTGTGCGCATGGCGCTGTCCATTGCCGGCCCGGCTGAACGCATGCCCGACGACAGGATCGCGGAGCTTGCTCCGCTGGTGATGGCAGCAGCCGAGGAAGCTTCGGTTGCGTTGCAAGGACGAAAGGACAATTCATGACAAGTACACTTCCGTTGGCCGGCGTTCGCGTCGTCGAGATCTGCCAGATCGCGGCCGGGCCCTTCTGCGGGATGCTTCTGGCCGATATGGGCGCGGAGGTCATCAAGATCGAACCCCCCACCGGCGATGCCATGCGGGCATGGCCGCCGATCACCGACGGCTACTCGGAGAACTTCGCGTCGTTGAATCGCAACAAGAAATCGATCGCGCTCGATCTGAAGGATCAGGGTGACTACGACACCGCCCGCGCGCTGATCGCGCGCGCCGACGTGGTGATCGAGAATTCGCGGCCCGGTGTCATGGAACGCCTCAAACTGGATTACGAAACCGCGAAAGTCTGGAATCCGGCGCTGGTCTATTGCTCGATCTCCGCCTTCGGTCAGACCGGACCCAAGGCGACGCAGGGCGCGTTCGACGTGACCATGCAGGCGATTTCGGGGATCATGAGCGTGACCGGCCACGAGGGTGTTCCGCCGGTCAAGTGCGGTGTGCCTATCGCCGATTTCGCGACCGGTCTCTACGGCGCGTTCAACGTGGCGTCCGCTTTGATGGCCGCGCGGCAAAGCGGGCAGGGGGCGCATATCGACGCCTCGATGCTGGGCTGTTCGCTGGGCATCGCCGCGCTGCAGACTTCCGAGTATTTCGGCACCGGGAACGTGCCGCGAAAGCTGGGGGCGGCGCATCCGCGCAACTCTCCCTACGAGGCTTACGCGGCGCGGGACACGCATTTCGTCATCGCGGCCGGCAATGATCGTCTCTGGGAAAAGGTGTGCGCCGTTACCGGGCTGGAGGCCCTGAAAGATGACCCGCGATTCCTGACCACCTCGGACCGGGCGACCAACCAGGCGGAGCTGAAGCCGTTGCTGGAAGAGCGTTTCGTCAAGGAAGATGCAGAGGAATGGCTGGCCCGGTTCAGCGCGGCCGGTGTGCCCTGTGCGCCGATCAATACCTACCCCGAAGCACTGGCCGACCCGCAGGTCGAAGCGCAGGGCTGGGTCCAGCGCACGGAACTTCCCTCCGGAGCGGAGATCTCGACCTTCGGCCCGCCGGTTTTGATGTCCGGCCGCGCGTTCACGATCCGCAGCGGCCCGCCGGGGCTGGACGGGGATCGCGACGCGATCCTGGCCGAACTGGACGCGGAGAAAGTGGCATGACGGACGCCGTACTGTTGCACACCGACGGCCCCGTCTGGCGCCTGACCCTGAACGCGCCGGACACGCGCAATGCCTTGTCGCTCGACATGGTCGAGGCCCTGCATGCGGCCTTCGACCGGGTCGAGGCCGAAACGCCGCGCGGCCTGGTGATCACCGGTGCGGGGCCAGTCTTCTGTGCCGGGCTCGACCTTGCGGGGATCGAGAGCCGGTCGGACGCGGACATGCTGTGGCTGCTGACTCGTATCGAGCTGATGCTGCAGCGGCTGTGGTCCTTGCCGTGCCGGACACTTGGCCTGGCGCAGAAAGCCGCGATTGGTGCGGGGGCCGACATCCTGGTCTGTTGTCAGCACCGTGTGCTGTCCGACGGGGGACGCATGGCGTTCCCCGGGCTTGGCTTCGGCATCTTCCTCGGCACCCATCGCCTCTCGCTGCGGATCGGTGAAAACGCCGCGGAAAGGGTGCTCGCTGCCGGCGGACCCGTCGCGGCGGAGGATGCGCTGAGGCTTGGCCTCGTGCATGCCACGCCGGCCGCGCCGGAAGAGGCGCTGGAGGAGTGGAGTGCAGGGGTGATGAAGCTTGACCCGCACGTGGCGGCGCACCTGTCGACCACAGTTTCCAAGGCCGATCCGCAAGCGGATATGGCCGCGTTCGTCGCGTCTGCCGCGCGGCCCGGTCTGCGTGATCGGATCGCCGCCTACGTCGCGGCCCAGAAAGCGGCACGGCAAGACGCAAAAGCCGCAACTGACACTTCGAAACGAAAGGTTCCCTCATGACCCGTTCGGAAAAACTCACCACCCTGGAAGAGATGGTCGCCACGATCCCGGATGGCGCGTCCATCGGGCTGGGCGGCAGTTTCCTGCATCGCGGCCCCTTTGCCTTTGTCCGGGAGTTGATCCGGCAGGGCAAGCGCGACCTGGAAATCATCAAGGCCTCCCCCGGTTACGACATCGACATCCTGTGCAGGGCCGGGTGCGTGTCGCGCGTGCGGGCCGGGATCGTCGCCATGGAAGGCAATTTCGGTCTCGCCGGCGGGTATCGCAAGGCGATCGAAAGCGGGACGGTCAAGCTGGAGGAACACGCCTGCATGACGCTGACCGCCGGGCTGCGCGCGGCCGGAGCCGGCGTGCCGTTCATGCCGGTCGGCGGCGTGCACGGCAGCCAGATCGCCGAGGTGTCCGGCTGGAAGAAAATGACGGACCCCTACGGCGGCGAAGAAGAGGTCTGGCTTATCCCTGCCATCCGCCCGGATTTCGCCGTCATTCATGCCCATGCGGTGGACCGCGATGGCAATGCCCGCGTCGAGGGGTCGCCGCATTGGGACCGGGCGCTGACACGCGCGGCCCGCAAGGTTCTGGTGACCGCCGAAACCCTTGCCCCGTCCGAGAGCTTTTCAGAGCGGCCGGAACTGACCCTGGTGCCCGGCTTCATGACCGCCGCCGCCGTTCATGCGCCGCAAGGCGCCTGGCCGGGATCGCTCGCCCCGATTTATGACGTCAACTACGATGCAGTCGCCCGGTACGTTGAAGAAAGTGCCGGTGGTTCCATCGCAGGGCACATGGCGGCAGCCCCCGAAGCCAGGCAGGAGGAGCCAGCATGACCAGCTATACCCCGTTTTCCTACATCGTCATCAATCTGGCCCGCCTGATCCGCCCGTCAGAGGTGACTTTCTCCGGTGTGAACTCGACCCTTCCGATGCTGGCCTGCCTGGTCGCGAAACGGGCCTACGACTTCGACTTCACATGGCTGAACGTCGCCGGCGGGGTCGATGCGGAGCTGGCGGGGCCGGTGCCGCTGTCGTCGGGGGACGCGGCCCTTACCGCGGGCTCGCGCTCGATCTTCGCCAACGAGGATTTCTACGACCTTTGCACGCGCGGCGGCATGGACCTGTGTTTCCTGGGCGCGAGTCAGATCGACGGCACCGGGGCGACCAACAACTCGGTCATCGGTGACTGGGACAGCCCCAAGGTGCGCCTGCCGGGCGGCGGTGGATCGGCCGTCATGATGCCGACGCTGAAGCGGGCCGCCACGTGGCGGACGGAACATTCGACGCGCACGCTGGTCAACACGCTGTTTTTCCAGACCGCAAAGGGCAATCTGCAATCCGTCGTCACGCCGATGTGCGTCTTCGACAAGAGGGACGGGCGGCTTGCGGTGGCCTCGCATCACCCGGATGTTACGCTGGACGACATACGGGCCGCGACCGGTTTCGAAACCGACATGTCGCAGGCCGGTCCAACCCCCGAACCCACCGCGGCGGAATTTGCGGCGCTTCGGGCGCTGGATCCCGATGGGACATTCGAAGCGGATGCGGCGGTTCGAATGCCGGAGTTGGCCGCATGAGTGATTTCGTCACCGCATTCGAGCAACAGGCGCGACTACGCGGAGACGCGCCGGCATTGTCCGCGGACGGGCAGACGGTAGGCTATGCCACGCTGCACGCCAGGGTCGTGGCCCGTGCCGGGGCAATGCTGGCCTCGGGCCTTGTTCCCGGCGACCGGGTCGCCTTGTTGCAGGATCGCAGCGTGGATCTTTGCACGGACCTTCTGGCCTGTCTGCACGCCAGGCTGCCACTGACCGTTCTGAGCCGGAGCGAGGCGCAAGGCTCGGTCGTGGCCAAGCTGGTCGATGGTGGTTTTACAGGTTTGATCTGTGACGACACCAACCGGGAGGCGGCGCAGGCGCTGGCCGACGCGGCCGGATTGCGCGTCGTGACACCGCCTGTGCCGGAAGATGCCACCGGCCGCTACACGGTCCCGGTTCCAAGCGCCGAAGAGGAAGCTTTGCTGATCTTTACGTCCGGTTCCAGCGGACGTCCTAAGGCCGTGCGGCTGAGCCACGGAAACATCGCGGCGAATACGCGGGGATTGTCGGACATCACGCCGGTGGGTGCTGATGATCATTACCTGCACATGATGCCCCTGAGCCATACCAACGGCATTCTGAACCAACTGCTTTATCCATTGATGCGCGGCGCGCAGATTACCTTGCTGCCGCGCTTCACGCCGGAAGCCGCGCTGGACGCGATGGCGGACCTCAAGCCCACCGTTGTCACCGGTGTGCCGACGATGTTCCAAAGGTTGCTGGATCATCCGATCCCGCAAGGGTCGACGGACCGGCTGCGCATGCTTCGCTGCGGCTCGGCGCCGCTGGCGGTCGAAACACAGGACCGGATCGAAGCGCATCTGGGCTGCCAGGTTCTGGTGAGCTATGGGCAAACGGAGTTTACCTGCACATCGACCGCCAATCCGCCGGGCGCGGCCCGGCGCGGCTCTGTCGGGCGCGCCATTCCTGGTGCCGAGGTGGCAATTCTTGAACCTGCCGGGGACACGCCCTTGCCGATCGAAAGCCGCGGCGAAGTGGCGTTCCGCGGTCCGTTGTCCGCTCTTGGCTATGTCGGCCATCCCCCGTTCGACCCGGAGGGCTGGGTCAGATCAGGGGATCTGGGATATCTCGACGCAGATGGCTATCTTTTCCTGACCGGCCGCCTGAAGGAGATCATCATACGCGGTGGTGAAAACCTGGCTCCCGCAAGCATAGAGGATGTGCTGCTTGCAAGCCCGGGTATCCGGGCGGCTTGCGTGGTGCCCGCGCCACATGCCGATCTCGGAGAAGTGCCGTTCGCTTTCGTGGAAGGCACGAGCCAGATCGAGGCTCTTGACGACTTGAACCGAAAGATCCGGGACGCACTTGGCCGCGCCCATTGTCTGGCCGGGATCGAACGCGTGGACCGCCTGCCGGAAAACCATGTCGGCAAGATTGACCGCAAGCGACTGACGGCAAAGCTGTCGCAACGGATGTCCCCGGCACTGACCGGCGGCTGAGGCCGGTCGGTGCGGCCATCGCACGGGGCGGTTTCGGCTCAGCCCGCGTCGATCAGCGCCATAAGCGCTTCGACTGCCCGGGTGCGATGCCGTTCCGGATGCGACAGCACGGTAAACGGACGCTCCGGTCGCGGTGCCCAGGTCACGCGGCGCTGGTGGACTGCACCGTCTTCCGCCAGCGCGTCGACGACGCGTCGTGACACCATGGACACGCAGTCGCTGCCCGCCACTGCCGACAACACCGCTTCGTTCGACGGGATCTCCAGCAGGACCGCAAGGTCATCCCGGCACAGCCCCAACTGGGCAAGGTGAACTTCGACCTCGGCGCGTGTTCCCGAGCCTTCTTCCCGCATCACCCAGTCGAGCTTGCGATAGGTTTGGGCTGACATCGCGCCGCGGGCTGCGGGATGTCCGCGCCGCATCACCAGAACCAGTTCATCGCGTGCCACTACCCGTGTACGCAGGTCGCCATGCACGACCTCGCCTTCGACGAAACCCAGGTCGGCAGCACCGTCCGCCACGGCCCTGGCAACGCTTGACGTATTGCCCACGCTCAGCCGCACGGCGAGGTCGGGATGTGCCTGCCTGAGCCGTACCAGAACCGGGGGGAGGAAATAGGTCGCGACCGTCTGGCTGGCCTCGATCCGAAGTCGCCCCCTTGGCCGCGCCGAGAGATCATCAAGGATCAGTTCCGCGGTCTCTGCTTGGTTCAGAACGCTTTCGGCGGCGGGCACGAACTTGCGGCCTGCTTCGGTGAGGGTGATGCCGCGGCCGACACGGTCGAAAAGCTGCACCCCATGAGTGCTCTCCAGCGCGCGCAGGGCGGCCGAGACGGCGGATTGTGTCATCTTCAGCGCCTCCGCCGCGCGGGTGACATGGGCGCGTTCGGCGACTTCAAGAAATATGCGGAGCTGGTCCAGAGTCAATCATCAATCCAATCGATTAATACGTTCGATATTAGTTAATTTAATGAACAATGCAATTAAGGCAGTTTGCAGGCGCAGACACCGAGGAGGTACGCCATGCAAACCCTGAGCCAACGCGCACACCCCGGTGCGCTCCAAGACCTCTACGCGCACTTGCCCGGATTGGCACTGGTCATGGCGATCACCGCCATCGCCACGCTTGTGCAGAGGGCGACCGGGCTGGCGGCGCTCAGCCCGCTGGTCGTTGCCCTGCTGCTCGGAATCGGCTGGCGTGTCGCCGTGGGCAGCCCGCCCTTGCTGCAGCCCGGTATCCGGTTTGCCCTCAAGCCAGTCCTGCGCGTTGCGATCGTATTGCTGGGGCTTCAGGTCACGGTCGGAGAGGTGTCTACCCTGGGCTTGCGCGGTGTTGTTGCGGTCACGACGACCCTGGCCGCGACATTTGCATTCACATGCCTGCTTGGCCGTCTGCTGGGCGTGGAAAACCGGCTGGCACAGTTGATCGCTGCGGGGACGTCGGTGTGCGGTGCGTCTGCGGTTCTGGCGTGCAACGCGGTGACACGAGGATCGGACGAAGACGTTGCCTATGCCATCGCCTGCGTCACGCTGTTCGGGACGAGCGCGATGCTGCTTGGGCCGATGGCGGCTCACATGCTGGAGCTCACACCGGAAACCTACGGTTTTTGGGCGGGCGCGACAGTGCACGAAGTGGCCCAGGTCGTGGGCGCTGCCTTCGCAATGGGCGAAGACGCCGGGCACGTCGGTACCGTGACCAAGCTGACCCGGGTCCTGCTGCTTGCGCCTCTGATCCTGACGCTGGGCGTCTTGCAGTTCCGCCGAGGCGGTCAGCGGGCTTCCGGCTCCAAGATTACGATCGTGCCGTGGTTCGTGCTTGGGTTCGTGATTCTGATGGGGGTCAATTCGCTGGTGAGCTTGCCGGGCCGGCTGCACGATGCCACGGTGACGCTGACGGCGTTGATGCTGACGGCGGCGCTGGCAGCGATGGGGCTGGAGACAGACTTGCGCCGGCTGCGCCAAAAGGGCCTGCGCCCGTTGGTGCTGGGTGGGTCGGCTTGGATCTTCATCGCGACCCTGGGATTGGGCTTGTCGCTTTGGGCAATGGCGGGATAAGCGATACAAGATATTGAGGCCATTCTTGCATGCTCTCTCAGAGTGTAGCCGAAATGGATGGTCTATTGTCCAAGTCCTCTGACTCCCACATGAGGCCACGTAAGCGCGATGCATGTGGGAGTTGAAAAATGTAACAATTTGTTTTTCCAGAATTTTGTGAGAATTCAAAATCCCCCGGTGTGATACCGTGCCGGTTCGAGTCCGGCCTTGGGTACCAACCCCTTCGAGGGCTTGCGCCCCGGGTGTTCAATCGCCTGCCTTATGGCGGTGTACGTTCCCCCCTCACAGGACTTCCAGATCATTCCTTGAAAAACCGCGTTTGCGCGGGGGGCGACGAACAATTGCAGGCGGGCAGGGACGCGGTGCCGCCTTGGCTGAAGGTGGAGCGATGCCGAGGAATGGTTCGTTGCGTGGCGCAAGAAACACCTGAACAAATCCAACTCGCTCACGGGACTTTCATCCCGACCCGGACCGCGGCGGCGCGCTATTCTATCAGCGCGCCGGGATTCATGATGTTGTTGGGGTCGATGGCCTGCTTGATCTGGCGCAGCACGGCCATCTTGCTGGGACTTGCATGTTTCTGCAGGTCTTGGCGTTTCAGGCGGCCGATCCCGTGTTCGGCGCTGATCGACCCGCCCAGCGCCAGCGTCGCCTCGTTGATCGCGCCCCGCACGCGGTTGGCGATGCCGGGGTGGGCCTGCAGGAAATCGGCCTTCGAGATGCCTGTCGGCGGAAACACGTTGTGGTGAATGTTCCCGTCGCCGATGTGACCATAGCTGTTCGTCCGCAAGCCCTCGTGAACGCCGGTAATCGCCGCGTGCGTTCCCGACACGAACGCGTCGATCTGGCCGATCGGGACCGCGGTGTCGCTGCTGCAGAACGCGCCGGTCTTGCGGTTGGCGTCGGGCGTATGCTCGCGCAGCGACCAGAGCGCGCTGCGCTGCGCCTCGGATTCGGCCATCACGACGTCGACGACGAAACCCTGCTCGATACACTCCGCCAGCACCGCCTCGGTCTCATCCCGCACGCCCGGGTTCCCCGCGGCATCGATCAGCAGGTACCAGGGGTGGTCGTCGGCAAAGGGGTTTCTCAGCGTCGGGAAATGTTCGCAAACAAGGCCCACGCCGAAGCCGCTCATCAATTCCATCCCGTTCATGCGGTTGCCGATGGCCGTGCGCAGGGCCCGCAGCACCCGCAAGGCATCCGCCGGCGACGTGATGGCGCAAAAGGCCGTCACGGCCTCGGGGTCCAGCGGCTTCAACGTCAGGCTGGCGGCGGTGATGATGCCAAGGGTGCCTTCGCTGCCGATCAGCAGGTGCCGCAGGTCATAGCCGGTGTTGTTCTTGCGCAGGGGGCTCAACTCTTCCAGCACGTCGCCCGACGGCATCACCGCCTCGATCCCCACGCAGAGGTCGCGGGCATTGCCGTGGCGCAGCACCTGGATGCCGCCCGCGTTCGTGGCCAGGTTTCCGCCGATGGTGCAACTGCCCTTCGAGGCCATGCTGAGCGGGAACATCAGGTCGTGCCGCTCGGCCTCGGCGTGGATGTTCTCCAGCACGCAGCCGGCCTCGGCCACCATCACGAAATCGTCCGGCGACACGCTGCGCACCCGGTTCATCCGCTCCAGCGACAGGATGATGGCCGCGTCGCTGTCCAGCGAAAGCTGCCCCGCGACCACGCCGGTGCCCCCGCCATAGGGGATGATCGCGATGCCGGCGCTATTGCACAGCCGCACGACCTGCGACACCTGTTGGGTGGTTTCGGGCAGGACAACGATACAGTCCTTGCCGGTGAAGCTGCCGCGCGGGTCTTCATAGTATCGCGCGGCATCCGGGCCCGACTTGCAGGCGGTCTCCCCGACAATCGCCCTGATATCATTCAAAGTTCTGTCTTCCGCGGTCTTGAAAGCCACCAACTGCCCGATGCTCCTGTCGTCCGATCCTCGTTCGGGCTCATTCTGTGGCAAACATGATCTTTAGCAAGGCAAGATAATTTACGATTATCTAAGCTATCTCTTTAGAAACGGTGTGCCCGCCATGCGCCGCGACCGTCCGGGTCAACTCGTCCAGAAACCGCTCGACCAGCCGGTATTTCGAACAATCCGCCCGGCTGAGGACGCCCAGCGTACGCGACGGCGCCGTGGGCCCCAGCGACAGCTTGCGCAGGCTGCCGAAGATCGGGTCGGGCACGCAGAAATCCGGCCCGATCGACACGCCCAGGTCATGCGCCACCATGCTCGCGATCGTGTCGAGCGAGCTCATCTCCATCATGTCGCGCACCTTCAGCCTGCTTCGCGCCAGCCAGTCCTCGGCCATCACCCCGATGGCCGACAGCGCGCTGTGCCGGATGAAGGGCCTGGCCGACAGGATGCGCTCGGGGTCGGTTTCGGTCACCTCCACCGAGGTGAGCAGCACCAGCTTTTCCACCGCGAAGGGCGTCCAGGTCATCGTGGCCGGCGTCCGGCTTGGCGCGCTGACCAGCGCGGCATCGACGGTGCCCGTCTCGACCATCTCCTGCAAGGTCGGGCTGAGGCCCGGCACAACCCGGATGCGCAAGTCGGGATACTGTCCGATCAGCCCCTTCATCGCCTTGGGCACAAGCCCGCGCAGCGTCGATGGCACCGCCCCCAACACGATATCCCCGATCAGGCGCGGATCGCCGGTCAGATCGTCGAGGATCGTCTCGTAGGCGGCGACAACCTCCTTGGCCTTGGGCACCATCGCGCGGCCCAGCTGATTGAGGCGCGGGGATTTCTGCGAGCGGTCGAACAGCGCCACGCCCAGCGTTTCCTCCAGCCGCTTCATCTGCTGGCCGACCGCCGCATGGGTGACGCAGACGCGGTCCGCGGCGGCGTTGAAACTGCCTTCCTCGGCGACGGCGATAAGGGTCTTGAACAGCGTGATCGACATGGCAGGGCGCTTTCACAACAGGATCAAAGGCACGATTTACTAAAGCAGACATTTACAAATGGGAAAAGATTGTTGGTTTGTTAAAGCTTCTCTTATCGCGCAAGATCATCAAACATGAACGTATCGAGGGGGAGGCCTGCGCGTGAGCATCGACGCAAAGATCGTCGCGGATCTGGTCAAGCACGAGGTCGGACTGGTCACGACCGTCCCCTGCAAACAGCTTGCCGGAGTCATTGCGGAAATCGACCGATGCGAGGACATCCACCACATCCCCGCGAACAAGGAGGACGAAGGCATCGGCATCTGCGCCGGCGCCTTCATGGGCGGCAAGCGGTCCGCGATCATCATGCAGAACACCGCGCTTGGCGTGACGGTCAACACGCTGGTGACGCTGACACAGTTCTACCGGATGCCGCTGCCGATGCTGATCTCCTATCGCGGAGAACTGGGCGAGCCGGTGGCCTGCCAGGTGGAAATGGCCGTGCACACCAAGGCGCTGCTGAATCAGCTTCACATCCCGACCTATCACTTCCATCATGAGTCCGACGCCGAAGAACTGGACCGGATCCTGCAATACACCTTCATGTGCATGAAACCGGTCGCGATCCTGACGGATGCCACCTTCTGGAAAGGATACTGACATGATCCGATCCGACGTCCTGCGCTCGCTGCTCCCGCTGATCTCGGACCATTTCGTCGTCTGCAACATCGGTCTGCCCAGCCAGGAACTGCACATGCTGGATGACCAGCCGACCAATTTCTACATGCTGGGCACGATGGGCCTTGCCTCGTCCATCGGGCTGGGCGTGGCGCTGGCGCAGTCGAAAAAGGTCATCTCGATCGACGGCGACGGCTCGGTGCTGACCAATTTCGGCACTTTGCCCACCATCGCCAACAACGTGGCCGACAATTTCATCCTGCTGATCATCGACAACGGCAGCTATGGCTCCACCGGCGACCAGCCGACCTATGCCGGCATGAAGACCTCGCTGGCAAAGGTGGCCGAGGCCTGCGGATGCGAAAACGTCATCGAGTGCCAGGCCGAAGACTGCGCAGCCGTCATGAAAGACGCGCTGGACAGTGACAGGATGACCGTGATCGTGTGCAAATGCGAAAGCGGCAACATCCCCGTGTCGGTCATCAAGACTGATCCGGTGGTGATCCGCGACCGGTTCATGACCGCGTTGAAGGAGGCCAACGCATAATCAAGACGGCGAAAACGCCGATAGTCAGCAACTCTGGGAGGAAAACATGCTGAAAAGAACATTTCTGAAGATGGGCGCGGCGCTGGCCGTGACCGCATCGCTGGCAACGGGCGCCGCTGCCGCCGAACTCAACGGGCCGGTCAACTATATCATCCCGTTCGGCCCCGGGGGAGAATCCGACATTTCCGCACGTTTCCAGCAACCGTTCTTCAAGGACAAGTTCGGCCAGGACATGGTGATCTCGTACCAGCCCGGCGGCGGCGGTGCGGTGGCATGGGCCACGCTCAACGGCCTCAGCGATGACGGCCAGACGATCATGGGCGTCAACCTGCCCCATATCATCATCAAGCCGGCGCAAAAGGACGTGGGATTCACCACCGAGGACCTGAACGTCTTCCACATGTTCCACTTCACGCCGGATGCGATCATCGTGCGCGCCGACAGCCCCTACCAGACGCTCGAAGACCTGGTCGAGGACGCCAGGGCGAACCCGGCGCAGGTCACCATGTCGGGCTCGGGCAAGGCCACGGCCAACCACCTTGCGCATATCAAGTTCGACAAGATGGCCGATATCCAGACCACCTATGTGCCCTTCAAAGGCACCGGAGCGGCCGTGACCGCGCTTCTGGGCAACCAGGTCAAGGCCGAATGGGGCTATTCCACCGTCGCCGCGACCCAGGGCGAAGAGGTGCGGATGCTCGCCGTCGCGATGGAGGAACGCCACCCGCTTTTCCCGGACGTGCCGACCTTCAAGGAGCTGGGCTATGACATGGTGGGCGGCGCCTATCGCGGGATCGCCCTGCCGAATTCCGCCACCGACGAGGTCACGCAGATGTGGTCCGACATGATCGCCGAGATCAACAACGACCCCGAGTTCCGCCAGCAGATGCTGGATAACGGCTTTGCGATGCTCGATGTCGAAGCGGACGGCATGGACGATTTCATGGCCGCGCGCAGCGAGGAATATCTCAGCGACGCGCGCGAAGCGGGCCTGATCGACTAAGCTGACCGCGCAAAGGCCCGACACATGGAATTCGGTCACTTCCTGTCCGCCCTCACACCGTTCAACCTCGTTCTGGCGTTGTTCGGTGTCGTGGCGGGCACTGTCGTCGGCTCGATTCCGGGCCTTACCGCAACGATGGCGCTGGCCGTGCTTGTGCCGATCACGTTCAGCATGGATCCCGCCTCGGCGCTGATCCTCCTGGGCGCGATCTATACCGGGGCGATCTACGGCGGGGCTTACGCGGCGATCCTGCTGAACACGCCCGGCACGCCCTCGGCCATCGCCACCACGTTTGACGGCTACCCGATGGCGAAACGCGGCGACGGCGACCTTGCCGTTGCACTCGCCTGTTTCGCCTCGGTCGTCGGCGGGCTGGTGGGGGCATTCTCGCTTTTGCTGCTGGCGCCGCCCCTGTCGAAGGTGGCGCTGGCCTTCGGGCCGATCGAATATTTCTGGCTGTCGATCTTCGGCCTGTCGCTCATCGCGTCGCTGTCCACCGGCAACCTCATGAAGGGGCTGGCGGGGGGTGCCTTCGGGATGCTGCTGTCCACCGTCGGCGTGGCCGAGGTCTCGGCCGATATCCGGCTGACCTTCGGCAGCCAGATGCTGGTCGGCGGTTTCGGCGTCATCGGCGCGCTGATCGGCCTTTACTGTATCCCGGTGCTGATCGACCTCGTCGCGACGCCCGACCGCCACCTCAAGATGGAAGAGGACGTGCGCTCGGTCCGCATCGGCGAGGCGTTCCGCATCGCCGCGCGCTCCAAGATCAACCTGATCCGGTCCTCGGTCATCGGTACCCTGATCGGTATCCTGCCCGGCGCGGGCGGCTCTGTGGCCGGCCTCGTCGCCTATTCCGAGGCCAAGCGCACCGGCAAGCCGCACCAGAAATTCGGCGAGGGCGAGCCAGACGGCATCCTCGCCACGGAATCCGCTAACAACGCCACCGTGGGCGGCGGCTTCATCCCGACGCTGGTGCTGGGTATTCCCGGCACGCCGCCCGACGCCATCGTGCTGGGCGCTCTGTTGGTGCAGGGCGTGCGCACCGGCCCCACGATGTTCAGCCAAAGCGGCTCAATCGTCTTTACCTTCATCTACGGCCTCCTGATCGCCACGGTGCTGATGCTGCCCGCGGGCCTGCTGATCGGGCGCTACGCCTACAAGTCGATCGTGAACATCCCCAAGGCCGTTCTCGTGCCCACCGTGGGCTTCATGACCATCATCGGCACGTTCTCGATCCGCAACAGCGTGACGGATGTCATCCTGATGCTGGGCCTCGGCGTCTTCGGCTGGGTCGTGGGGCGCTTCGGCTTCGCCGCCTCGCCCATCGTGCTGGGCCTGATCCTCGGCCCCATCGCCGAACAGGGCTTCGTGCAGGGCTGGACCATCGGCTCGGCCACGGGCAACCTTTTCGGGATGTTCTTCGGGCGGCCCATCTCGCAGGGGATCATCGCGTTCACGCTGATCACCCTCATCCTGCCGCTCTACACGGCACGCCGGCGCCGCAGGAAAGAACGGGAGCAGACCTGATGCCAGACCATCAACGCCACCCGGACGGCCATATCGGATCGCTGGTGATTTCCGCGCTTTTCGTGCTCATGGGGATCATCGCCCTTTACGACACCACCGGCTATTCCGACCGCGACAGCCAGGTGTTTCCCCGCACCGTCGCGATCATGATGATCCTGACGGCCGGCCTATCGCTGATCACGCGCTTCCTGCATCCCAGCGACAGCGGCGGCTTCGGCACAGGCACGTGGTGGCGCCGGGTCCTGCTGGTCGTGGCCATGTTCGCGGGCTGCCTTGCCATCCCGCATATCGGCTTTCTGGCCAGCGGCGCCATCGCCTTCGCGGGCGGGCTCATTGCGGCGATGCATGACAGGTGGACGCCGATCACCGCGCTGCTCTACGCAGGCTGCGGCGCAGCGGTGATGATCGCGTTCCTCGCTCTGTTCCGCTACGTCCTGCACGTCCCGCTTCCGTGACATCGGGCACCTGACAGAAACTGGCGCGACACCAGCCCGAACAAGGAACACGCCCATGAAAATCGTCGACATCCGGGAAGTGACCAAGCCGATCGCGTCGCCCATCCGCAACGCCTATATCGACTTCAGCAAGATGACGGCAAGCCTGGTGGCCGTCGTGACGGACGTGATCCGGGACGGACGCCGCGTGGTCGGCTACGGCTTCAACTCCAATGGCCGCTACGGGCAGGGCGGTCTCATCCGCGAACGCTTCCGCGACCGCATCCTAAACGCCGACCCCGCATCGCTGCTGAACGACGAGGGCAGCAACCTGGACGCACACAAGATCTGGGCGGCCATGATGCAGAACGAAAAACCCGGCGGCCACGGCGAACGTTCGGTCGCGGTCGGCACCATCGACATGGCCGTCTGGGACGCCATCGCCAAGATCGAGGAAAAGCCCCTCTTCCGCCTGCTGGCCGACCGCATGGGACGCAAGGCGGACCCGCGCGTCTTCGTCTATGCCGCCGGGGGCTATTATTATCCGGGCAAGGACGATACCGCGCTGTGCAATGAGATGCGCGGCTACCTCGACCGCGGCTATACCGTGGTGAAGATGAAGATCGGGGGCGCGTCCATCGACGAAGACAAGCGCCGGATCGAGGCGGTGCTGACCGAAATCGGAACCCAGGCGCAGCTGGCCGTCGATGCAAACGGACGCTTCGACCTCGAGACCGCGATCGCCTATGCCAAGATGCTGCGGCAATACCCGCTCTTCTGGTTCGAGGAAATCGGTGATCCGCTGGACTATCAGCTACAGGCCGCGATGGCCGAATTCTACCCCGCTCCCATGGCGACCGGCGAAAACCTGTTCTCGCATCAGGACGCGCGCAACCTGATCCGCCATGGCGGAATGCGGCCCGACCGGGACTGGCTGCAATTCGACTGCGCGCTGTCCTACGGGCTTGTGGAATACCTGCGCACGCTCGATGTCCTCGATGAACTCGGCTGGTCCCCGTCGCGCTGCATCCCGCATGGCGGCCACCAGATGTCCCTGAACATCGCGGCCGGGCTCGGTCTCGGCGGCAACGAAAGCTATCCCGATCTCTTCCAGCCCTACGGTGGCTTCCCGGACGGCGTGCAGGTCGAGGAGGGGCACATCCTCATGCCCGACCTGCCGGGTATCGGTTTCGAAGGCAAATCAGATCTGATCGACGTGATGCGCGCGCTGGCAGAGTGAACAGCGTTGGCGGTGCAGGCGAAGACGGGCTTGCCCGCAGTCTTATGGATGCTAGCGCCGCTTCGGTCCCGGTTTTTCCGTCGACGCTCTTTTTAGCGCCGCGCGCGCCCGGTTCTTCTTGCTGCTGGGCTTGCCTTTGGGCGGCGGCGGACCCTTGCCAGCGTGCTTGGAGCCAGGTTTGCCACCGGCCTTGGCCTTCCCGGCTTTGCCTGCGTCTTCCGGCGTGTCCTTGGCGACCCGCGCCCCGTGTCGGGGTTTGCCCAAGGGGCCATGCACCGCCGGATCGGACGTCTTCGCCTCGCGCTTTTGCGCCGGGGATTTCGTGTCCTTGCGGTCCTCGGGCTTGGGTTTGCGGCGGCGCGGTTCGGGCGTGTCGTTCCAATCGACGGGCCTTGTGTCCCCCTTGAGAGGCCCCGGCTCGCCCTTGGACCGGCGCTCCGGCTTGCCGGGCCGGAAGGGCGGCAGGTCCGGTGCCGCGTCGAGGCGACGAAGCTGTTTGTGTCCCTCTATCGTCATCCCCGGGCCGATCGCCTCCAGGAAATCGGGCACGCTGGCCTCGCGGATCTCGACATAGGACAGGTCATCGGCGACGCGGATCGCCCCGATATCGTCCTTGCTCAACCCGCCCGCTTTGCAGATCATCGGCAGCAGGTGCCGGGGCGAGGCCGCCTGGTTGCGCCCTTCGGACAGCGAGAACCAGACGCTGGGGCCGAACGCGGCACGCGGTTTCGGCTTGTCAGGCTTGCCGGTACTGACCGGGCTCAGGTCCTCGGGGGCGGAATGGCGCAGCTTGTACTGGCGCAGGTAGGCGGCGGCGATCTGCTCGGGCGTGAAGCGTTCAAGCAGTTGATCCACCGACGCGCGCTCGCCCTCGGTGATCTCCGCCTGCCAGTCATCGGCCTCCAGCATGCGCACCTGATCCTGCGCGTCCACATCCGCCGCCGACGGCGCGGCGGTCCATTCCGCGGTCAGCTTGGCGAATTTCAGGATGCGCTCCGCCTTCTTGCGGGCCGAGGGCACGACAATGAGCGCACTGACCCCCTTGCGCCCCGCGCGGCCGGTGCGGCCCGAGCGGTGCAGAAGAGTCTCATGGCTGCTGGGCAATTCGGCATGGACCACCAGGTCCAGCTTTGGCAGGTCGATGCCCCGCGCGGCGACGTCCGTGGCCACGCAGACCCGCGCGCGCCCGTCGCGCATGGCTTGCAGCGCGTTCGACCGTTCGCTCTGTGTCAACTCCCCCGACAGGGCCACGACCGGGAACCCCCGGTTCGACAGCCGCGTCGTCATCCGCGCGACCATCGCCCGTGTGTTGCAAAAGACGATGGCATTGGGGGCCTCGTAATAGCGCAGCACGTTGATGACCGCGTTCTCGTTGTCATGCGCCGCCACCGACATCGCACGGTAGGCGATATCCGAATGCTGCGCCTGCGCGCCGACGGTCGAGATCCGCTCGGCATCACGCTGGTAGCTTTGCGCCAGCTTGGCGATGGCGGTAGGAACCGTGGCCGAGAACAGCAGCGTCTGTCGCGCCTCCGGCGTCTGCTCCAAGATGAACTCCAGGTCCTCGCGAAAGCCGAGGTCCAGCATCTCGTCCGCTTCGTCCAGCACCGCCGCCCGCACCGCCGACAGGTCGATCGACCCGCGCATGATGTGATCCCGCAGCCGCCCCGGCGTGGCCACGACGATATGGGCGCCGCGCGCCAGCGCCCGCCGCTCGTCCCGCATGTCCATGCCGCCCACGCAGGAGGCCAGCACCGCGCCCGCATCGGCGTAAAGCCAGGCAAGCTCTCGCTTGACCTGCATGGCAAGCTCGCGGGTGGGCGCCACGATCAGCGCCAGCGGGGCATCGGCCTGACCGAATGTGTCCGCGTCGTCCAGCAGGGTGGAGGCTATCGCCAGCCCGAATCCGATCGTCTTGCCGGATCCGGTCTGTGCCGAGACCAGCAGGTCGCGGCCCTGCAACTCCGGTTGGGTCACGGCCTGCTGGACAGGGGTCAAAACGTCATAGCCCTTACGGGCCAGCGCATTCGCAAGGGTGTGTTTCAAGAGGTCTATGCTTTTCTTGGGAAAGAGGTGGGGGCCGAGCGGCATTCAGGCCGTCGGCAAGTGCCGGGCATTATTCGCTCGGGCCACCTTTGTACAGGCACTAATCAGCTTTTCTGAATAACTTTGTTCAGTGAAGTACCGATAGACGTCAGGAACGCAGTTTGGCACACACGCCGACCGACGCACGAACTTGTCGCGGGCGACCGGCCTCGTATGCCGATGATATCACTGATGGATGTGTGGTCTGCGGTTTCGGCCCGTAGAAAGGCCGAAGTTTTGACGGCCCCAATCCAAGGGCCGCCAATATGACGCGGGTCGCTTATTTCGACTCGTCTTCGTCGCGGAACATGCCGGCCATGTCCATCTCGGGGTTGCTTGCGCATTCTTCCCTCAGCACGACCATCAATTCCTCGTCCGAGCCGGTTGCGGCGGCGCGGGCAGCGGCGCGGCCGCCATTGTCAGCATCAGGGTCGCCTAGTTCCGCGGTGGCGCTCGACGAATCCGTGTCGGCGCCTTCGTCGGCACCGACTGCTTCTTCGCGGATGTTCTCGCGGCCACCCATGGTTTCGAGTGCTTCCATCTGACCGGCCTCATCCATCTCGTTGAACTCTGCGCACCGCATCGCGTAGGCCGGCTGCGAAAGAGCAACGACAAGGCCGAGGACCGAGCTGGTTTTCAAAAACGTACTGTTAAGGGTCATGTAAAACTCCCGCTTTTAGGTCTAACCGCCCCATGCACCATGCACTCAAAACGTAAACCTTCATCACCTGAACGCGCCGTGGCGTGAATATGTTCCGGCGACAGGCCGAAAACCCGAAATGCGCGATGTGGCTCGTGCAGTCTCTCCAACGATCCGACCGCCTCATTTTGGTGAAAGTTCGCTACGAGTCGTCGAAGGTGTGTTTCCAGCTTCGGCGCGCCGCCGGCAACAGCCGTCTGGTGCCGTCGCTTTTTGCGGGCCGAAGGACGGCCCGCGCTGGCATCTCGGTTCCCGAGCTTGTAGGTCTTGACTGTTGCTTGCATCTACGCGGAAAGGCCGGGGCAGTGGAAGCCGAGTGCATGATCATCCACCTTGCGCGCGCCGAGGCGCGTTTGCCGCAGGTCGAAGCCATGATGCAGGCCGTCCCGCTTGCGTGCCACGTCGTCAGCGCCGTCGACGGGCAGCAGATGAGCGAGGCCCACGCCGACGCCTATCGCCGCAAACTGATGCGTCCGACCTATCCCTTCACGATGCGCCCCTCAGAGATCGCCGCCTTTCACAGCCACCGCGCGTGCTGGCAGAGGATCCTCGATGACGATCTGGAGGCCGCGCTTGTCCTCGAAGACGACCTGCACCTTCAGGAGGATGTTTTTCCCAGGGCTTTGAACCTCGCCCTGGCCAACATCCAACCGGGGGATTTCATCCGGTTCCCCATAAAGCTGCGCGAGGAGCGGACAAAGGAAATCGCCACGTCGGACGAGATCGGGCTGCACGTCCACGACCGGATCGCGCTTGGCATGGTCGCGCAACTGGTCACGCGCGATGCCGCCCGTGCGCTGCTCGCCGCGTCCGAGCGCTTCGACAGGCCGGTGGACAATTTCCTGCAGATGCAATGGGTGCACAATGTCCGCGTGGCGACGGTATGGCCGTCCGGCGTGCGCGAGATTTCTGCCGAGCTTGGCGGCAGCATGATCGGCCGCAAAGAGGGCCTGTTGCAAAAACTGCGCCGTGAAATCCTGCGGCCGCTTTACCGGCACAGGATCCGTGCCTTGGCAAGACGGCACTCGCATGCCTCGAAATGATGCCGAAGCGCGCGTGACGATTGTCACGGTCGCCTATAACAGCACCGAGATCCTGCCCGACATGCTGGCCTCCGTGCCGCCCGCGACGCCCGTCGTGATCGTGGACAACGCGTCGGAGGACCGCGCGGAGTTACACCGCCTCGTGGCAACGCGGCGCGGGCCGACACGGCTTGTCGAGAACACGCGCAACCTGGGCTTTGGCAGCGCGTGCAACCGGGGCGCCGACGGCGTCGACACCGAATTCCTTCTGTTTCTCAACCCCGACACGACGCTGTGTTCCGACACGCTGCAACAGCTGGTCGATGCGGCAGAGCGGCACCCCGACGCGGCGGGATTCAACCCCCGGATCCTGGACCACGAGGGCAGGGCGGTCGTCAAACGCCGCAGCGACCTTGTGGATCGCGCCCAATGGCTGCCCAAGCGTGAGCTGACCGGGGACACGGTCGTCCCGGTTCTGTCGGGCGCCGCGCTTTTCGTGCGCCGGGCCGCGTTCGAGGCGGTTGGCGGGTTCGACCCCGCGATCTTCCTGTTTTTCGAAGACGACGATCTCAGCCTGCGCCTGTCCCGATCCCAGGGCCGCCTGGTCTATGTGGCTGACGCCGCGGTGCACCACGCCGGGGGCGCTTCCTCGGGCGGGTCGGTGAAAGCCGAGCGCATCAAGAACTGGCACTGGGGGTATTCCCAGATCTACACCGCGCGCAAACACGGGCTGCGCGCCAACTGCGCCGCGGCGGTGCTGAAGACGGCGTTGCGCACCCTGTCACCGGCAACCATCGTCTCGGCACGGCGAAGGCGGAAATATTCCGCGCGCTTTGCCGGGATGATCGCGGCGCTGCGCCAAACCGGCGGCTAAGCCGGCCGGCTCAGGCGAGGTCCACGACCTGCCGGATGACATACTCGGTCTGCGCGTCGGTCTGGCCGGGGCACATGGGCAGGCTGATGACCTCGCTCGCCAGCCGCTCTGCCACGGGGAATGCGCCCCGGGCATGGCCCAGGTCGGCATAGGCCTTTTGCCGGTGGGGCGGGATGGGATAGTGGATCACGGTCCCGATGCCGGCCTCGGCAAGTCGCGCCTGAAACCGATCCCTGTCGGGGTGGCGCAGCACGTAAAGGTGCCAGACCGGCTCGGCCCAGTTGGGCACGTAGGGCACGTGCAGCCCGGCGCGGGAAAAGGCATCGGAATAGTCGCGCGCGATGGCGCGGCGACGTTCTGTCCAGTCGTCCAGAACCCGCAGCTTGACCGCCAGCACGGCGGCTTGCAGGGGATCGAGACGGCTGTTGAATCCACGGATGTCGTTTTCGTACTTCCGTTCCGAGCCGTAATTCCGCAGCAATCTGACACTCTGCGCCACGTCGTCATTCGATGTGGTCAGCGCCCCGGCATCGCCCAGCGCGCCCAGGTTCTTGGCGGGATAAAAGCTCCACGCCGCGGTGCCGTCGCTGCCCACACGGCGCGACTTGTAGCGCGCGCCATGCGCTTGGGCGGCGTCCTCCAGCACCTTCAGCCCATGGGTTTCGGCCACCGCGTTCAGCGCGTCCATGTCGGCCGGCTGACCGTAGAGATGCACCGGCAGGATGGCCCTGGTCCGCCCGGTGACCGCAGCGGCGACGGCGTCGGGGTCGATGTTGTGCGTGTCCTCGACGGGGTCCACCGGCACCGGCGCCGCGCCGCATTGACTGACGGCAAGCCAGGTCGCGATATAGGTGTTCGACGGCACGATCACCTCGTCGCCCGGGCCGATGCCCAGCGCGCGAAGCCCCAGGTGCAGCGCATCCAGCCCGTTGGCCGTCCCGATACAGACGCCGGCGCCGACATAGGCCGCGAAGGCGTCTTCGAAACGCTCCAGTTCGGGGCCCATGACATAGCTGCCGGACTGCGCGACCCGCAGCAATTCGCGGTCGAGCTCCGCCTGGATGCCCGCGCGGGCCGCCGCCAGATCGAGGAAGGGGACCTTCACGCCGCCCCCACCGCTCTGAGAAATTCGTCGCGGTCGCGGATGTAATCGTCCTCGTCATAGGGACCCGACGCCAGAACCATGCAGACCGACCCGGACGAGAAATTGTCCAGGTAGCGCCACATCATCGGGCAGACATAGATGCCGTAGTAGGGACGGTTCAGCTGGAACCGTTTCTGTTCGAACCCGTCATCCAGAAGCAGATCGAAACTGCCCGACATCGAGATCACGAACTGGTGCAGGTCCTTGTGCGCGTGCTCGCCCCGGTCGGCGCCGCCGGGCACGTCGTAAAGATAGTAGACCCGCTTGATGTCGAACGGGATGTGATTGTGTCCTTCGACGAAGGTCAGGTTGCCCCGCGCGTCCGAAACCTTGGGTAAATCTATTAGGCGACAGTCACTTAGCGGCAAGGGATTACGACTCGCTTCTGCATTGGTCCATGTTTATAAACCGCGCAACGACGATTTGAAATAGCCGGGCACCGAAGAGAGACGGCCCGGACCACCGGGCACAGAAAGGTTTGGAATGTCAAAAGATATCCTGATCGTGGGAGCCGGCGAGTTCGCGGATATCGCCTATGAGTATTTCACCGTCGACAGCGACTACACGGTTACCGGGTTCGCGGTGGAACGCGAGTACCTTGATGAAACCGTCAAGTTCGACCTTCCCGTGGTCCCGCTCGAAGAGGCCCCGTCGCATTTCGATCCGGCCAGGACCGACGCCCATGTGGCGGTGACCTCGACCAAGCTCAACCGGATCCGCGCCCGCCTGATCGAGGCGACCAAGGCGCACGGATACCACCTTGCCAATTTCATCAGCCCGCGCGCGATGGTCTGGCGCACCGCCGAACTGGGCGAGAACGTCTTTATCTTCGAGAACAACGTGGTGCAGCATGGCGTGACGATCGAGGATGGTTGCGTGCTATGGTCGGGCAACCATATCGGGCACCAGACACGCATCCGGGAAAACTGCTTCCTGTCCTCGCATGTCGTGGTTTCTGGCTATTGCGACATTGGCGCGCGCAGCTTTCTGGGCGTGAACGCCGCCCTGGCCGACAATGTGCAGTTGGCCGAGGATTGCCTTGTCGGCATGGCCGCCGCCGTCACCAAGAGCTTCGACACACCGGGCCTGATTCTGAACGGCAATCCGGCCGAGGCCGCCAAGGTGTCCTCCTACCGCTACTACCGGATCAAGCCCTGATATGGCCTGGGTGAAACAGGGACATGTCTTCAGCCCCGACGGAAGCCTCGACTGGGCGCAGCATTCCTTCATGACGCCATGCCCGTGGCTGCGCGACGAGCAGACGATACGGATCTTCGGAGGGATGCGCGACGCACACGGCATCAGCCGCATCGGCTGGGTCGATGTCGCCGCCGACGATCCCACCCGGGTCAAGGCCAGTTCCTCGGCCCCCGTGCTGGACCTCGGCGCACCGGGCATGTTCGACGACAACGGCCTTATCCTGGGCGACGTGATCGAGGTCGCGCCGGACGAATTGCGGCTGTATTACGTGGGCTTCCAGCTGGTGGAAAAGGCGAAATTCCTTGCCTTCACCGGCCTCGCCATCAGCCGGGACCGTGGCGACAGCTTTGAACGGGTCAGCGCGACGCCCGTACTTGATCGCTGCCCGGACGGGCCTTTCATAGGCGCGCTGCACTCGATCGCTCGACTGCCGGATGGCAGCTTTCGCGCATGGATTTCCCGTGGCGACGGGTGGGAGGAGATCGGCGGGCGGCTCTATCCCCGTTACGATTGCTGGACGCTGACCAGCCCTGACGGCGTGAGCTTCGACAACGCGGCCGCCCAGCGCATCATCACGCCCTCGGGCGACGAGTACCGCATCGGCCGCCCCCGTGCGACCCGGCTGGAGGACGGCACATGGGAACTGCGCGCGACCTCCGACACCCGCGCCAAGCAATATGCGGCCTTCCGCTTTACCTCGCCGGACGGCGTTGCATTCACCCGCACGGACGATGTCGAGCTGCCCTTGGGATCGCCCGGAAGCTGGGACAGCGACATGACCTGCTATCCCGCGCATATCAGGGCGCCGGACGGGGCACGGTACCTGTTCTACAACGGCAACGACATGGGGCGCACCGGTGTCGGCCTGGCGAAGTGGCAGGCGGCATGAGCGACGACATCGAAATCAGGCGCTACACGCCGGATCTTTCCGTTGCGTGGAACGACTTCGTTGCCGCCGCGACCAACGGCACGTTCCTGCATGACCGCCGCTTCATGGACTACCATTCCGACCGTTTCGACGATCATTCCCTGATCTTCGAAAGCGACGGCAAGATCATCGCCTGCCTGCCCGCGAACCGGGTGGACGACACGCTGCAATCCCATGGCGGCCTGACCTTCGGTGGTCTGCTGGTCAAGCCCGCGACCTCGGCCGCACAGGTGGTTCAGATTTTCGCCAGCCTGCGCGACGACCTTCTCAGGCAGGGGATCGGGGCGCTGCACTACAAGCCGGTGCCGCATATATTCCACGCACAACCCGCCGAGGCGGATATCTACGCGCTCTGCAACGCCGGCGCCCGGCAGGTCCGCACCGACCTGAGCGCGGCCATTCCCCTGCGCCGCAAGCTGTCATTCAGCAGCGGCCGCAAATACGGGGCCAAGAAGGCCGCCAAGGCGGGGCTGACAACCTCTGAGACCACCGATTTTGCCGCCTTCTGGGATATCCTGGGCGAGGTTCTTGATCAGCGCCACGACGCACGGCCAACCCATTCGCTGGACGAGATCACGCGCCTCAATGCCGCCTTTCCCAAGCGGATACGTCTATTTGCGGCCTTCGAGGACGCGCGCATGCTGGCCGGTGTCGTCCTCTTCGATTTCGGGCGCACCGTGCATTGCCAGTACATGGCCTCGTCCGGGGATGGGCGCGACCTCGGCGCGCTGGATCTGGTGGTGCAGACCCTTGTCAACGACACTTTCGCGGACCGCGACTGGTTCAGCTTCGGCATCTCGACCACGGCCGAAGGCCGCGAATTGAATGTCGGGCTGTCCCGCCAGAAGGAAATGTTCGGCGCGCGCAGCCTCGCTATTCCTCAATATCGGTGGGACCTCGGCTGAGGCGCGGGATCAGGCGTCAGGCCGCGGCCATGCGCTTCTTGCGCCGCCGGGTCTCGGACACGCCGCGCGAGATGGCCTGCAGCGGGTGACGGCCGAAATACGGTGCCAGGCCCGCCCAGCCTTTCTCGACAAAGGCGGCGCGCACCTCTCCATCGGCCACGCGGTCGGCCAGAAGTTTGGAAATTTCGTGATCGGGGCCAAGCCCGAAGGTCTTTGCGTCGGCCGCGCGTTGGCGATAGACGCAAGTGTTGCTTTCGATCTCGCGCAGGCGCTGCGTCCGGTAGCTTTCTGCGGTGAACCGCTGAGGTTTCGTGTTGGTCAGCCCCGATCCCGTCCGGTATGTCAGCAACGCCTCGTCGATAAAATGCGCCCGGCCTTCCAGAGCGGCCCGAAACCCGAGGATCAGGTCCTCGAAGGTATTGTCGAACATCATCGGCCCGTACTTGCGATACAGTGACCGATGCCAGGCGCAGGTTGCCCCAAGGTAGAGCGACAGGGATTTCGCGGCGGCCAACGGGTCGGTGGTCGAATAGAACGTCGCCTTGCGATACAGCGCCGGGGCAGGGGCCCCGTCCAGCGTGGTCACATCCGCGTGTGAGAACACCAATAGCGGGTCGTGCGCCGCGAATGCCTCGAGGATCCGCCGGTTGCGGTGCGGGTAATAGAGGTCGTCGCCGGCGGCGGCGATGATGATGTCCTCCCGGCACATCTCGAGGCATTTCCTGAGATGCTCGTTGACGCCCAGGTTGGTCTCGTTGCGGTTCAGAACGACCTCGTGCGGCCCGTCATACCTGTCGACCACCTCTTTCATGCGCAGGAACGTATCGTCGCGCGAGGCGTCGTCCGACAGAACGATCTGCATCGGCGCGCAGTCCTGCTGCAGCGCGGATTGCACCGTTTCGGCGACATGGTCCTGCTGTTGGTAGGTCAAGAGAAGGCATGTGGCCTTCGGCGGCGTTGGCATCGGTCGGCCCGGGCTCAAGTTGGGAAAGTCACCTCGAACCGCGTAGCAGATGACATCCCTCCCATCAACGCCCTGCGCCCCGGTTCGTGCAATTGCCGTCGCGCGACCCGGCGCACGGACCCGTCCGCCCGCCGCCGTGCCCGGCTCAGATCAGCGCGTCGATCATCGCGCGGGTCGAGGCAAGACACTCTGCCGGGGTCATGCGCGTGGGTTGCAGGTGCAGGTTCTGCCAGAACCCGTCGGTCAGCGTGTCGATCCACTGCGCCACCCGGTGCACCTCTTCCTCGGGCGCGTCGGTCATCAGCGCGGCGCAGGCTTCGCGTATCGCCGCCACGCGGTCACGGTCGAACTCGCGGCAAACTTCGGCATATTGCGGCACGAATGTCTGCTCTCCCCAGAATGCGAACCAGAGCGAGAGCGATTCCGCCGAGCACACATCTTCCGAGAAATCCGCCGTGATCAGCGCCATCAGGCGGTCCATGGGGTCTGGCCCCGCCTGTGACAGCGCGGCGCGCCACGTGTCGTCGTAGAACTCGTAATGCGCCCGCAGGGTCTCGACCAGCAGGCCGTTCTTGGACTTGAAGTAGAACACCGCGACCCCCTGCGACAGCCCGGCCTCCGCCGCGACAGTGGCCAGCGTCGTCCTGGCCAGCCCGTGCTCGATGATCGAGCGCCGCGTCGCCTCCAGCAATTGCCGCCGGCGCTTGTCCGCGTTCGCCTTGCGCTCCTTGCGTGGCTTTTCGGTGCTTTTCGTGGTTTCTTGCGTCAATCCCGTTCCTCCGCAGGGTGGTGCCGTTTTTTCCATACCGGCACGGCAATGTCATTCTAATTGTTTTTGTTTGAGCGCTCAAAAAAACTTTACGCCAAATCGGCCCTTCGCTATGACTGTTGCCAAGGCTCAGGAAAACGGCGCATGACCGGGAACACACGTGACGCGATCCTCGCCCGGGGCGGGCCAAGGCGGCCCGACCGCGCCCGCGCGACACCGCCCGGGGCGTTCTGACGACTTTGGAGAGCACGACATGACAACGCTTCCCCGCACCATGACCAACGGCACCTCGCCGGACCTTCTGAACGAATGGGACCGCAACCACCAGATTCACCCCTGGGCGGCCATGGATGCCTGGCAGGAGAGCGACTATCACCCGATCGAAAGCGCCGAGGGCATCTACCTGTGGGATGCCGACGGCAAGCGCTATATCGACGGACCGGGCGGCATGTGGTGCGTCAATATCGGCTACGGCCGCAAGGACATGGCGGCGGCCATCGCCGAACAGGTTATGCGGCTGCCCTATACCTCGCCCTGGACCACGACGACCGATCCCTCGACGATCCTCGCCAAGAAGATCGCCGATCTGGCGCCCGGTGACCTGAACAACGTGTTCTTCACCACCGGCGGCTCCACCGCCGTGGACACCGCCCTGCGCACGATGCATTTCATGAACAATGCCCTGGGCCGGCCCGACAAGAAGATCGTTATTGCCCGCGAAAAGGGCTATCACGGCTCGACCTACCTGGCCTCGACCGTGACCGGCAAGGAACGCGACAAGAGCCGTTTCGACGTCGAGAAACGCCTGGTCCGCTTTCTCCCCGACGTGAACCCCTACACCCGCCCCGACGGCATGAGCGTCGAGGACTGGTGCGCCGCCAAGGTCGCGGATCTGGAAGACATGATTGCCGAGCTCGGCGCCGACAGGATCGGTGCCTTCATCGCCGAGCCGATCCTGTGTTCCGGCGGTGTCATCATCCCGCCCGAGGGCTATCACAAGCGCACGCTCGAAATCTGCCGCAAGCACGACATCCTCTACATTTCCGACGAGGTCGTCACCGCCTTCGGCCGGCTGGGCCACTGGTTCGCGTCCGAGGACGTGTTCGGGATCGTGCCCGACATCATCACCTGCGCCAAGGGGCTGACATCGGGTTACCTGCCGCTCGGGGCCTGCATCATCTCGGACAGCGTGATGGAGCGGATGACCGGGCCGGACGAGAACGTGCTGTTTTCCAACGGTTACACCTATTCGGCGCATCCGGTCTGCTGTGTCGCGGCGCTGAAGAATATCGAGATCATGGAAGAAGAACGCATTCTGGACCACGCCCGCGCGATCACGCCGAAGTTCCAGGCCCGCCTGCGGGCGCTGGAGAGGTTTCCCATCGTCGGCGACCTGCGCGGCATGGGCCTTCTGGGCTGTATCGAGGGGCGGCCCGACACGCCTGGCACGTCGCTCGCGGCCGAGCGCAAGCTGGGCGCGCTGCTGGACGAGGCCTGCGAAAAGCGCGGCCTCCTGGTGAGACCCCTCATCAACATGGCGGTCTTCTCGCCGCCGCTGATCATCACCGAGGCGCAGGTGGACGAAATGTTCGACCTGCTCGAGGACGCTCTGGAAGACGTGACCGCGCAGATGGCCTCGGACTGACGCGCCGCCCGGTGCCTGGCACGCGTATTATTTGAGCGCTCAAATAAACGTTGTGTCAACCGGCTTTCCCCCGTAGCCTTTGCAGCCAGAGGCCTGCCGCATCCGTGCCGGACGGGCCGGTGCAATAGGAAACAGGGAGAAATGGATGATCACGTCACGATTGAAGATTGCCGCGCTCGCCGGAGCTGCCGCGCTGATGACATCGACGGCCATGGCGCAGGATCCCGAGTTGACGGTGTTCGACTGGGCCGGCTACGAGGACCCCGAATTCTACACCGCCTATACCGAGGCGCACGGCGCGCCGCCCACCTTCGCCTTCTTCGGCGACGAAGAAGAGGCGTTCCAGAAACTGCGCTCGGGCTTCAAGGCGGATGCCGCGCACCCCTGTTCGCAGTCGGTGCCGAAATGGATGGAGGCGGGCCTGCTGGAGCCGCTCGACACCTCGCGCATCGACCGCTGGGACGACCTCAACGAGGAATTCCGCGAGATCGAAGCCTACAAGAAGGACGGCGAATATTACTTCGTCCCGATGGACTGGGGCAACACGGCGCTGACCTACAACACCGACAAGCTGACGGAAGAGCAGGTAAGTTCTTTGCAGATCTTCGCCGACCCGTCGATGATGGGAAAGGTGTCGATAGGCGACAGCGTGGATGACGCCTATGCGCTCGGCTTTTTGGCCACGGGCGTGCAGGACTGGACCACCGCCACGGACGAGGATTTCCAGAAAGCCTCCGACTTCCTGCGCAAGGTGCATCAGAACGTGCTGTCCTACTGGGACAGTTCGTCGTCACTGGCGCAGCTGATGCAATCGGGCCAGGTCGAGCTGGCCTGGGCCTGGAACGAAACCTCGGCCACCATGAGCGGCGAGGGCCATCCAATCGCGATGAAACGCGACACCGAGGAAGGCGCGTCAAGCTGGGTCTGCGGCTACGTCAAGCTGAAGGATGGTGAAGGGTCCGACGACAAGTTCTACGATTTCATCAACGCATGGCTGGAGCCGAAGACGGCCGATTACATCGTCAACGCCTGGGGCTACGGCCACTCCAACGCTGCGCAGATGGCGGAAATGGACCAGGAGATGCTGAAATCAGTCGGGCTGGACAGCAACGAGTCGTTGCGTGAAAACACCCTTTGGCAGGCGCCTCCGGGATCGGAAATGCGCGAGAAGATGATCGCGGAATTCGAGAACATCAAGGCCGGGTTCTGACCCCGAGCCATATCCGAAACAAGACCGCCGCAGCCATCCGGGTGCGGCGGTTTTCGTTTCTTGGGGCAGGTGGTCCCGGTCAGCCGGGCTTCTGCGCCAGCAGGTGATGCGGGCAATGCTCGCCGGTTTCCAGGACCTTGATCATCGCGCCCCATGTCTCGATGGACGACGCGATCAGGTCCGCGCCATGCGCCTTTTCCCATTCGGGCCGCTTCGGGCCGGAAAAACCGGCCAGTTCCTCCCGCGCCAGCGAAAGATACCACCGATTGCGGTTGGTCAGCGCGATGTGCCGGAACCCCGCATCGGCCAGCGCCTTTTCGTATCGCGCCGGGGAGGCCATGGCGAAATCCAGATCCTCCATCGCGATATAGGCCGCCATCTCGGGCGAGGGGGCGTCGTCATGCGACATCAGCCAGTCGGAGGCGGCGAACCAGCCGCCGGGCTTGAGGATGCGAAAGACATCGGCGGCCAGCGCCTCCTTGTCCGGAATGTGAATGATCGAATCCTTGGAAAACACCACGTCGAACGTCGCGTCGTCAAAGGGCAGGGGGCCGGGGGCGACCAGCTCTATCGCGATCCGGTCGCTCAGCCCCGCGGCCTCGACCCGACGCCGCGCCGCCGCGCAGACGGGTGCTTCGACGTCGATGCCGGTGACATGCGCCGCGCCATGATCACGCACCAGCGAGATGGCGATAGCGCCGGAGCCGCTGCCGATATCCAACATCCGGGCGCCCGCGACCGGCGCGTGCTCGACCACGCGCGCCACTTCCTCCGGCCCTCCGGAGGACAGATATCCCTCGCCCCACAGCGCCTCGAGCAAGGCGATGTGGCGGTCATCGTAGTTCAGGTCGCTCATGTCCGGGCCTCGTGTTGCCGCAGGGTGGTCTGATAGGCGTCGATGAAGCGCGCGAGATAGCCCTCCATCGGCACCAGCGGGCCGGGCACGTAGTGCCGCGATGCCACGCCGCGCGCGTTGTCCTCGACGATGCGCTTGTCAGCCTTCGTGGTCACATCCCACAGCCATGTCAGGCGACCCAGGTCATAGTCGCGGCCCGCCCGCGCGTCGGCATGGACCATCCAGATGATCTCCTGCGCGCAGGTGTCCGTGTCGATGGGCAGAAACCGATACAGCACCGCGTGATCGCAATAGAGCAGCATCGGGTTGAGAAACCCCACATACACATCCGACGCGCCGCCGTCATGGCCGCCGATCTGCCCCAGCAAGGGCGCCAGCGGCGTGCCGTCCTCGCTTCCGGTCAGGAACCCGTCGTAAAGGGCATAGCGGTTATAGGCATAATCCGCCCCGGGCGCAGGCGCGTGCTTTCCGACCCGATCGATGAAATCGGTGGGAACGTTGCAGGCGGCCGATCGGGCCGCCATCGCCTCGTTTAACGGTGTGACGCGCTCGTCCGACATGTGGGTGGCATGGCTGCGCGAGAATTCCGGATGCGCCGGAGTGCAATGGTAACACTCGTTGTAATTCTCCAGCAGCAGCTTCCAGTTGGCGGCAACCGGATAGATCTCGCGGTGTGCGACCTTGGTGTTTGCCAGGTCGAATGGTGCCAGGCAGGGCGTCAGGTGCGTTCGCATCGGTGCGAAATCCGGCGGATCGTCGGCCAGCGAGACATAGATCAGCCCTTCCATGATCTCGACCGCAACAGGAAATAGCCCCAGCGCGCTCTTGTCGTGATGCTCTTCCAGCATCCGCGCGCTGAACAGGCTGCCATCCAGGTTGAACACCCACGCGTGATAGGGGCAGGTCAGACGCCGCACGTTCCCCCGTGCCTCGATGCACAGGCGAGAGCCCCGGTGCCTGCAGACATTGGCAAAGGCACGCACGTCGCCATCGTTGTCGCGGCAGACGATCACGCTGTCCTTGAGGATATCGAACACGAGGTAGTCGCCGCAGTCCGGTATCTCCGACACGTGTCCGGCCAGCATCCACTCGCGCCCAAAGACCGCGCGGCGGTCCGCCTCGAACACCGCAGGCGAGGTATAGAACGCCTGCGCCATCGCGTGGCCGTCCTGCTGGGCGTCGATCAGGTCGGTGACATGCATCGGATCAATCCCCGAATACGACGATCGATTCCGCCCCCCAGCCAACCGTGACCGGGCTGCCGGGCGGAACTACCGACCGGCCCGCCGTGTTGCGCATCGAGATGCTCAGCGGCGCGTCCCGGCCGGGCAGGCGCACCTTGTAATAGGTCATGTCGCCGTAATACTCGGTATCGACCACCTCGCCCTCGACCTTGTTTTGCGACCAGTCGTTCTGGTCGAAGAGCACCGTCAGCATCTCGGGCCGCACGCCGACGGTGCCGATGCTGTCGGGGGTAATGTCGTCGCCCAGACCGTCGCGCGGCAGCTCGACCTTGCCAAGGGCGTCGATATCCAGCGTCAGGTGCGTGCCGGTCTGATCAGTCACCTTGGCCGACAGGAAATTCATCACCCCGATAAAG
This sequence comes from Roseovarius sp. THAF27, assembly GCF_009363655.1. Classification (NCBI taxonomy): domain Bacteria; kingdom Pseudomonadati; phylum Pseudomonadota; class Alphaproteobacteria; order Rhodobacterales; family Roseobacteraceae; genus Roseovarius; species Roseovarius sp. THAF27. The sequence continues at coordinate 1,799,764 of NZ_CP045393.1, forward strand.
GACGCCACCCGCTTGTTGACCGGGCGCCGGTACAGGCCCTCGGGCGTGTCCAGCTGCTCGATCTGCCCCTCAAACATCACCGCGATCCGGTCGGACATGATCAGCGCTTCCTCCTGGTCGTGGGTGACCAGGATGAAGGTGATCCCGATAGAGCGTTGCAGGCTGCGCAGCTCCACCTGCATCTGGTCGCGCAGCTTCTTGTCCAGCGCCGACAGCGGCTCGTCCAGCAGGATCACCTTGGGTTTCATCACCAGCGCGCGCGCCAGCGCCACGCGTTGACGCTGACCACCCGAAAGCTCGTGCGCCTTGCGCTTGCCATAGCCTTCCATGTCCACCAGCGACAGAACCTCGGCCACCTCGCGGGCGATGTCTTTTTTCGGCATCTTCCGCGTCTTCAGGCCATAGCCCACGTTTTCCTCCACGTTCAGGTGGGGGAAGATCGCGTAGCTCTGAAACACCATGTTGGTGGGCCGGTCGTTGGCCGGAATGCCCTCCATGTTCTTGCCGTCGATGGCGATGGTGCCGGTGGTCGTGGGCTCGAACCCCGCGATGGTGCGCAACAGGGTCGTCTTGCCGCAGCCCGACGGGCCCAGCAGCGAAAAGAACTCGCCCTCGCGGATATCGGCGGTGATGCCGTGCAGCGCCGTGAAACTGCCGAATTTCTTGACCACGTCGCGAATCTCGATCATCGGCGTCTTATCGTCTTGCATGTCACTCGTTCCGCTCATGGTTCAAACCCCCGCCAGCGTGGTGTCCACACCCTGCCGGCTGGCACTGCGCCGGCGCAGCGCTTCGGCGGCGATCAGCAGCAGGACCGAAACGGCCAGCAGGATCGTGCCCAGCGCCATGACCGACGGCAGCTTGGCCGGAAAGCGCAGCTGGCTCCAGATATAGACCGGCAGGGTCACGTCGGTTCCGGTCAGGAAGAAGGCGATGATGAACTCGTCGAGGCTGATGGTGAAGGTGATCAGCAGGCTGGATATCACGCCCGGCAGCACCAAGGGCAGCGTCACGCGCCGGAACGTGCCCCAGCGCGACTCGCCCAGATCGAACGAGGCTTCCTCCAACTCGCGGTCCAGCCCGCGGAAGGCCGAGCTGAGGATGGCGATGGAAAAGGGCGTGCAGATCAGCACATGCCCCGCCACCACCGTCCACAGCGACAGCGGCATGCCCAACTGGTTCAGCATCACCAAGAGCGCCACCGCCACGATGATCTCGGGCAGCACCAGCGGCAGCATGATCAGCCCGACGATCCCGGTCTTGCCGGGGAACATGAACCGGGCCGAGGCGCGCGCGGCGAAGGCGCCCAGAAGCGTGCTCAGCACCGCCGTGGTCAGCCCCACGATCATCGAATTGCCCAGCGCGGTATGCAGCGTGTCGGTGTGCCACAGGCCCACGAACCATTCGGTCGTAAAGCCCGAAAGGGGGAAGGCGATGATCGTCGAGGTGTTGAACGCAAAGAGCGGCAGCAGGATGACCGGCGCATAGAGAAAGATCATGTAGACCACGGCGTAGATCGTCAGCCACTTGACCGAGAGCCATTTCATCGCACGCGTCCTCCCAGTTTCTTGCCGGCAAAGAAGATGCCCGCGCTGATCAGCCCGATCACCACCATCGCCGACACCGCCAGCGCCGCGCCCAGCGGCGCGTTGTTGGCCTTGCCGAACTGGATCTGGATCATGTTCGAGATCATCAGCCCGTCGGTGCCGCCCACCAGCCGCGGCGTGATGAAATCGCCCACCGTCGGGATCAGCACGATCAGGGTCGAGGCCACGATGCCCGGCATCGCCAGCGGCAGCGTCACGCGAAAGAACCGCCGCACCGGCCCGTCGCCAAGGTCGGTCGCCGCCTCCAGCAGGGAGCGGTCGATCTTCTCCAGCGCCACGAAGATGGGCAGGATCGCGAAGGGCGCCCAGGCATGGGCCAGCGTGATGACGACAGCGTTCAGGTTGTAAAGCAGGAACGTCAGCGGTTCCTCGATGAACCCCAGGCCCATCAGCGTGGTGTTGAAGACGCCGTTATAGCCCAGGATCACCTTCCACAGGAACACCCGCAGAAGGTAGCTTGTCCAGAACGGGACCGTGATCAGGAACAGCCACAGCGCCTTGCGCTTCCTGACGTGGAAAGACAGGTAATAGGCGATGGGAAAGGCCAGCAGCACCGTCACCACCGTCACGATCAGCGAGATCTTCAGCGACCGCCACATCAGCACCTGGTACAGCGGCTGCGTCCACGCCTCGCGGTAATTGTCCAGCGTCAGCGTCGTGTCGATCGTCAGGTAATCCTGCGTCCAGAAGCTGAAGGTGACCACCATCAACAGCGGCGCGGCCAGCATCACCAGCACATAGCCGAATGTGGGGCTGATCAGCTTGAGGCCCTGTCCCGCCTCTCGGTCAAAGCGCCATGCCATCAAGTTGCGCCTCTGCCGGAGACGGGTCCGGTACTCATTCGGCGGCGACTTTCTGCGCCAGCAACTCGGCGTTGCGCGCGGCCACCGTGCCCTTGGGCGGCTCATTCTCGTTCAGCACCGGGAACAGCTCGCGCAGGCAGTCGTGATAGCTGCGCACGGTGTTTTCCAGGTCCGACAGGATCACCCCGTCATAGCCGCTCGAAAACGCAGCCTCCCACGACCAGCGCACCAGTTCCTCGTCCTCTTCCGAGGTCAGCCTGTCGATCCGGCTGCTGAGATAGCGCGACAGCCGCATCCGGCGGTCTTCGTTGCCCAGCCTGTAGGTCGTTCCGCGCTGCATGGTCCTGCCATACTCCACCGGGAATTCCTGGTAGAATTTGACACAATCGGGGTAAATGCCAAGCACGCAATTCGGAAAAATGCCGATATAAAGCCAGGCTTTGGCGTGGCTCTCGTCCAGCTCGGGTGGCGCTTGCAGAATGGACGTATAGGCCCGCACGCTCCACAGGCGGTGATTGGCTTCGCGGAACTCGGAATAGGAGCGCGAGGCGCCGTCCTGGAAATCCTCGTCGTAGTAATTGGACCCGAACAGGTCCTGCAGGCCCGGATGCGCCATGGGCACGTGATAGCCTTCGTTGTCCACATCGCGAATGCACTTCCAGTTCACCTCCGCCACGTCGGCATAAAAGCCTTCGCCCGAGGGCATCAGCCCTTCAAGGTCGTACTGGTCGATCTCGTCGTCGAAGCGCGACAGCACCTCGGATATCGCCGGTTGCGGGCCGGGCCGGAACCGCACGAAGACGAACCCCCGCCACAGGTCCAGCTCGATCGCCTTCAGGCCAAAGGCGACGGGATCCAGCTCGGGCAGGGTGTCGGGCTGCGCCGCGCCGCGCAACGTGCCGTCCAGGTTATAGACCCAGCCGTGAAACGGGCAGATGATCGCGTTCTTGCAATTGCCCTGTTCGCCGGCCACCACCCGCGATCCGCGATGCCGGCACAGGTTGTGAAAGGCGCGCAGCTCGCCATCCTTGCCACGGATCACCAGCGCGCGTTCGCCCACGCAGTCCAGCGTGACGAAATCACCGGCCTCCGGCAGGTCGTTGGCATGGCACACAAGCTGCCAATGCGCGCGGAACAGCAGGTCCTTTTCCATCTCCAGCATCTCGGTGTTGAAGTAACTCCAGGCGGGCAGTCCCTTGCGGTCATGGTCATTGGGCAGGTCTATGGCCTGTGTGGCAGGGGGGGTCATGGCTAACTCCAGGTTGGTCGCTGCGCATACCTTATCAAGTTTTATTGAGCGCTCAAATAAATTAATTCTGAACCAGCAGAGAGCCTTGGCTTTCCCGTGGACTTGCTGCTGGTTTCCGATCTGCCGGGCCGGCCGCGTCATATTAGTGGCCGATTTCCCGCAATTCGCGTGTCGTCGAGCGTCCCGGCGTCACCGGCGGCGGGGCCGGTCTGCGATCCCCCGCGGCGGGTCCGCAGGCCCGCGCGCCATGCAATCGGTCGCTCCAGCGGGGGCGGTTCAATCCCGAAACGTGACGATTCGGGCAAAATGTGGCGCGATCGTTTCCGGTTCGGAACAAAAGGCCTGAAACGATGCCGATTGACGCAGGGTCAGCCAACAGCCGAATTTCACGGCCATCAAACTCCCGCCACATTCAAAACGATTTAGATTTCGGGGTGGTTCGGAAACAATGCACAGCTTAAGGTTGCAGGGCGGCAAAATGGCAGGGCACAACCCTCATGTTTTGTTGGCTCCACGCCAAGGCGGCCTCGGATGCGCGCGGAAACAATCGCCAGATTTGCAGCTTTTCGGCTGCCATAATCCACGCATTTAAAAGGCAATTTCGGAAACTGCATCGACAGTTTTCTGACAAATTTCACTTTGTGCGATCCGGGCAATCCCGTACAACGAGTTCAGCCCAACTGGGGGGCGATGTCTGTAGGTCACGGGGGCGACCGCACGAGACGCACCAACATTCCGGTGCGTGGAAGATGCGATCGTCGGGTTGCTTTGGCGGCTGGCCGAGAGCGAATGGACGCGACGTGCGAACGTTGCGCCATTCCCGCGATATTGTGGGTCTTTCCCTCCTGAAATGAGGTTCGTGCAGGTTGCCCCTGACCGTCACATCGTCGGCAGTGGGTCTTGGTTATTGGTCTGGCGAACCGCCGATGCGGGGCGTCGAATGGAGAAAACGATGGTGACTTTTGTTCCCACACATGGGTCCGACCCGATCAGTCTGAAAATGCCCGTGCATGAGGGCAGGGCGATGGGCACCGGCTCGAACGCTTCTCCGACCTCGTTTGCACACGTCGCCGGCACTGGTGGCACTTTCCTCAACTTCGGCGCTCGCGCCACCACGGGAGTATGATTTCATGACCTTTTCAAGCGGCGGAACGATTTCAGGGCGCCTGTTCTCGGACAGCGATGGCGACAACACTGAAAACAATGGCACCGGCGGGTACGACACCGGCCTGGCGGGCCTGCGGGTCGAACTCTACAAGGTCGATTCCCACGGCAACAAGTATTTCCTGGGATATACGCACACCGACGCGTCGGGCGCCTACGAGTTCACCGGCCTGCACACGTATCACAGCAAGTCCTACGTGGTGAAGTTCCCCACCGAGGTGAACGGCGAGCCGCTGGTCAAGCAGAATGTCGGCGCCGAGAACGAGGACAGCGACGCCAATCAGCACTCCGGGTTCTCCGATCCCATTGCGGCGCCCTACAAATCAGGGGGCGACAAGAGCGCGCTCAACGTGGATGCCGGCTATACCTCCGACGCCCCGGCCGATGGCGCCGTCGACGGCGAGGATTTCGGCGAGGACATGGCCCTCGGCTATGACGACTCCAACGCGCCCACCGACCAGGGCGGCGACAAGATCACCAACGACGGCGACCTGATCTTCGGCAATGGCGGCGACGACACGATCGACGGCGCAGGCGGCGACGACACCATTTACGGTGACAGCGGTGACGCCGGCACATTCGAAGGCCCGCGCGAAAGCTTCAACTGGGATCTGGTCTCGAGCCACCAGGCCGACAACACCGTCACCCAGAATACCGGCAGCGTGGACGTCACCTACACCCGGATCCTCGATACCGGGCACCACGAAAGCGACGTCGACAATCACACCAACCTGAACACCGCCGGCATCGACACGGGCGGCGAGTCGATCGACACCAACAGCTCGCTCTATTCGGAAACTTCCGGCAAGGGCAACACCGGCAAGTTCCAATGGGAGTTTTCCAAGCCGGTCGGCGATCTGGAATTCAACATCAACGACCTCGACGGCGACGGGCTTGTCACCGTCACGGCCTATGACGCCGACAACAACGCGATCGAAGTCGTCCTGCAGGGCGGCAAGGAAGTCGTCATCAACGGCAACGAGGCCGATGCCAACGGCCCGTACCAGAATCAGAACGATCCCGACACGACCGTCCAGGTCACCATTCCCGGCCCGGTATCGAGGGTCGAGGTCTCGCACACGCAGAATGGCCATGACAATTCCGGCATCCACATCACCGACATGTATTTCGACACCGGCTTCGATCCCGACCAGGATGGCGAGGGCGGCGATGATGTGATCACCGGCGGCGCGGGCGCGGACGTCATCTACGGCGAGGGCGGCAACGACACGTTCGTCGTCTCCACGTCTTCCGATGGCGATGGCGACACCATCGTCGGCGGCAACGGCCCGGACGACACGCTGGACAACGACACGCTGGACTTGCGCGGCACCGGCAAGGTGACGATCACCGATGCGGCGGACGCCTCCGATGACGGCGCCCGCGCCGGCACCGTGACATTCGCCGATGGCTCGACCCTGGAATTCAGCCAGATCGAGACCATCCTGACCGATCCCCAGAACGAGGCGCCGACCGCGGTCGACGACACGGTCCCGGTGGACGAGGACGAAACCGTCACCTTCAACCCGACCGCCAACGACACCGACCCGGACGGCGACACGCTGACCGTGGACAGCATCGGCACGCCGGCCAACGGCACGCTGACCGACAACGGCGACGGCACCTATACCTACACGCCGAACGAGAACTTCAACGGCACCGACAGCGTCAGCTACACGGTCACCGATCCCTCGGGCGAAACCTCGACCGCGACGATCACGTTCAACGTCGCCCCGGTCAACGACGCGCCCGACGCGGTCAACGACACGGCCACCACGGACGAGGAAACCACCGTCACGATCACGCCGCTGGACAACGACACCGACGTGGACGGCGACACGCTGCGGATCACGGCGGCCACGGTCCCGTCCGACCAGGGCACGCTGACCTTCACCGACACCGAGATCCAGTTCACGCCGGCCGATGACTTCTTCGGCGAGGCGACGATCAGCTACTCGATCACCGACGACAATGGCGGCACCGACACCGCCGAGATCGCGGTCACGGTGAACAACGTCAACGACGCGCCCGAAGCGGTGGACGACACCGTCTCGACGCTGGAAGACGAATCCGTCACCTTCGACCCTGCGGCGAACGATACCGATCCCGATGGCGATACGCTGACCGTGACCTCGGTCACCGTCACCGATCCCACCCTGGGCAGCGCGGTCGTGAACGGCGACGGCACGGTCACCTTCACCCCGGCCACCGACTATAACGGCCCGGTCGAGCTGACCTACACGGTCGAAGACCCCGACGGTCTGTCGGACACCGGCACCGTTCTGGTCAACGTGGGCCAGGTGCAGGACGCGCCCGAGGCTGCCGACGACACCGCCACCACGGCCGAGGACACGGCGATCGTTCTGACGCCGCTGGACAATGACACCGATCCCGATGGCGACACGCTCACCATTACCGGCGCCAACGTCCCGTCCGAACAGGGCACGGTGACCTTCACCGCCACCACCGTCACCTTCACCCCCGCCGAGAACTTCAACGGCGAGGCGACGATCAGCTACACGATCACCGACGGCAACGGCGGCACCGACAGCGCCGAGATCGACGTGACCGTGACGCCGGTCAACGATGACCCGGTCGCGGTGGACGATATCGAGAACACGCTCGAGGACACGCCGATCACCTTCAACCCGGCGGCCAACGACACCGATGTCGACGGCGATCCGCTGGTGGTGTCCGCGGTCGATCCGATCGACCCGGCGCTTGGCGAGGTGGTCCTGAACGGCGACGGCACCGTCACCTTCACGCCGGCCGAGAACTATAACGGCCCGGTCGAGTTCACCTATACCGTCAGCGACGGGCAGGGCGGCACCGACACCGGCACCGCACTGGTCAACGTGGGCCCGGTCAACGACGCACCTGTCGCCGAGAACGACGATGGCGGCTCCACGCCGCAGGGTACGGCCGTCACCGTCACGCCGCTGACCAACGACAGCGATCCTGATGGCGACCCGATCCGCATCATCAACGCCAGCGTTCCGTCCAGCCAGGGCACCGTGACCTATACCGACGACACGGTCACCTTCACCCCGGCACCGGCCTTTGTGGGCGACGCGACGATCACATACACGATTTCCGACGGCAACGGGCTGACCGACACCGCGCAGATCTCGGTCGAGGTGACGGACGTGATCGGCCCGGTCGACGGCAAGGACACCGGCGAGGTGATGACCCCCGGCTACAGCGATGCCGAGGGCGACCAGATCGACGGCGCCGACGGTGACAACGACACCATCTTCGGCAATGGCGGCGACGACAGGATCGACGCCGGCGAAGGCGACGATACGGTCGATGGCGGCACCGGCGACGATGAAATCACCGGCGCCAACGGCGACGACAGCGTCGATGGCGGTGAAGGCTCCGACACCCTTGCGGGCGGCGCGGGCACCGACACGCTGAACGGCGGCCAGGGCGATGACGACGTCGCCGTGGGCGGCGACGACGAGGCGTCTGGCGGCACCGGCGACGACGAGTTCACCGTCGACGCCACCGATCCGACGGCGGATATCGACGCCACCATCGACGGCGGCTCGGACGGCACCGACGGCAACCCCGACGGCCCGGAAAACGGCGACGAGGGCGACATCCTGAACCTCGGCGACCAGACCGGCGACCTGACCGTCATCCTGGAAGATGCCGATCCCGAGAACGGCACCGTCAACGGCCTTGATGCCGACGATACGCCCGACATCACCTTCCAGGAGATCGAGCGCATCATCACCGGCAGCGGCGATGACACCATCGACGCCAAGGATGCCGACGGCCCGATCGACGTGGAAACCGGCGAAGGTGACGACAGTGTCGACGGCGGCAATGGCGACGACAAGATCGACACCGGCGACGGCAACGATACGGTCATCTCCGGCGACGGTTCGGACACGGTCGATGGCGGCGACGGCGACAACTACATCGACACCTCCAAGAACAGCGCCCTGCCGCTGCCCGATGACGGCTTCCCGTCCTACGGCCCGTTCCCGGCCGTGCCCTCGGATGCCGACCCGAACGACGACCGCGATCTTGTCAACACCGGCAACGGCAACGACACGATCTATACCGGCGACGACGACGACACCATCAATGCCGGCGCAGGCGACAACTATGTCGACGCGGGCATCGACGACGACGAGATCAACACGCTCTGGGGCGACGACACCATCGTCGGCGGCGAAGGCGACGACACGATCTCTTCGGGTGCAGGCGACGACCTCATCTACGGCGGTCTCGATCCCAACGTCGTGCCCTTCGACCAGGTCAACATCCCGAACGCCCCCGATGGCGGAACCTTCGGCCCCGACCCGGACGAAAGCAACGGCCGCGACCTGATCAACGCCGGCGCGGGCAACGACACGGTCTATGGCCAGGACGATGACGACACCATCTACGGTGGCGGCGGCAGCGACCTGCTCGATGGCGGTATCGACAACGACCTGATCTACGGTGGCAACGGCCGCGACACCATCTATGGCGGCCAGGGTGTCGACACGATGTATGGCGAGGCCGGCTCGGACGAGTTCCACTTCGACGAGCGCGAACATGCCTTCGGCGACGAGATCGACGGCGGCACCGAGGATGGTGACAACGACCCGACGACCGACAACGAGAACGACCAGCTCGACCTGCGCGGTCTCGGCCGGTTCGAGATCGTCCAAAGCGACGGCGTCACCCCGCTGGACCTGACCACGCCGAACGATCCGGACGGCAACAGCTTTACCGGCCAGGTCAACTTCCTCGATGCCGACGGCAATGTCGAAGGCTCGCTGAAGTTCACCGAGATCGAGGACGTCATTCCCTGCTTCACGCCGGGAACGGTCATCGCCACGCCGAAAGGCGAGCGGCTGGTCGAAGAGCTGCGCGAAGGCGACAAGGTCATCACCCGCGACAACGGTCTGCAGGAAATCCGCTGGGTGGGCCGCCGCGATCTGTCGGGGCAGGAGCTGGCGCGCGCGCCGCACCTGCAGCCGGTCCTGATCCGTGCGGGTTCGCTGGGTCACGGCCTGCCGGAACGCGACATGATGGTCTCGCCGCAGCACCGCCTGCTGATCAACAACGAGAAGTCGGCGCTCTACTTCGAGGACCGCGAGGTTCTGGCGGCGGCCAAGCACCTGACCGGCATGGAAGGTGTGACCTCGGTCGAGGCCAGCTCGGTCAGCTACATCCACTTCATGTTCGACCAGCACGAGGTGGTGCTGTCCAACGGTGCCTGGACCGAAAGCTTCCAGCCCGGCGACACGGTGCTCGACGCGATGGGCGACGCCCAGCGCAAGGAGATCTTCGAGCTCTTCCCGGAACTCTCCGAGGCAGAGGGCCTGAAGGCCTACACCGCCGCGCGCCGGTCGCTGAAACGGCACGAAGCCCGGCTTCTGGTCAAGTAACAGCTTTGCAGCCGACCGGCCCTTTCCGGGGCCGGTCACATGGAATCGGTTACGGGGGCTGACTCGAGTTCCAATGAACAATCCTGGCCATTGGCCGGGATTGTTTCGTTTTTGAGATCAAGTAATTGACGTCCGCATAAATTAACGCCGCATTATGCACAGTATGAAGGATTTTACTCGAATTCTCCTTGAAGCAGAGGTAGATGATGTCTCAATCTTGACTCAAATTAGACGGTATTGCGGCGCATCTCGGGGGAGGTCCGTCCGCTCCTTCAGGAGGCCACTGCCATGGCGACGATTCCCGGCACTCCCGGCAACGATACGTTGCAGGGCACCAACGATCCTGACACGATCACCGGCGCGGGCGGCAACGACCGCATTTCCGGCGAAGGCGGCAGCGATTGCATCGACGGCGGATCCGGCGATGACGTGCTCTTCGGCGATGCCGGCGAAGGCACCGCGCTCGGCTCCGACGCCTCGCCGCTGGTGCTCGATATCGACAACCTCGTCTCCGACAGTTCGTCGGGCAACAACTGTGCCCAGGTCGGCGATGTCGCGGTCTACAGCAACGTGGCCACCCTCGAGGACGGCACCCCCATTTCTGCCCGCCTGATCCTGACCGCCAAGTCCGACAAGGACCTTGCCGTGGACCTGTCCGGCGGCGCGGGGTTCGAGATCCTTCTGAATGGCGACTTCGACGCGCGTGACGTGGGCGAAACCGCCTCGTTCCGGCTGGAGTTCTTCGACCCGGCCACCGGCCAGAACGTCGCGCTGAACTCCGTCGCCACCTGGAACGACATCGACCGCAACAGCCCCGGCGACCAGGAATCCGTGATCATCGACGCCGGCAGCTTCACCGATTTCTCGACCTCGGGCGACACGTCCTTGAACGTCACCACCTCGGGTGGCGTGGTCAATGCCGCGGGGACGGAAACCAACGACCCGTCCGATCAGGACGCGTGGTTCTCGGCCTCGTTCGAGAACCGCGAATTCATCGAGTTTACCCTGGAAACCCGCACCGGCCAATCCGGCTTTTCCCTGTCGGGCGATCTTATCGACGACCCGGTCGTCACGCCCTTCGTCGAAGGCAACGACACCATCTTCGGCGGCACCGGCAATGACCAGATCTTCGGGCAGGGCGGCAATGACAGCCTGTCCGGCGGCGACGGCGACGACACGATCGAGGGCGGCTCGGGCAACGACACGATCGACGGCGGCGCCGGCAATGACCGGATCGACGCGGGCGACGGGTGCGACATCGTCGAGGGCGGCGCGGGCAACGACACGATCTTCGGCGGCGGCGACAATGACAACCTGAACGGCGGCGCCGACCGCGATACCTTCATCATCAACCAGCTGGGTACGTCGGGCGTCAACAACACCACCGTGAACGGCGGCTCGACCGGCGACGACTACGACACGCTCGACATCACGCCGCTTCTGGATGACGGCTGGACCGTGACGAATTTCGTCAAGAATCCCGAAACGAATGGCAATCCGGGCTTCAACGGCCAGATCCAGCTTCAGCGCGGCCAAGAGACGGCCAATATCAACTATACGGATATCGAAGAGCTGATCGTCTGCTTCACGCCGGGCGCACAGATCGCGACGCCGCAGGGCACCCGCGCGGTCGAGACGCTGCGCCCCGGCGACCGCGTCTTCACCCGCGACAACGGCATCCGCGAGATCCGCTGGGTGGGCCGTCGCGACCTTGGCGCGGCAGACCTGGCCGCGATGCCCAAGTTCCAGCCCATCCTGATCCGCAAGGGCGCGCTCGGGGCAGACATGCCCGACCGCGACATGCTTGTCAGCCCGAACCACCGGATGCTTCTGGCCAACGAACTGGCCGAGGTCATGTTCGGCGAGCGCGAGGTTCTGATCGCCGCCAAGCACCTGACCGGGCTCGACGGTGTCGACCGCGCGGTCACCGACAGGGTCAGCTACATCCACCTGATGTTCGACCATCACGAGGTGATCCTGGCCGACGCGGCCTGGTCCGAAAGCTTCCAGCCTGGCGATTACTCGATGCGCGGCGTGGGGCAGGAAAGCCGCGACGAGATCCTCACGCTCTTCCCCGAGCTTGCCACGCAGGCGGGGTTGGCGGGCTACCACTCCGCCCGCCTGTCGCTCAAGGCGCACGAGGCGAAGCTGCTGGTGGACCAGGCACTGCGCTAGCACCTGCACGCACCGCGCATCCGCGCGCGACCTCAACACTTGGCGCGCCCCGAGCGCCTTGCGTGTCGAACGCGCTTTGCGTGCCTCGTGCGCTTTGCGCCCTGCTAGCGCCTTGCGTGTTTAACGCCCCTTGCGCGTCGCGCGCGATTGGCATGTTGCACGCGCCTTGCGCATCCCGCGCGCGTTGGGTGCACAGCGTGCCTTGCACGGGGCGCGTATTGCGCGCGCGTTGCATGTCGCGTGTTGTATCCGCCTCGCGCCTCGTGTGTTGCATCGGCCTTGTGCGTCGCGTTTTGCGTCCCGTTCGCCTCGTGAGTTGCTCGCGCCTTGCTTGTTGCGGCCGCCCCGTGTGTCGCACAGGTCTTGCGCGTTGCACAGGTCTTGCCCCTCGCACCCGACTTGCGCCAAAGGCCCGAGTCCGAGCGCTTGCGTCCCGCACCCCGCCTGCACGCGTTGCGCGCGGATATCTGACCCAAACGCGCCGGGTCACGGGCTGGCCGCGTCAATCCCTTGCCGCCCGCCAGTTCGCCCAGGCTTCGGGCGTATCCAGGTCCATCGTCGCCCGCGTCCCGCCAAGGGGGCAGGGCCGTATCTTTTCCCGCGCGATCACCTCCCGCGCGCCGGTATCGCCGCTGAGCGTGACCAGCGCCGGCAACAGCCGGGCGGGCAGGAGGGTCGGGTGCCCGAACTGCCCGTCCTCGTCCGTGGCGCGGATCACGTCGCGCGGATGGTGCGCGTGGACCGCCGCAACCGCCCGCATGTCCCCGGACGTCAGATCCGGCATGTCTGGCAAGACGATCATCAGCCCGGCCAGGTCCCGTTCCATCGCCCAATGCGCTGCCACGCGCAGCGACGCACTGATCCCGGCCACCGCATCGGCGACGGGCCGCGTCTCAAGCCCCGTGCCTGCCGCCCCAAGGCTGGCGGCGCGCGCACCGGACCCTGCGGGCAACGTAACAAGGACAGGTAAACCGAGGTTTAACGCCCGCCGCGTTTGCCGCAGCAACAGGGGAACGCCGTCCACCTCTTCCAACAGCTTGTCGCGGCCGCGCATCCGCGACGACGCCCCCGCGGCGGGCAGCACGATCCCCAATGTCACGTCTTCCGGGCCTTTCGCTGATGATCCGGGGACTATCCTCGCATCCGGCTCATGTCAGGGTCAAACAGATGCTCTGTCAGCAGTCTCGCCGCGCACATCTCGCCCAGGATCTCGATCTCGGCCTGCAAGCCCGGTTGGGCGTGTTCGGCCGGTATCAGCGCCAGCGCGACGGATTTTCCGGCGTGGTGCGAATAGCCGCCCGAGGTGCAGAAGCCCTGCACGGTCCCGTCGATCCAGACAGGTTCATACCCGTTCACATCGGCATCCGTGGCCTCCACCTCGAACGCCACCAGCGCACGCTTGGCGCCTTCGGCCCGCTCTGTCTCGGCCGCCGCGCGCCCGTTGAAATCGGCGTTTTTCCTGAAACTGATGAAGCGATCCATCCCGGTCTCGCCCGGCGTGTAATCGGGCGAAAACTCCGACAGCCACGAGCCGAAGAAGCGGTCCAGCCGCAGCGACATCATCGCCCGCATCCCGAAAGGTTTCAGGCCGAAGCCCTTGCCCTTGCTCCATAATTCGTCCCACAGCGCCCGCTGCGCCATCGGATCGCAATAAATCTCGAACCCGAGGTCGCCGGTATAGCTCACGCGCTGCACGAGGCAATCGACCATTCCCACGGTGATCTGCCGCAGATCCATGAACGCCATGTCCGAGATATCCGCCCGCGTGCAGGCCGCCAGCAGGTCGCGCGACTTCGGCCCCGCCAGTTGAAACCCGTTCAGCCGGTCCGAGATATTTTCAACGCGCACACCCTCCGCCGCGTTCTGCTCGAACCACCGCATGTGATAGGCCTGCGCCCCGTAGGAGGCGGTCAGCTGGAACGCCTCGTCCGACAGGCAGGACACCGTGAAATCCCCGATCAGCCGCCCCGCATGCGACAGCATCGGCGTCAGGCTGATGCGCCCCGGTTTCGGGATGCGCCCGGCCATGATCCGGTCCAGCCAATCGCGCGCGGCGGGGCCGGTCACCAGGTACTTGCCGAAGTTGTGCACCTCATTGATTCCAACAGCTTCGCGGACGGCCTTCACCTCGCGCGCCGCGGCCTCCCACGCGTTCGAGCGGCGGAAACTCGGCGTCTCGAACCGCGGCTCGTCGCCTGTCGCGAAGTAGTTCACGACCTCCAGCCCGAATTGATGCCCCCAGACCGCGCCCATGCCATCGAAAATGTCGTACATCGGCGTCGTGCGGAAGGGGCGCGCGGCGGGCAGTTCCTCGTTCGGGTAGCTGACGGAGAACCGTTTCTGGTAGTTCTCAATCACCTTGGGCAGGGTATAGCCCGGCGTGATCCAATCGCCGTAACGCGCCACGTCCATGGCCGAGACATCCCGCTCGCATTCTCCCTCGACCATCCACTGCGCCAGCATCAGGCCCACGCCGCCGCCCTGGCTGAACCCGGCCATCACACCACAGGCCGACCAGTAGTTCCGCAGACCCGGCACCGGCCCGACCAGCGGGTTGCCGTCCGGCGCAAAGGTGAACGGCCCGTGAATGACCGATTTCACCCCGGCACGTTCCAGCGCGGGGAAACGTTTGTAAGCAAAATCAATGGAGTGCTCGATCTTGTCAAAGTCGTCGGGCAACAGTTCATGGCCAAATTCCCACGGCGTGCCGTCCACCGCCCAGGCGCGGCAGGGCTGCTCGTAGAAGCCGATACATAGCCCGCGCCCCTCCTGCCGCAGATAGCTTTCGCCCGCGGGGTCCATCACGTGCGGATGCTCTCCGCCCGCATCGATGATGGCAGCGATTTCGGGCACCTCCTCGGTCACAAGGTACTGGTGCTCCATTGGGTAGATCGGCACGTAAACACCTGCCATCGCGCCCACCTCGCGTGCCCACAGGCCGCCGGCATTGACCACATGCTCGGCCAGGATCGTGCCTTTCTCGGTCACGACTTCCCAAGTCCCATCCGGTTTCGGGTTCGTTTCCAATACCTTGCAGTGCGTCTCGATGGTGGCGCCGCCCATGCGCGCGGCCTTGGCATAGGCATGGGTTGTGCCCGACGGGTCAAGGTGACCGTCCAGTGGATCGTAAAGCGCCCCGATGATGCCGTCGGTATTGGTGACCGGCGCGATCTTGCGCACCTCCTCGGGGCCGACGATCTCTGTCTCCAGCCCCATGTATCGGTGCTTGGCCCGCTCAGCGAGCAGCATGTCGAAGCGATCCTTGTTGTCCGCCAGCGTCACGCCGCCCACGTGGTGCAGCCCGCAGGACATGCCGGTGATCTCTTCCAACTCCTTGTAAAGCTTGATCGTATAGCCCTGAAGCGCGGCCATGTTGGTGTCGCCGTTCAGCGTATGAAAGCCCCCGGCGGCATGCCAGGTCGAACCGGAGGTCAGGTCCGACCGCTCGATCAGCATCACGTCCGACCAGCCCAGTTTCGTCAGGTGGTAAAGCACGCTGCATCCGACAACGCCGCCGCCGATCACGGCCACTCGGGTGGTGGTTTTCATGGGGATTCCTTTCAGTCCGCTGTTGCGACCAGACTGTATGACTGCCGTCGGGCGGCATGTCCGTTTGCGACGGGTTTTGTCGTAAAGAGAAGGCGCACGCGACACCTGCCTGAGACGTTCAATCGACCGGCGGTGGCAGGGCAGGATATGCTGCATGATCCGATCGGCAAAATAATCTGTTAACAAAACGTTAATTTTTCACTAGATTTCCTGCATTCAAAGGATTTCTCATGCATTTCAAATCATTAGTCATTGCTTCTCTTTTGGCAGCCTTAACCTCATTTGTTCAGGCCGCGCCTGTATCCTTGCCATCCGGTGAAGTGCCAAGTCCCTCCGAACGTATCTTTGCGCTGGGGAAAGACAGGATCATTCGCGCCGCCTGCTGCAAGACATGCCGAAAAGGCAAGGCTTGCGGCAACAGTTGCATCAGCCGCGAGAAGAACTGCCACAAAGGCGTGGGATGCGCCTGCGACGGGTAACATACGCCCGACTTTAATCCCCTGACGCAAACCGAAATCCCCTGTCGGAAACGACAGGGCAAAATGCCTCCACACGACCGATGATGTCGGGAACCGACACACGCGCGCGGCCCCGCTGGGGCAGTGTACCGCCAAACAGCGAAATGGGAAGCAACATGAAAACTCACGCACAGGCCGTTGTCATCGGAGGGGGCGTTATCGGATGCTCGGTGCTCTATCACCTGACCAAGCTGGGATGGACCGATGTCGTCCTGCTCGAGCGTGACGAGCTGACCTCCGGTTCGACCTGGCACGCGGCGGCCAACATCCACGGCCTGCATGACAGCGCCAATATCAGCCGCCTGCAGCACTACACGATGAACCTCTACAACAGCCTGGAAGAGGAAACCGGCCAAAGCTGCGGCGTCTTCCAGCCCGGCTCGCTCTACCTCGCGCAGACCGAAAACCGCGAGCACCAGCTGAAACTTCAGGCCGCCAAGGCCGAACTCTACGGCATGAACTTCTACGAGATCACCCGCGAAGAGGCCGAGGAAAAGCACCCGCTGGTCAATTTCGAGGGCATCCGCTGCATCATGTGGGAACCCGATGGCGGCAACGTTGACCCCTCGGGCGTGACCAACGCCTATGCCGTGGGCGCCCGCCAGCGCGGCGCGGAGATCCACCGCTTCACCCCCGTCACCGCCACCGTGCCGCAACCGGACGGCAGCTGGATCGTCGAGACCCCCAAGGGCGAGATCCACACGCAATGGGTCATCAACTGCGCCGGTCTCTGGGGCCGCGAGGTGGCGAAAATGGCGGGCATCGAAGTGCCGCTGCAACCCACCGAACACCAGTATTTCGTGACTGAGACCATCGCCGAGATCGACGGCATGGACCGCCGCCTGCCGTCCGTCGCCGACCGCGACGGCGAATATTACCTGCGGCAAGAGGGCAAGGGCCTGCTGATCGGTGCCTATGAACGTGACATGCGCTTCTGGGCCGAGGATGGCACGCCGCTCGACTTCGCCCATGACCTCTTCCCAGACGATCTGGAACGCATCATGGAAAACGTGATGCGCGCGATGGACCGCGTCCCGGTCGCCGCCGAGGCGGGCATCAAGCGGGTCATCAACGGCCCGATGATCTGGTCGCCCGACAGCAACGTGATCCTGGGCCCCGTGCCGGAGCTCAAGAACTACTTCATGGTCGGCGGCATCATCCCGGGCTTTTCGCAATCCGCCGGCATGGGCCTGATGGTCAGCCAGTGGATCGTCGAGGGCGAGATGAAATACGACATGTTCGCCTGGGACATCGCGCGCTTCGGCCTCTGGGCCAACGACCGCAAGTTCGTCAAGGCGAAGGTCGAGGATGTCTATGCCCACCGCTTCGCCATCCATTACCCCAACGAGGAACGCGCGGCGGGCCGCCCCCTGCGCACGCGCCCGGTCTACGAAATGCAGAAAGAGATGGGCGCGGTCTTCGGCCTGAACTACGGCTGGGAACATCCGCAATGGTTCGCCGATGCACCCGGTACCAAGGACACCAACGGGTTCATCCGCCAGAACTGGTGGGCGCCGGTGGGCGAGGAATGCAGGATGCTGCGCGACCGCGCGGGCATCATCGATATCTCCAACTTCGCCAAGTACCACGTCAAGGGGCCGGGGGCCGAGGAGTGGCTGAACGCTGTCTTCGCCAACCGGATGCCCAAATCGGTGGGCCGCTCCTGCCTCACGCCGCTCATCGGTGTGCGTGGCGGCATCGCGGGCGACGCGACCGTCACGCGTGTGGCCGAGGATGAATTCTGGGTCGTCTCCTCGGGCATGGCCGAACGCTATCACAAGCGGTTCTTCGACATGGTGCCATTGCCCGAAGGCACCACCTTTGAGTCCAAGACCGAGGCCATGTGCGGCTTCAACGTCGCCGGACCGAAGTCGCGCGAGATGCTGCAGCGCCTGACCAACGAAAGCCTCGCCACCGAGGATTTCCCCTTCATGCGGTCCAAGATGATCGACATCGCGGGTGTGCACTGCCTCGCCCTGCGGGTCAGCTTCACCGGCGACCTGGGGTGGGAGCTGCACTGCAAGACCGAGGACCAGGAAAAGCTTTACCAAGCCCTTCTGGACGCGGGCAAGGAGTTCAACGCAGGCCCCGTGGGCGCCCGCGCGCTCATGTCGATGCGGGTCGAAAAGGGCTATGGCTCGTGGAGCCGGGAATACAGCCCCGAATACTTCCCGCACGAGGTTGGCTTCAAGCCGCTCTGCAAGATGGACAAGGACTTCCTCAACAAATCGGCGGCGGAAAAGGCCATGGCCGAACCCACGCGCGAGGAACTGGTGCTGATCCACATCGACGAGGAAGACACCCATGCCTCGAACGCCGACGCCACGGGCGGCGAGCCGATCCGCGACGCGAATGGCAAACCCGTGGGCCGCGTCACCTCGGGCACCTATGGCTATACCGTGGGCATGAGCCTTGCCCTGGGTTACGTCAGGTCCGGCACGGTCAAACCCGGCGACGACGTGCAGGTGATGGTGCTGGGCCGCCCGCACAAGGCCCGCATCCTGCACGAGCCGCCGTTCGATCCCAAGGGCGAAAAGCTGCGCGCCTGAAACGCGGATTGCCTGCGCCGGTCGGGGGGCTTCAAACCTGGCCTGGCGCAGGTGGATGACGCCCGTTGTCCCGCAGGCGAGGGAGCCGGCGCGGGCGTCTTGAGCGAGGGTTCAACGGGTCTCCAGCAGGCGGCTCGTCCGGTTCTGACGGAGAACCTTCGGCATGGCGCATTGTCGGGATGCCGCACTCGTGCGACGCCCTCGGGGCGACGGGCGCGGGGCTTGATCGCCGACAGGCGTGGGTTTTCACCCACCCTACGCCCGGCAAGCTCCGGCCCGAAGCCGCGTCGCAGCTTACCCGCGCCGCCGCCGGTTGCGCCGCGCCGGGCGGGGCGTGTCGCCGCTGTCGTCTTCGGTGCCGTCCACGTCGGACGAAAAAGCCCCCAGCGCCTCGGTGATCTGTTCCAGCGTCGGGCGCGTGCCGCGCGGGCGGCTCTCCAGCGCCTCGCGCATCTTCGACAGGTGCTCGGGCATCGTGCCGCAGCAGCCACCGATGATGGTCGCGCCCGCGTCGCGAGCCAGGACCGCGTATTGCGCCATCAGCTCCGGCGTGCCGTCATAATGAATATGCCCATCCACGTATTTCGGGATGCCCGCATTGCCCTTGGCCACGATCGGGCGCTCGGTGCCCTGGGCCACGAATCCCAGCACCGTGCGCATCAGGTCCGATGCGCCCACGCCGCAATTGGCCCCGAAGGCCAGCGGCTTGTGGTCCAGCTTTTCGACCATCGTCGCCATGTCGGCCGAGGTCAGGCCCATCATCGTGCGCCCCGCGGTGTCGAAGCTCATCGTGCCGCACCAGGGCATGTCGGCCAGCCGGAACGCTTCCGCCGCGGCCTTGTATTCTTCCGGGGCGCTGATGGTCTCCAGCCACAGCACGTCGGCGCCGCCTTCCTTCAGACCGTCGGCCTGTTCGTGAAAGATCTCCACCGCAAGCTCGTGGGTCAGCTTGCCCATCGGCGCCATGATCTCGCCGGTGGGGCCGACCGAGCCTGCCACGACCACCGGACGGTCGCGCCGGTCCGCCACGTCGCGGCCGATTTCGGCGGAGATGCGGCTCAACTCGCGGGCGCGTTTTTCGGCACCGTGCAGCTTCAGGCGGGCGGCGTTGCCGCCGAAGGAATTGGTCAAGAACAGGTCACTGCCCGCGTCCACCGCCTCGGCGTAAAGCCGGGTGATCCGGTCCGGATGCTCGACATTCCACATCTCCGGCGCATCGCCCGAGCCGAGCCCCATGTTGAAAAGATTGGTGCCCGTTGCCCCGTCGGCAAGGATCCAGTCCCGCTCGGCGATCATCTTGCTCAATGCGTTGGTCATGCGCAGCCCTTTGTGGTCTCGCGCAGGAAATCTCATACATTCCTTGCCTGCGCAAACCCAAAATCTTCATCATCATTCTGAGCCGGGATACCATCGGCCCTGGACGCCTCGGCCTGGCCCGAGCGAGACGCGGGCCGCCGTATCGCCAGCCAGAGGTCCAGCAGGCCCAGCCACAGGCCCGCACGGCTGCGGGCAAGGGCGTAGCGTGGCACGCGGATCGCGCCGAAGCTGGCCTTGAACTGCGCCAGGCCGGACGAAGGCGCGAACCGCGCGGCCAGACGCGCCACGGGGCCGTTTTCCGGGGGCAGGGCCGCCAGCGACAGCTGTGCGACGCCGGCCTCGCGGGCGGCGGCGATACCGGCGGTGACCAGCGCGTGCATGGTGCCCTCGGGCGCATCGTCGCCCGTGCGCATCAGGTCCAGGCACCAGTCGCGCCGTCCGGTATGGAAGCTGGCAAAGCCGATGACGCGACCGTCCTGGCGCGCGATGAACACCGCCTGGTGGCTCAGGTAGACCGGGCAGAAGCGGCCCATCGTCATGCCGCGGGCCGTGCCTTGGCGCGCTTGCCATGCGGCATCCGTCTCGCGCATCGCGGCCAAGGGCAGGCGGGCGCCCCGCGCGACGCTCACCCCGGACTGGTCGGCCCGGCGCAGTTTGCGGCGCAGCTGTCGATAGGCGCGGCCCTCGGGGCGGAACCCGGCCGGGTGCAGCACCATGTCGTCGGCGACATGCAGCGCCCGCCATCCCAACCGCCGTGCCGTGGCGGCCAGCCTCGCATCGGCCTTGTAGACCAGAGGGACGAGCGATTCTTGTCCGGCATGGCGTCGCAAAAGCGTCAGCGCGTTGCGCGATCCGGCGGCCCCCGGGGCGGCAAGCGGACCGAACAGCAGGCACAGCGTCTGGCCCGGGCGGATCACCGGCAGCAGCACCGTGCCGAGCGCCACGATTTCCGCACCGCTCTGGCGGCACAGGCCAGCCTCGGCCATGCACGGCCCGCTCAGGTCGGCCTCGCTCAACGGGCGGCGTATCGTGCCGGGCCGGGCTCCGGCCCGCAGCGGTCGCATCAGCAGCGCCCCCGCCAGCACCGCCGGCAACGCGTAATAGACCAGCCGGAACGCCACGATGGCACAGAGCAGCTCGGTGTCCGGAACCTGCGGCAGAAGCGCCACCAGCACCAGTTCGAACGGCCCCAGCCCGCCGGGCGTGCCGCTCAGGAGCGCCGCACCGAGCGCGATCATGTAGATCGGCAGCAGCGCCGCGAACGAGACCGCCATGCCGTCCGGCATCAGGCACCACAGCGCCAGCGCCGCACCCAGCGTGTCGATCAGCGTCAACCCGGCGATTGCCCCCAGCGCACCCAGGCTGGGCATCCGCAGGGTCAGCGCCCTCAGCCGGATGCGCGGGTGAAGAAAGACCAGGACCCCGCTGACACCGAACACCAAAATCAGAAGGGCGGGCAGGGCGGGTGGAAAGAGCCCCCGGGGCGCGAAAAGCGCGACCAGCCCCAACGCAAAGCTGAGCCCGATCAGGAATGTCACCGCGACGCCGGTGGCCAGCTTCGTCGCCTGGACCAGGCTCAGCCCGGGCAACAGGCGCCAGCGCACCAGCGCGCCCGAAATCACGCCCAAGCCCACGGTCTGACCGATGGCGATCGCGGCGGCGCCGCTGATCCGTGCCTGTGCCGAGGGAAGATCCGTTCGCAGGTGCCGGTGCAATATCACGTCATACTGGCCCAGCGCGGCGAAACTTGCCGCGGTGGCCAGCAGGGCCCCGAGCCACTGCCAGGCCGACAGCTGCGCCATGACGGCCCCCAGGCCGGCGAAGGCGCCGTCCTCGATCTGGCCCGCGAGAATCCAGATGCAGATCGCACCCAGGCCGAACGGCGCGGCCACCCGCACCCAGCCTCCGGCGCCGGGCATCGCGAGGTGCAGCCCCGGTGATGTCATGTTCAGATCCTTCCCTGGCCCATGTCGGCACAGGGTAAGACCACGGCGTTACCGCCGGTTTAACGTGTCAAATTGAATGCGAATCCCGCACCGTGCCGGGCCTCGCCGGACCTTTTCGGCCCGGCCGTCGCCCGCGTAGGGTGGGTGAAAACCCACGCGCCGTCAGGTTTCCTTCATCAGCTGTTCCTGCGCCACGCGCAGCAGCTCGTCCATCTTCGAGCGGATCGTGTCGGCATCGGCCATGTCGCCCAGGTCGCCCGCGACCTTGCGCACCACGTCCTCGTGCCCGGCTTCCTCGAAATCCGACAGCACGACCTCTTTCGCGTAGGCGTCGGCATCCGACCCGGTCTTGCCCAGGATTTCGGCCGCCCACAGGCCCAACAGCTTGTTGCGCCGCGCCTCGGCCTTGAATTTCATTTCCTCGTCGTGGGCATACTTGTTTTCAAATGCGTTTTCACGATCGTCGAAGGTGCTCATCAGGCTCTCCCCGGGCAGGTATTTCAGTCCTCTAAGATATGGCCGCACGGCCACAAAGACGCAAGGGCATAAGGCCGCCTTGCCCCATTTCGCCGCATAGACTATGAGAACGCCAGATGCCGCGAGTCCCTTGTCGCGGCCCCAGATGAAAGAGAGCCCATGGCGCGGCGCAAGAAAATCTACGAAGGCAAGGCGAAAACCCTGTTCGAAGGCCCCGAACCGGGCACCATCGTGCAGTATTTCAAGGACGACGCCACCGCCTTCAACGCGGAAAAACGCGATGTGATCGAAGGCAAGGGCGTGCTCAACAACATGCTCTCGGAATACTTCATGACCGGCCTGACCAATGTCGGCATTCCCAACCACTTCCTCAAGCGGATCAACATGCGCGAGCAGCTCGTGCGCGCCTGCGAGATCATCCCGCTCGAGGTGATCGTGCGCAACTATGCCGCCGGGTCGATGGCCAAGCGGCTGGGCATGGACGAGGGCACGCAACTGCCGCGCCCGATCGTGGAATATTGCCTCAAGGACGACGCCCTGGGCGATCCGCTGGTTACCGAGGAGCATATCGCCGCCTTCGGCTGGGCCACCCAGCAGGACATGGACGATATCCTGTCGCTCGCCCTGCGCGTGAACGATTTCCTCGCCGGGGTCATGTACGGCGTCGGCATCAAGCTGGTGGATTTCAAGATCGAGATCGGCCGCGTCTATGACGGCGATTTCATGCGCCTGATCGTGGCCGACGAGATTTCGCCCGACAGCTGCCGCCTGTGGGATATCGAGACCGGCCAGAAGCTCGACAAGGACGTCTTCCGCCGCGACCTCGGCAGCCTCACCGACGCCTATACCGAGGTGGCCAAGCGCCTGGGCGTCATGCCCAAGACCAACCCGCCCGTGACCAAACCGACGCTGATCAACTAACGGAAACAAAAAATTTGGGCCAGGCTCGGACCCGGTTGGAGAAATTCAAGCAGAGCAATCCCTATTGTTGCTACTGTGGTGGAACTTCGGCAACCGAGAGCCTGGATCATGTACCAGCTCGCACGTTCTTTTACGAACGACGCCGACCAAAAGGTTTCGAAGTTCCAGCTTGTGTCCGGTGCAATTCGGTTTTTGCAAGGTTCGACAGTTTCTTCTCGCTGCTGTCGTTTACTCAAGCGTCATTTCTTTCAGGAATTCGAGATAGTAGGCTTGAAAACCTCATTTCGAATGCTGTGAAATTGTTTCCTGATGCGACGCTGCAAATCGTCAAAAACGGCAGGCGAGACTATTTCCATGTAAACGGCCTACTAAGAAAGGGTGTCAGTATACGCTTTGATCATCCTGACATCCAGTTCACCATTTGTTTTCAAGTTGCAAGGATGGTTGCCGCGCAGTTTTATGAAGCGCGTGGCGTTCCACTACCACTAGGCTCAGTAATCGACGCTACATGGCATTCCAACGCGCAGCCGATGGAAAAACACAATCTAGAGCGAATTCTGGATGCGTTGCCAAACTATGCAACGCTCAAACAAGGAAGTTGGTCCGAGGAAGCGCAGTTCGAGGTCCGCTACAATTTCTCTGAAACAGAGACGGTTGGTGCTTGTGCCTTTCACTTCCACAGATGCTTCACAGGTCTGGGAATGCTATTTCCGTCGTTAGGCGAAGTGAAGTATGAAGACGAAGATCTGTTGTTTTCGGTTACCCGGAAAGGTATCGAACCTGCGAGGGGCACTTTCCCGAGTCAATTGAGGCTGCCACAGTGAGGCATTACACATGAAAGCACGCGTACACGTCATGCTGAAAAACGGAGTTCTCGACCCGCAGGGCGAGGCGGTGCGCCATGCGCTCGGGTCGCTGGGCTTCGACGGGGTCGAGGGCGTGCGCCAGGGCAAGATCATCGAACTGGACCTGACCGAGACCGATCCCGGCAAGGCGAAAGAGACCGTCACGGCGATGTGCGAAAAGCTGCTCGCCAATACGGTGATCGAATCCTATTCGGTGGAGATCGCCTGATGCACGCCGCCGTCATCGTCTTTCCCGGCTCCAACTGCGACCGTGACATGAAGGTCGCGTTCGAGAACGCGGGCGCCAAGGTGTCGATGGTCTGGCACAAGGACACCGAGATGCCCGGCGGTGTCGACGTGATCGGCGTGCCCGGCGGCTTTTCCTTCGGCGACTACCTGCGCTGCGGCGCGATTGCGGCCAACTCGCCGATCTGCCAGTCGGTGAAGGCGCACGCGGACAAGGGCGGCTACGTGCTGGGCATCTGCAACGGCTTCCAGGTGTTGACCGAAACCGGGCTGCTGCCGGGGGTCCTTCTTCGCAATTCGGGCCTGAAGTATGTCTGCAAAGCCCTTGATCTAAAAGTGGAAACTTCGAATTCCGCTTACACCTCGGGCTATAATGCGGGCACCACGATCACCATTCCCATCGCGCATCACGACGGCAATTACTACACCGATGACGACACGCTCGCGCGGCTCAACGACGAGGATCGCGTCGCCTTCCGGTACGTCGAAAACCCCAACGGCTCGCAGCAGGACATTGCCGGCATCCTGTCGGAAAACCGCCGCGTGCTCGGGATGATGCCGCACCCCGAGCGGATGGCCGAGGAAACCCACGGCAACACCGAGGGCGCAACGCTCTTTTCCGGCCTTGTCGGCAGCCTCGAAACCGCCTGAGCGCCGCGCCGGCGGCAACCTGCCAAAGGCGCCGTCGACCGCCCTTGTTCCGGCCTTGGCGACAGCGTAATCTGAGGCATGGCCACGGGCTTCTTTTCAAGCGAGGACAGGAACGGGCGCACGCTGGGCTGGCGGGCGCGTCTGGCGCTGTTGACGCTGGTGGCGCTCGCCATCGGGGTCGTCGCCGTCACCAACAGCCTGCTGACCGACCGCTTTACCGAGAACACCCGCAACCGGGCCGAGCTGCGCCTGGCGCTCTACTCCGGCAACCTTCTGTCCGAGTTGCGCCAGAATGCCATCGTGCCGCAGCTTCTGGCCCGCGACCCCGCGCTCATCAGCGCGCTTGACGCGGGCAATTTCACGCAATCGTCCCAACGCCTCATCACCTTCAACGAAGAGATCGAGGCCGCCTCGCTGACGCTTCTGGATGCCGACGGACGGGTGGTGGCCGCCACCGACCGCGCCCGCATCGGGCAATCCGCGCGCGACGCGCCTTACTTCGTCGATACCCTGCGCAGCCGCGACAACATCTTCACCATCGTGCAGGACGAAACCGGCGCCTTCCGCTTCTTCTATTCGCGCCGCGTAGACAGCAACCAGACGCTCGCCGGCATGATCGTGGTCGAGATCAACCTGCAGAAGTTCGAACGCGCCTGGGCCGGCATTTCCGACGCCGTGCTGGTCACCGACTCGCAGGGCCGCATCATCCTGGCGACCGAGCCGCGCTGGCGCGGCCTGACCGAACAGGCGGCGCTGACGCGCGAGCCGCCCAGTTCCGCGATCTTCCGTGCCATCCAGGCCACCACCGACTGGTCCAGCCTGCCGCCCGACGCCTATGTCGAGGGCGAGGCGGTGATGCGGGTCGAGGGCAGGGTGGCCTTCCGAGGCTGGCGCATCGCCTCGTTCACCACCTATGCCTCGGTCCGGGACAAGGTGAACGGCGTCCTGGCGCTCGAAATCATGGTCTTCGCCATCCTTCTGGCGCTCGCCTTCTACTTTCTCAACCGCAAGACGGCGGCGCGCGCCTCGCTCTTCCAGCGCGAGTCGGCGGAGCTTCGCGCATTGAACGCGCGGCTGCAGCGGGAAATCGCCGAGCGCCAACGGGTGCAGGAGAACCTCGCCGTGGCCGAACAGACCCTCCAGCAAAGCTCGAAACTGGCCGTGCTGGGCGAGATGTCGGCGGCGGTTTCCCACGAGCTGAACCAGCCCTTGGCGGCGATGAAGACCTACCTCGCCGGCGCCCGCCTTCTGCTGTCGCGCAACCGCCCCGACGAGGCCGTCAGCTCGTTCCAGCGCATCGACGACCTGATCGAGCGGATGGGCGCGATCACCAAGCAGCTCAAATCCTACGCCCGGCGCGACGCGAACCAGTTTCAGCCAGTAAACATGGGCGATGCGATCTATTCCGCGCTGGCCCTGATGGAGCCGCAGCTGCGTGAACGCAAGGTCGACATCACCCGCACCCTGCCCGAAGACCCGGTCTGGGTCATGGGCGACCGGGTGCGCATCGAGCAGGTCATCATCAATCTGCTGCGCAACGCGATGGACGCCACCCAGAACGCCTCCGAACCGCGCATCGACGTGCTGCTGGCCGCGGGCGAGACCGCCGTGCTCACCGTGCGCGACAACGGCTCAGGCATCGCCGATATCGAGAACCTGTTCGAGCCTTTCTACACTACCAAGGAGCCCGGCGACGGTGTCGGCTTGGGGCTTGCCATTTCCTCGGGCATCGTCAACGACCTTGGCGGCCGGCTCACGGCACGCAATGCCACGATCGGTGGGGCTGTATTCGAAATGCAGCTGCCCATATTAAGTGAAGACTCTCAGCCCGATGAGACCAGAGCAGCGGAGTAGAAGGACATGCCGACCGCCATGAAGATCGCCATCATCGACGACGAAAAGGACATGCGCCAATCGATCAGCCAATGGCTGGCGCTTTCGGGGTACGACACCGAGGCATTCCCCTCCGCCGAGGAGGCGCTCAAGGTTCTTGGGCCCGATTATCCCGGCATCGTCGTCACCGACATCAAGATGCCCGGCATGGACGGGATGCAGTTCCTGAAAAAGCTCATGGGCACCGACAGCTCGCTTCCCGTCATCATGATCACCGGCCACGGCGACGTGCCCATGGCGGTCGAGGCGATGCGGGTGGGGGCCTACGATTTTCTGGAAAAGCCGTTCAACCCCGACCGGATGAACGAGCTGGCCAAGCGCGCCACCAACGCCCGCCGCATGGTGCTGGATAGCCGCGCGCTGCGCCGCGAGCTGTCCGATGGCGGTCAGCTGATGAAGAAACTGATCGGCGCCTCGCCGGTGATGGAACGCCTCAAGGAGGACATCCTGGATCTGGGCCAGGCCGACGGCCATGTCCTGATCGAGGGCGAGACCGGCACCGGCAAGACCCTCGTGGCCCACGCCCTGCACGCCGTCGGCGCGCGCGCGGGCAAGAAATTCGTCCTGATCTCCTGCTCGGCGCTGGAGGAAGACGCCCTGATGAAGCGCCTCTTCGGCCCGATGCAGCCCGAGGACACCCGCCTGCCCGCGGTGGAAGAGGCCCGCGGCGGCACGCTGGTGCTGGAGGATATCGAGAAACTCAGCGAGGCCGCGCAGGCCAAGCTGCTGACCTTCGTCAACGAGGAAGGCACGCCGCCCGAAACCCGCGTGGTTGCCATTTCCAACATGCAGGAACAGGACCGCACCTGCGAGGACGCGCTGCGCTCGGATCTCTTCTACCGCCTCGGCGCGCTGCGCATCACGGTGCCGCCCCTGCGGCAGCGCGGCGAGGATATCCTGACCCTCTTCACCCGCTTCTCCGACGCCTTCGCCGACGATTACGGTTGCGAGGCGCCACAGGTCTCCGCCCAGGAGGCCGCGCAACTCTTGCAGGCACCGTGGCCTGGCAACGTGCGCCAGTTGATCAACATCGCCGAACGCGCCGTGCTGCAATCGCGCCGGGGCTCGGGCACCATCGCCTCGCTGCTGATGTCCGATCACCAGGACATGCAGCCGGTGATGACGACCGAGGGCAAGCCGCTCAAGGAATATGTCGAGGCGTTCGAGCGGATGCTCATCGACAACACCATGCGCCGCCACAAGGGCTCCATCGCGTCCGTCATGGACGAGCTTTGCCTGCCGCGCCGCACCCTGAACGAGAAGATGGCGAAATACGGCCTGCAACGGTCGGACTACCTCTAGTCCGGCCGGAACCCGGCCCGTGGCCATGCGTTTCTCCTGCAACACACAAAAGGAGAGAGCAGCATGACCCGCACCGTGATCATAACCGGGGCCGGCTCCGGTATCGGCGCCGCCACCGCCCGCCGTTTTGCCGAGGACGGCTGGAACGTCGTCCTCAACGGACGCACCCGGGACAAGCTGGAAGATGTCGCCAAGGACCTGCCCGAGCGCCATACCCACATCGCGCCCGGCGACGTTGCGGAGCCTGACGATGCCGCCCGGCTGGTCGAGGCGGCGGTCGACACGTTCGGCGGCCTGACCTGCCTGGTGAACAACGCCGGCATCGCCCGCGGCGGCGCGCCCGGCGAACTCAGCCACGAGGATTTTGACGCCCAGATGCGCATCAATGTCGGTGGCATGTTCAATTGCGTCACCGCCGCGCTGTCGCATCTGAAAGAGGCCGACGGCGCTTGCATCGTCAACACGTCCTCGGTGTCGGGCCTCGGCGGCGACTGGCAGATGTTCGGCTACAACGCCTCCAAGGGCGCGGTCAGCAACATGACCCGCGCCATGGCGCTGGACCTTGCGCCGGAGATCCGCGTCAATGCCGTGGCCCCGTCGATGACCGAAACCGACATGTCCAAGGGCATCCGCGAGGACGCAGCACTTCTGGACCGCTTCACCGACCGCATTCCCATGGGCCGCGGCGCCAAGCCCGAGGAGGTGGCCAGCGTCATCGCGTTCCTGGCCTCTGCCGACGCGGTCTTCGTCAACGGCGTCGTGCTGCCGGTGGATGGTGGCCTGTCGGCGTCGAACGGCCAACCGAACTTCTCGGCCTGACACCTGCGGTCCCCGCGCCGTGCAACCGTCGCGGGGATGCCGCCTCTGTGGGCAATCTCGCTAAACGTGTATCGGTGCCGGGCCGCGATTTGCGGCCAGCGCAAGATTACCCATTGTGTTTTACCGCACGAAACCCTTATTTAGGTATGACGATCCACCCTGTGGATCAATTCCGAGTTTCGCTGCTTCAAACCCTGCGACGGGTGGTGAGGCAACCGATTGGGTCCCTCAGGGACCACGAGACGCCGGCACATTCCAAGGGATGATGCGGCACATGAACGGGGGCAGGGGCCGAGGTCCCGCAGCCCTGGAGAAGAACCGCGATGACGCGCGCGAGAACATCGATGTTCCAAAGCAAGACCCGATCCGGTCGGGCCTGCCGCGCGTCGCATATCGCTCGAAAAAGACATGACCAACGCACGCTCGCACCCCCCGGGGGGCGGCGGCCTTCGTCATGCAACGGACATACATGGCTAAGAAAATGCTTATCGATGCCACCCACGCGGAGGAAACCCGCGTCGTGGTGGTCGACGGAAACAAGGTCGAGGAATTCGACTTTGAATCGGAGAACAAGCGCCAGCTAGCTGGCAACATCTACCTCGCAAAGGTCACACGGGTCGAACCGTCGCTTCAGGCGGCCTTCGTCGATTACGGCGGCAACCGGCACGGTTTCCTCGCCTTTTCCGAGATTCATCCAGATTACTACCAGATCCCCGTCGCAGACCGCGAGGCGCTCCTGGAAGAGGAACGCGCCTATGCCGAGGCGATGAAGTCGCGCGACGAGGAAGACGAAAAACCCAAGCCCAAGCGCAGTCGCCGGCGGCGGTCGTCCAAGGCGGCCGAGGCCGACAACGGCGACGCGGTCGCCAAGTCCGACATCGAGGGAATGGAGACGATCGACCTCGATGATGCCGGGTCGGACAACGACGAGGGCCTGTCGCCCATGGAAACCGTGGCCGAAACCCCGGTCGAGGAACCCAGCGACAACGATGCCGAGGCCGCGCCGCCGGAGACGGACGAGGGCGTCGACGAGGACAACGGCGACGAGGACCGCGGCGACGAGGACCGCGGCGACCACGATCATGACCATGACCATGATCACGACGACGAGACCAAGCGCACCGACGCCTCCTCCAAGGACGAGACGATCGAATCCGTCGCCGATGACGACGACCACGAGGATATCCGGCCGCCGCGCAAACCGCGCCCGCGCCGCTACAAGATCCAGGAGGTCATCAAGGTCCGCCAGATCCTGCTGGTGCAGGTCGTCAAGGAAGAGCGCGGCAACAAGGGCGCGGCGCTGACCACCTATCTTTCCCTCGCGGGCCGCTACTGCGTCCTGATGCCCAACACCGCCCGTGGCGGCGGCATCTCGCGCAAGATCACCAACGCCACCGACCGCAAGAAGCTGAAAGAGATCGCGAACGAGATCGACGTGCCCAAGGGCGCGGGCCTGATCGTGCGTACCGCAGGCGCCAAGCGCACCAAGTCCGAGATCAAGCGCGACTACGAATACCTGCAACGTCTGTGGGAACAGATCCGCGAGCTGACGCTGAAATCCATCGCGCCCGCCAAGATCTACGAAGAGGGCGACCTGATCAAACGCTCGATCCGCGACCTCTACAATCGCGATATCGACGAGGTTCATGTCGAGGGCGAGCGCGGCTACCGCATCGCCAAGGACTTCATGAAGATGATCATGCCGTCCCACGCCAAGAACGTGAAACAGTATGGCGAGACCCTGCCGCTCTTCGCCCGCTACCAGGTCGAAAGCTACCTAGCGGGGATGTTCAACCCCACCGTGCAGCTCAAGTCGGGCGGCTACATCGTCATCGGCGTGACCGAGGCGCTGGTGGCCATCGACGTGAACTCCGGCCGCGCCACCAAGGAAGGCTCGATCGAGGAAACCGCGCTCAAGACCAACCTGGAAGCGGCGGACGAGGTCGCCCGCCAGTTGCGCCTGCGCGACCTTGCCGGCCTGATCGTGATCGACTTCATCGACATGGACGAGCGCAAGAACAACGCCTCCGTCGAAAAGCGCATGAAGGACCGGCTCAAGACCGACCGCGCCCGCATCCAGGTGGGCCGCATCTCGGGCTTCGGCCTGATGGAGATGTCGCGCCAGCGCCTGCGCCCCGGCATGATCGAGGCCACGACGCAACCGTGCCCCGCCTGCCACGGCACCGGCCTCATTCGCTCGGACGACAACATGTCGCTCAGCATCCTGCGCCAGATCGAGGAGGAGGGCACGCGTGGCCGCTCCCGCGAGGTGCTGGTGAAATGCCCCGTGGGCATCGCCAACTTCCTGATGAACCAGAAGCGCGAGCACGTGGCCCAGATCGAGGGCCGCTACGGCCTGTCGGTGCGGATCGAGGGCGACCCTTCGCTGGTCAGCCCCGATTTCTCGCTCGAGAAATTCAAGACCGCCACCCGCAACGTCAAGCAGACCGCCGCGGCGGTGGTGTCCGTCGACAGCTCGCTGATGGACGATATCGACGCCGCCGAGGAGGCCGAGACGCCCGATCCCGCCGAGGCGCCTCCCGCGCCCGAGAACGAGGGCAATGACGGGCGCAACGACGGCGGCGACGGCCAGCCCAAGAAAAAGCGCCGGCGCCGCCGCCGGTCGCGCTCGCGCTCCAAGTCGGGCAATGGCGAAAACGGGCAGAACGGCGAAACCCGCGACAACAACGACGCGTCGGACAACGACCAGTCCGAGCGCCGGGACGCGCCGCAGACGGAAGACAAACCGTCCGAGGCCGAGCCTGTCGCGGCCAAGTCCGAAGAAGCCTCCGACGAGACGCCGAAAGACGAAAAGCCCAAGCGCGTGAGCCGGTCCCGCAAGAAAAAGACCGACGACACGCCCAAGGAAGAGGCCGCGCAGGACGAGGCCCCGGCAGAGAATGCCGAGGCCGCGTCCGGGGACAAACCTGCGGAGAAGCCAAAGCCCAAGCCGCGCTCGCGCAGCAAGAAAAAGGAAGAACCTGCACCCGAGGTGGCGGCGGAAACGGCGGCAGAACCCGCCCCCGAAGCCGCCGAAACGGCTCAGGATCCGGCGCCCCAACCCGAAGCCGAGGCCAAGCCTGCCAGGAAACCGCGCACGCGTTCGACCTCGACCCGCAAGAAGCCCGAGCCGGTCGCCGCCGAAGCCGCGGACACGGGCGAGGCCGCCAAGCAAGCGGCGGACGATGATAAGCCCAAGCGCAAGGGCTGGTGGTCTTTCGGCGGCTAAGTTGCTCTGACCAAAACGAAAAACGCCGGGGCAGGACCCCGGCGTTTTTATTTGATGCACATGGTGCGAAGCGCGCCTCTTGCCCACGCCGTCCCGGGCCTGACCCGGGACCTCATCGGTCAGAGCTCCCGACTCAAGTCCGGGATGCCACTCGCCCCCCACGCGCCGTCATCCTCGGGCTCGACCCGAGGATCTCCACGCGAAGAGATCCCGGATCAGGTCCGGGATGAGTGCCGGGTCAACCCGGCACTCACTCCTCCGCCTCGTCCACCGGCACGTACAAATCCCCGCCTTCGCGGAACTTCGCGGCCATCTTCTCCATCCCTTCCTTCTGCGCCTCGGCGCGGATGTCATGGCTGATCCGCATCGAGCAGAATTTCGGCCCGCACATCGAGCAGAAATGCGCAACCTTGTGCGCCTCCTTGGGCAGGGTCTGGTCGTGGAACTCGCGCGCCGTCTCGGGGTCCAGCGACAGGTTGAACTGGTCCTCCCAGCGGAACTCGAACCGGGCCCGTGACAGCGCATCGTCGCGCCGCTGCGCCCCCGGCAGGCCCTTGGCAAGGTCCGCCGCATGGGCCGCGATCTTGTAGGTGATCACACCCGTCTTCACATCGTCCCGGTCGGGCAGGCCCAGATGCTCTTTCGGCGTCACGTAGCACAGCATCGCGCAGCCGAACCAGCCGATCATCGCCGCCCCGATCCCGCTGGTGATATGGTCGTACCCTGGCGCGATATCCGTGGTCAGCGGTCCCAGCGTATAGAACGGCGCCTCGTGACAGCATTCCAGCTGCTTGTCCATGTTCTCCTTGATCTTGTGCATGGCCACATGGCCCGGCCCCTCGATCATCACCTGGCAATCCTTGGCCCAGGCGATCTGTGTCAGCTCCCCCAGTGTCTCCAGCTCGGCGAACTGCGCCTCGTCATTGGCATCCGCGATGGACCCGGGCCGCAGCCCGTCGCCAAGGCTGAACGACACGTCATAGGCCCGGCAAATGTCGCAGATTTCCTCGAAATGCTCATACAGGAACGACTCGCGGTGATGGTGCAGGCACCACTTGGCCATGATCGACCCGCCGCGCGACACGATGCCCGTCACCCGGTCCACCGTCATCGGCACCATGTGCAGCCGCACGCCCGCATGGATGGTGAAATAATCCACCCCCTGTTCCGCCTGTTCGATCAGCGTGTCGCGGAACACCTCCCAGGTCAGGTCCTCGGCAATGCCGTTCACCTTTTCCAGGGCCTGGTAGATCGGCACGGTCCCGATCGGCACCGGGGAGTTGCGGATGATCCATTCGCGCGTGTTGTGGATGTTGCGCCCCGTAGAGAGGTCCATCACCGTATCGGCACCCCAACGGATCGCCCAGACAAGTTTATCGACTTCCTCCTCCATCGAGGATGTCACGGCGGAGGTGCCCATGTTGGCATTGATCTTCACCAGGAAATTGCGCCCGATGATCATCGGCTCGCTCTCGGGGTGGTTGATATTGGCCGGAATGATCGCCCGGCCCGCCGCAACCTCGTCACGCACGAATTCGGGCGTCACGTAATCGGGGATATTGGCCCCCCAGTCATTGCCGTCGCGGGCTTCGGCCACGACCTCGCGCATCTGGTTCTCGCGGATCGCGATGAATTCCATCTCCGGCGTCACGATGCCCGCACGGGCATAGGCCAGCTGAGTGACTGGTTTGCCGTCCTTGGCCCGCATCGGAGCGGCGATTTTGGGAAATTCCGGCGTCAGGCGGTCGCCTTCGACGAAACCGTTATCCTCGGGCTTCACATGACGGCCCTCGTACTCTTCGACATCGCCACGCGCCTCGATCCAGTCGCGGCGCAGGCGGGGCAGGCCCTCGCGGATATCGGTCAGCACGTTCGGATCGGTATAAGGCCCTGAACTGTCATAGACGGGCAGGGGGTCTTCGCCGGACGTGGGATGCACGGAGATCTCGCGCATCGGCACGCGGATATCGGGGTGTTGCGTGCCTTTCACGTAGATCTTGCGCGACGCGGGCAACTCGCCCGTGGTGATCTTGGGATTGGGTACGTTCATTTTGGCGCTCCTCAAGCGGTTACTCGAAAAGACACCAGATGAGTCGTGGCTTGGGGGAAACGCGGGGACGATGCGCCCCGTCTTCGGACGACAACCCGGGCGGGCCGGGGATGCGATCCTAGCTTCCTACGCCAGTGTCAACTGGGTCAGGTTCAAAGGGTCGCGTCACCGGGCATATGCCCTCGTCAGCCTCTCAGTCCCCTGGGCGGGACCCCCCTGCGTAAGCGGGAGGCTAGCGAAGCGTCGCCGTGATTTCAACGGATATTCGGAAAAAGCTGCGGCGGGTTTCGGATCAGACCGGCACGTCGTCGTAATTGCGCCGGGTCGTGGGGGTGGTGTCCTTGATATCGACCCGCAACGCCACGCCCATCATCTCCATCATCCGTCGCGTCTCTTCGGTGTAGTCCGTGAACGCCTTCTTCATGAAATCGCTCTGCACCTGCATCAGCTCCTGCGGCGTCCTGCAGGCCAGCATCGCGCGCTGCGCCTCCAGGTCCTTCTCCAGCCGCTCGGTCACAAAGCGCATGCTCTCCTGCATCATGTCGAACCACGCCGTCGTGGCCACGGGGCTGAACGCGGCCATCGCCGCGACCATGCCGGCATGGGCCGGGTCGGTCGCGTCCGGGGTTTCGGTGGTCTTTTTCGTCGATTTCGCCATTTGCGCCACTCCTTCCGAGCTTCGGCAAAGGCCGCGGTGGCGCGGTCTTTGCGGGAATGTCGTCCGATCTGGCACACCACACCGAAACATGCGCCTCGCGCCATTCGGAACTGTAACAATTATATGACGTAGCCGGCCCGAGGTACAGCGCAACCGGGCCGCTGGGGGCCGCGCCGTTGTCGCACCCCCCGTGCGGCTCAGCCCTTGCGCACCCGGTAAAGCGTGGCCGTCCCGTCTTCGACCGTCTCGATCAGCTCATGCCCCGCCTCGGCGCAGAAATGCGGCACGTCGATCACCGCCGCCGGATCATCCGCCCGCAGCACGATCACGTCGCCGGTGCCCAGCGGCTTCATCCGCTTGCGCAGCTTCAGCACGGGCAGGGGGCACAAGAGCCCCACGGCGTCGATGATCTCAGGTTCGCTCATGGCTCGGGAGGTAATCCAACCGTTACAGCCTGTCCACCGAGATGTGACCGCCCCGTGACGCCGCGTCGCGTGACGCCCCCTTCGTTTTGCAATACACGGGGGTCCATGTTCGGAATCGATCTCATAGACGCCACCCTGATCCCCGCCATGGCCATCGCGCTGGTGGCCGGCGTCTTCTCGTTTCTCAGCCCCTGCGTGCTGCCCATCGTTCCGCCTTACCTCGCCTACATGAGCGGCGTCACCGTCACCGACCTGCAAACCGCGCAAACGTCCCGCAACAAGGCGATCCTGCCCGCACTCTTCTTCGTGCTGGGCCTGTCGACCGTGTTTCTTCTGCTGGGCTTCGCCGCCTCGGCCATGGGCCGTGAGCTGCTGCAATACCAGGACTGGTTCAACACCGCCGCGGGCCTCATCGTGATGATCTTCGGCCTGCATTTCCTGGGCATCTTCCGCATCGGCATCATGGACCGCGAGGCCCGGCTCGACGTGGGCGACAAGGGCGGCACCAGTTTCGGCGCCTATATCCTCGGCCTCGCCTTCGCCTTCGGCTGGACCCCCTGCATCGGACCGCAGCTCGGCGCGATCCTGTCGCTCGCCGCCTCCGAGGCCTCGGTCACGCGCGGCACGCTGCTGCTCGCGGTCTATGCCGCGGGCCTGGGCATCCCGTTCCTGCTCGTGGCCGCCTTCCTGCCGCGCCTTTCCGGGCTCATGGCCTGGATGAAACGCCACATGGACCAGATCGAGCGTATCATGGGGCTCCTGCTCTGGACCATCGGCCTGCTGATGCTGACCGGCGGGTTCGCCGCCTTCTCCTACTGGCTGCTCGAGATGTTCCCGGCGCTGGCCATGATGGGCTAGGGGCCTCTGTCCGCCCCCGTTCCGGGCCCGACCCGGGACCTCGCCCAGCCGCGCCTCGGCAAGAGATCCCCGATCGGGTCCCGGATCCTCTGTCGCACAACAGCCTTACTCTTGCCCAAGACTTCGATTAACCTCTCCCCAAAGAAGAGGCCAAGACAGGTCTGGCATGAGCAGCCCCACCCAAGCCCCCGTCACCCGCCGCCGGGTGTTCTATATCCCGGGATACGATCCCATCCACCCGCGCCGCTACCGCGAGCTCTACCGCAAGGAGGGCGCGGAACAGGCGGGCCTCTCGGGCTATGACCTCACCCTTTCCGCCCGCAAATCCGAAGGCCGCTATGGCTGGCAGGTCGATGCGCAGATCGACGGGCACGACATCCATACCGAGTTCGACGTGCTGGTGTGGTCCGACATCGTCCGCGACAGCATGGAACGCGGCATCGCCGGCACCTACCTGCAACTCATCCGCACCGCCTGGACCTATATCGCCTCGGGCGCGCTCTTCCGCCTGATGCGCCTGCGCAAGGGGCCGGTCATCGCCGCGCTCTACCCGGTGGGGTTCCTGATCGTGCAGCTTATGATCGCCCTCGCGCTGGCCTACGCCCTGGGCCGCCTGCTGGCGCTCCTGCACCCCTACGCGGCCTGGGCGGGCCTCGCGGTGGTCCCGCCCGTGCTCCACTGGTTCAAGGCCCGCGACAACAAGCTCTTCGCCTACTACCTCATGCACGACTACGCCTATTCGGCCCAATCCAAGGGCGCCAACCCGCCCGAGCTGGAGGCGCGGATGGCCCAGTTCACCGACGAGATCGCCGCGGCGCTCACCACGGACGTGGACGAGGTGCTGGTGGTCGGCCATTCCTCCGGCGCGCATCTGGGTGTCTCCATCCTCGCCGACCTGATCCGCCAGGGCCGCGTACCGCACAACGGCCCGATACTCTCTTTCCTCACGCTGGGGCAGGTCGTCCCCATGGTCTCTTTCCTCAAAAACGCCCACCGCCTGCGCGCCGACCTGCATTACCTTTCGATCCGCGATGAACTCACCTGGGTCGACGTCACCGCCCCCGGCGACGGCTGCGCCTTCGCGCTCTGCGATCCCGTCGGCGTCTCGGGCGTCGCCCCCGAAAACCAGCGCTGGCCGCTGATCCTGTCGGCCGCCTTCACTCAAACACTCAGCCCCGAGCGCTGGAAAGCCCTGCGCTGGCGCTTCTTCCGCCTGCATTTCCAGTATCTCTGCGCCTTCGACCGCCCCGGCGACTACGACTATTTCCAGATCACCGCCGGCCCGCAGACCTTGGGCCACCGCTACGCCGACCGCGCCCCGTCGCCCAGCCGCATCACCCGCGCCACCTCCCGTTTCACGAGCATGGCGGCATGACGCAGCCCCCCAAGCCCCCGGCGCGCGAGGGCCGCGTTTCACTCTGGCGCTACATGCGGCTTTTCCGTCAGGACATCCTCTCGGCCCAGCCCGCACGGCTCTACCGCGCGTGGATGGCCGAATTCCGCACGCCGTTCTTCCGCTCCTACCTCTGCAACCAGCCAGAGCTTGTTGACCTCGTGCTGAAAAACCGCCCCGACGACTTCCCCAAGTCCGACCGCGTGCGTGAGGGCCTCACGCCGCTTCTCGGCAATTCCGTCTTCGTCACGAACGGTGAGACATGGAAACGCCAGCGCCGTATCATCGACCCGGCCTTCGAGGGCGGGCGCCTGCGCGATACCTTCCCAGCCATGCTCGCCGCGGGGCAGGGCGCCGTGGCCCGTCTGGCCGGGCACGCCACCGGCCAGCCCGTCGAGATTGAGGCCGAGACCAGCCACGTCGCCGCCGACGTGATCTTCCGCACGCTCTTCTCGATCCCGATCGAGGACGAGATTGCCACCCGCGTCTTCAACGAGTTCCGCGAGCACCAGCGCACCCAGCCCATGCTGAACCTTGCCGCCTTCCTGCCGCTGCCGCGCTGGTTCCCCCGCTTTCACCGAGCCAAAACCAAGGCCACCGCCCGCACCATCCGCGACCTTATCACCCGCCTGACGACCCGCCGAATGGATGAGATCGCTGCGGGCACCGCGCCCGACGATCTGGCCACCAAGATCATGACCACCACGGACTCCGAAACCGGCGACCGCTTCGACACGCCCGAGATGGTCGACCAGGTGGCGATCTTCTTTCTTGCGGGGCACGAAACCTCCGCTTCGGCCCTCGCCTGGGCGCTCTACCTGCTGGCCATGCATCCCGACTGGCAGGACCGTCTGGCGGCCGAGGCGCAAGGCGTGCTGACGGAGGGCACCATGGGTTTTTCGGACATGGGCAAACTGCGCGTCTCGCGCGATGTCTTTCGCGAAACCCTGCGCCTTTACCCGCCCGTGCCGATGATGGTGCGCGAGGCCGCCTGTCCTGAAACCTTCCGCGACCGCGCGGTTCCGAAAGGCAGCCAGATCGTCCTCAGCCCGTGGCACCAGCACCGCCACGAGCGCCTCTGGGAGCGCCCGGACGATTTCGACCCGGCCCGCTTTGCCACCGAGAACGGCAAGACCTGTTTGCGCAATGCCTACATGCCGTTCTCCGCCGGCCAGCGGGTCTGCACCGGGGCCGGATTCGCGATGATCGAGGGGCCGCTCCTGTTGTCCATGCTGGTCGCCGCGTACCGCTTCGATCTGGTGTCCGAGCGCCCCGCCATACCGGTGGCGCACCTGACCGTGCGCGGCAAGGACGGCATCTGGCTCAAGGTCACGCCGCGCGACTAAAGCGATTCAATGTGTCCCGGAAACACTTTGGGCCGGGGCAAATCTTTTGAGAAAAGATTTGCCAAAAGCTTTCTCAAAGCTTTTGGCTTCAGCACCAAACCGACACACGCTCGTTATTGCAAAAGATTTCGACCTGTCCCGCGTTCTCGACCGCATGATAGCCCCGTCGCGTTATCTCGCGCCGGAACCGCTCACGCCCCACGATCCGCTCGATGTCCCTCACGCTGCGTCGGACAACGCCGCCAGCCCGCGCCGCTTTCGCGTCGAAGATCTTCCGCATCCAAAGGTCCGCGGGCAACAAAAGACGAAGCTCTGACATGGCCCCAAGTTGACGCAATCAGGATTAAGAACGGGTAAAGCCCGTGCGGTGTGTTAATCGGGCCGTCGAATGACAACGGCACCGCCGCATTACCACTCGGATACCGACGCGATACCGACGTGGGTTTCGGCGTTACCGGATCCGTTAACCTTTTTCCCGGTAATGCCGCAGAACGTAGAGCCGGATCGCCGACGCCAGCCCCATCTCCACGCCCCGCGCCGCGTCGATCCGGGCGGCCAGCAGGTTTACCGGCACATCTTCTTCGCCGGCTATCTCCTTGAAAGCCTTCCAGAAATCATCTTCCAGGGACACGCTTGTCCGGTGCCCGCGCAGGGTCAGAGACCGTTTGACCGGCCGGCTCACTCGTCGTCCAGGCGATGCTGCCGCAGCGCTTCCCGCGCCTTTTTCGCTCTTGCCTCGTCAACCTCTCGATCAACCTTGGTTCGACCGAATTTCACTGCGTTTTCATCAGCTTGTGCCCGCTTTTTCACGCGATTCTTCGCCTTCCGAACGCGGTTGAGATTGACGAACTCGCTCATGCGTCTTTCGGGCCGATCATGTCTTCGGGCCGCACCACTTCGTCAAAGGTCTTTTCGTCCACGAACCCCAGCGAAATTGCCTCTTCTTTCAAAGTGGTACCGTTCTTGTGCGCTGTCTTGGCGACCTTGGTGGCATTGTCATAGCCGATGGTCGGCGCCAGCGCCGTCACCAGCATCAGGCTTTCCTTCATCAGCTTCTCGATCCGGGGCTCGTTGGCCTCGATTCCCAGCAGCATCCGCTCGGTGAAGCTGTCCGCCGCGTCACCCAAAAGCTGTATGGATTGCAACAGGTTATACGACATCATCGGGTTGTAGACATTGAGCTCGAAATGCCCCTGGCTGCCTGCGAACTTGATCGCCGAATCGTTGCCCATCACGTGCGCCGCGACCTGGGTCAGTGCCTCGGCCTGCGTCGGGTTCACCTTGCCCGGCATGATCGACGATCCGGGCTCGTTCTCCGGCAGGATCAACTCGCCCAGGCCAGAGCGCGGGCCACTTCCCAAGAACCTGATATCATTGGCAATCTTGTAGCAACTGCCTGCCACGGTCGCGATTGCGCCGGACAGGAAAACCATCGCGTCATGGGCCGCCAGCGCCTCGAACTTGTTGGGCGCGGTGACGAAGGGGAGGCCGGTGATCTCGGCCATGTTCGCCGCCACCGTTTCGCCCCAGCCCTTGCGGGTGTTGAGGCCCGTGCCCACGGCCGTGCCTCCCTGGGCCAGCTCGTAAATGCCCGGAAGGCCGGTCTCGACCCGAGCGATTCCCTGGCGGACCTGGTGGGCGTAGCCCGAGAATTCCTGGCCCAGAGTCAACGGCGTCGCATCCTGCGTATGGGTGCGGCCGATCTTGATGATATCCTTGAATTCGCTGGACTTTTCCTCCAACCCTGCGGCGAGTTTCTCCAGCCCCGGCAGCAGGACATCACGCACCGACATGGCCGTGGCAATATGCATCGCGGTCGGAAAGGTGTCGTTCGAGGATTGCCCCATGTTGCAGTGATCGTTGGGGTGAACGGGGTCCTTGCTGCCGATGGTTCCGCCGAGGATCTCGATCGCGCGGTTGGCGATGACCTCGTTGGCGTTCATGTTCGATTGCGTGCCCGAACCCGTCTGCCAGACCACCAAGGGGAAATGGTCGTCCAGCTTGCCCTCGACGACTTCACCCGCCGCTTCGATGATTGCGTCCGCCAGCTTGGCGTCCAGAACGCCCGCCTCCTTGTTGGCCATGGCGCAAGCCTTCTTGATCACGCCGAGCGCGCGCACGATCGCAACCGGCTGTTTTTCCCAGCCGATGGGAAAATTCATCAACGAGCGCTGCGTCTGTGCCCCCCAGTATTTTTCCGCAGGAACCTCCAGCGGGCCGAAACTGTCGGATTCTGTACGGGTAGAGGTCATGTCGGCGTCTCCTGGAACTGCTTTTGGGCTTCATACCGGACCAAGCGGAAAGATCAACGCCGTGTCTTATGAATTACCCTGTCGGCACGTCACTTGCGGAAGCTGTCGAGACTCACGACCTCGGCGTCCCGAGGCTTGGCGACGTCATCTTCGTCGACCTCGACACTATCGGCTTCGTCCGGTTCGCCGGCACTGTCGTCGTTGTCCTCATCTTCTTCGTCGTCTTCCTGAGACTCGAACCGAAGCCCGAATTCGACCGACGGATCCACAAAGGTCTGGATCGCGTCATAGGGGATATACAACGTCTCGGGGCTGTCGCCGAAATTGAGTGTGACGGTGAACCCTTCGTCGGTGACGTCCAGATCGTCGAACCAGTGCTGCATCACCACGGTCATCTCGCTGGGATAGCGTTCGCGGAGCCAGTCGGCGAGTTCCGCGTCGGGATGGGTCGTCTCGAAGGTGATGAAGAAATGATGCGCGCCGGGCAGTCCATTGTCCCGCACGCTGCACAGCACCTCCTGGATCAGGCCGCGCATGGCGCGATGCATCAGTTTTCCATAATCAATCGAATGCGGCATCTTGGTCCCCGAACCTCTTGCACCTCACAATAAGGGATTCGAAGCAAAACAAAAGAGGCCGCGCATCTCAGATCAACAGATCCACGCCCCATGCGAGTAAGGCCATGATCAGCAGGCCGGCAACCATCGGCACACGCATCACCAGATAGAGAAACGACGCAAGTGCGACCAGAAGCGCATTCTGAGGCGAAAGGTTTTCGAGCAGCAGGACGGGGCCATATCCGCCCTGTGCTGTCTCTGTGAAGAGTACGTGCAGTGTGAACCAGACAGCAAGGTTGAGGATCACGCCCGCGACACTGGCGGATATCGCATCGAATGCGCCCTTCAGGCGGGGGCGGGACAACAACGACTCGACATAGGGAGCGGCGGCAAAAATCCAGAGAAAACATGGGACGAACGTGACCCAAAGCGTCACGAGCGCGGCCACTGTGGCCAGTCCGGGGCCAACTTGCAGGAAGCCCGCCATGAAACCAGCGAATTGCGTCACGAGGATGAGCGGCCCCGGCGTGGTTTCCGCAAGCCCGAGCGCGTCGATCATCTGGTCCGTGCTGAGCCAGCCGTAGGATTGCACGATTTCTTGCGTCATGTAGGCCAGCACGGCATAAGCCCCGCCGAAGGTCACCACGGCGAGCTTGGAGAAGAACAGACCTATCTGCAAAAGCAGAGAGGCGTTCACGACCCACAGAATCATGAGGGGCGCGGCCCAGACCGCCCCCCACAGCAGAACCGTGCGCAGGGTATTGCCCGGGTACACCGGCGTCGACGCCTTGGCTTCGGGCGGGTTTGCGGACGCGAAAACGAGGCCGACGGTGGCCGCGAGCGCGATGATGGCGGGAAAGGGGACCGACAGGAAAAAAATTCCGACGAATGCGGCGAGCGCGAGCGCATAGGCGAGCCCGCCTTTCAATGCCCGGCGCGACAGCTTATACAGGGCCTGAAAGACGATGACGACCACGGCGGCCTTGATGCCGGCGAACAAGACCTGCACCAGGGGCAACTGGCCGAAATAGGCGTAGCCGAACGCCAGCGCGAAGATGACCGCGGCACCCGGAAGCACGAACAACAGTCCCGCCAGCAGCCCGCCCGGAACGCCGCGCAGCTTCCAGCCCGCGTAGGTGGCCAGTTGCATCGCCTCGGGCCCGGGCAGAAGCATGCAGAAGGACAACGCTTGCAGAAATTGCGTCTCGGTCAGCCATTTGTGGCGGTCCACCAGTTCTGTCTGCATAAGGGAAATCTGCGCGGCAGGCCCGCCAAAGGACAATATCCCGATCCGCCCGAACACGCGGAACATCTTGCTAAGCGATACCGTCATCGCGCATCTCGCGTCACTGGCCAGTCATGGCCTTCGTCATACCCGTCGCGGACCCATCGGTACAGTGCATCGTGGATGGGAATTCCGGATATCAACTGCACATGGTCGTTTCGAAGCTGTCGTGACAGGCCGACCGAAACGCGATTGCGCAAGGTTCAGTGCATGCGACTTTGGGTCAAAGCCTCACGGGGTCGTCGCAGATGTGCCCCACAACCTGATGTGGCGAATTGGAAAGTCGGGCAATGCCTGTCGGAACATGATGCGACGTCGGCGCGTTAATAAGGATTGATGGGGCTTATTTCATGACACTGAACACTTCTGCCGAGTACCGCGACGCATACGGCGCACGAGGCAGATTTGTCGGCGCAGTTGCGCACGCATGGATGTGTGCCAGACGAGGACGGCAGTTTCTTTTCCACCGTGCAGCGCCTCGTCATCAAGACCCGTGCGGTCTTTGATGACATCGACGAAGATGTGCTCAATTCGGTGATAAAAGGCGAGGAACGGATCATGCAGCTTTACCACGAGGCGATGGCCGCAGCGCGCGATGAAGAGGATCTGTCGCTTCTCAGCCGCCAGCGGGGGCAGGTCGCACGGCTGGTGCAGGATGCGAGACACCTCGCCGACTGACGCGCGCTGACGCGACATCAAGGGGCTTCCCAAAGCTTTGTGAAATTAGGTGAAGTGCAGGCTTCTGTTGCCAG
Source organism: Roseovarius sp. THAF27 (assembly GCF_009363655.1). Lineage (NCBI taxonomy): Bacteria > Pseudomonadati > Pseudomonadota > Alphaproteobacteria > Rhodobacterales > Roseobacteraceae > Roseovarius > Roseovarius sp. THAF27. Next base: position 1,843,990 of record NZ_CP045393.1, read on the forward strand.
GTGCCTGCGAACCCCGCCTGACCTTGCTAGAGGCCAGGACTTAATTTTCGGTTACTCCGACTGCTTACGCAGCCATTGCGACCGGAGCACGATTGTCGTTGGCAATTATGCTTAGCGAACCGATAACGGTGGTATCTCACCGGGACAAAGCAAACCCCTTTAGACGTTCGTCGATCCTGTTTCGGCCCCGTATCCCTCCAACGACGGGTGATTGGTGGAGCCGCCGGGTACCGCCCCCGGGTCCGATCCGCTTATTACGAGCGCGTTTATGTCCATAGTCCCGAAGGACACCTTCAACATAGTTACGTCATGGGATTTTGCAACGGGATGCAGGACCATGAATGCCGAAAATTCGGGCGAATCCGTTGCCGATGCGCCTGGATAAATTGCATGGCACCCGTTCAGTGCGCCCTTAGACAAGCACGCAAATCCCCTTTGCCGTGCATGTGTCATGTCGCATGCGCCAGGAAATAGGCCGCATTTCATTGAAGTTCGGTCGTCAAACGGGTTAGTCTTGCCCAGACAGGGCAGTCCGTGGGTTCGCCATGGATCCCTGGGGACCTGCGCACGCAGCCGAAAAGAGCCGCGACAAACGGTGCGCAACAGGAGGGACACACATGTTCAAAAAGATCATGGCTCCGGTCGATTTGGCACATATGGATCGTCTCGAGAAGGCGCTCAAATGTACCGCAGACCTGGCCAAGCACTACGATGCCGAAGTGATTTTTGTCGGCGTCACAAGTTCTACCCCGAGTTCCATGGCCCACACGCCTGCCGAGTACGCGGAAAAGCTCGACGCGTTCGCGAAAGATCAGGGATCGGCCAACGGCTTCACCGCGTCAGGCGACGCGCTGGTCAGCCACGATCCGAGTTCCGACGTGGACGACATCCTGCTGAAGGCGGTCAAGGACACCGGCGCTGATCTGGTCGTGATGGCCAGTCATGTGCCGAACATCATGGATTACGTTTGGCCGTCCAACGGCGGAAAGATCGCGGAACACGCCGAATGCTCGGTCATGGTTGTCCGCACCTGATCGCGTCTAGCGCTGCCCAAATCAAGTTTTACACAGAGGAGGTCGTGCATGGCCGACGAAACGACAACCCAGGGGATCCCGGAGCCGGAAGGCACCACGAACCTCATACAGACCGACTACAAGATCGGTCAGGACAATATCGAAACCAAGATCGGGCCGTTCGGCCTTGATATCCACAATCCGGTCTTTCTGATTTCGGGTCTCGCCATCGTCGCGTTCGTTTTTTACGCGCTGGCCCTGCCTGAGCAGGCCTCGGGCCTGTTTGACTGGCTCTTCAGCGCCGTCACCAAGGGCTTTGACTGGTTCTTCCTTGGCGCTGCCAACATCTTCGTGATTTTCTGCCTTTTCCTGATCGTGACGCCCTATGGCTCGGTCCGACTCGGCGGGACGGATGCGACGCCGGACTATTCCTACTTGGGCTGGTTCGCGATGCTGTTCGCTGCTGGCATGGGCATTGGTCTGCTGTTCTTTGGTGTGTCCGAACCGATGAGCCATTTCTCCAGTTCGCTGGGTGGAACATCGATGGAAGAGGGCGTGCGGACGGACTGGGCGCCGCTTGGAGCCGCGGGCGGTGACGAGGCGGCGGCACAACGTCTGGGCATGGCCGCGACCATCTTTCACTGGGGCCTGCATCCCTGGGCGATCTATGCGGTCGTCGCACTGGCACTGGCACTTTTCTCTTATAACAAAGGTTTGCCGCTGACGCTGCGTTCGGCCTTCTATCCGATCTTCGGCGATCGTGTCTGGGGCTGGACCGGCCATATCATCGACACGCTGGCGGTTTTCGCCACGCTTTTCGGCCTCGCCACTTCGCTGGGTTTCGGTGCGGAACAAACGGCGTCGGGTCTGACCTATCTCTTCGGCAGCGGTGACGCGGCTGAAGGCACGCGGTCGTTCCTGGGCATCGCCTATGGCAATAACGAGGAAAGCGGTGTCGAGAACAACCCGCTTCTGCTGGTGATCCTGATCTCGGCCATTACCGCGGTTGCCCTGGTCTCGGTCGTCCGGGGTCTGGATGGCGGCGTGAAGGTCCTGTCGGAGATCAACATGGGCCTTGCAGCGTTGTTGCTGTTGTTCGTGTTCTTCGTGGGCGGGCCGATCTTCCTGATCACGCTGTTTTTCGACAGCATCTGGGCCTACCTGCAGAACCTCGTTGCCCTGTCCAATCCGCTTGGCCGTGAAGACCTGAACTTCAGCCAGGGCTGGACCTCGTTCTATTGGGCGTGGTGGATCAGCTGGTCGCCCTTTGTCGGCATGTTCATCGCTCGCGTCAGCCGCGGTCGTACGGTGCGCGAATTCGTGACGTGTGTCCTGATCATCCCGACGCTTGTCTGCGTGCTCTGGATGACCGTCTTCGGCGGCACCGCGCTCAACCAGGTGGTCAGTGACGGATACACCGGCGCACAAGATGCGGCTCTGGAACTGAAGCTGTTCTACATGCTGGACCAGTTGCCGCTAGCGACGATCACATCGGTAATCGGCATCGTGCTGGTGATCGTGTTCTTCGTCACCTCGTCGGACTCGGGCAGCCTTGTGATCGACACGATCACGGCCGGCGGCAAGGTCGATGCTCCGGTGGCGCAGCGCGTGTTCTGGTGCATCTTCGAGGGCGCCGTGGCCGTCGTGCTGTTGATCGGCGGGGGGCTTTCCTCGCTGCAATCGGCGGTAATTTCGACAGGCTTGCCGTTCACCTTGGTACTGCTGGTCATGTGCTACGCAATCTGGCGCGGTCTGGCGTCCGAGAAACGCGCCTGACGCAGCCAGCGACAACGCTGGCACCACAATAACTTTGAAGCCCCCCGAGTTCTTGCACCTCGGGGGGCTTTGCTGTTTGGTCAGCCCGAACAATCGGGGAGGGATGGATGACGAAAGCTTTGGAAATTGATTTCGTGCGGGCGCAGTTCCCAGCCTTCGCCGAACCCGGCCTTAACGGACAGGCCTTTTTCGAGAATGCGGGCGGATCCTACACCTGTGCGCCGGTGATAGAGCGGCTGACGCGGTTCTACCATCAGCGCAAGGTTCAACCTTATGGCCCTTTTGAGGCCAGTCGTCTTGGCGGCGAGGAGATGGACGAGGCGCGAACACGGTTGGCCGCGATGCTTGGCGTCGCAACCGACGAGCTGAGCTTTGGGCCTTCCACGACGCAAAACACATATGTCCTGGCGCAGGCCTTCCGTGACTGGATGAACCCTGGCGACGCAATCATCGTGACGGATCAGGATCACGAAGCGAATTCCGGCCCATGGAGACGCCTGGGCGATGCGGGTATCGAGATTCGCGAATGGAGGATCGACAGCGAAACGGGTCTCTTGCGGCTGGACGATCTGGAGGCTTTGCTGGACGAAAGGGTCAGGCTGGTCTGTTTTCCGCATTGTTCGAATATCGTCGGGGCGGTGAACCCGGTGGTCGAGATCACGGCCGCGGCCCATGCCGCCGGCGCCTTCGTTTGCGTGGACGGCGTCTCTTACGCGCCGCACGGCTTCGTCAACGTGGGCGATTTGGGTGCCGATATCTACCTATTCTCGGCCTACAAGACATACGGGCCGCATCAGGGGATCATGACGATCCGACGCGAGCTTGGCGAGATGCTGCCCAACCAGGCACATTGGTTCAATGCCGACAGCCTGTACAAGCGGTTCACGCCGGCGGGGCCCGACCACGCGCAGGTGGCGGCCTGCGCCGGAATGGCAGATTACTACGACACACTGGCGGAACATCATGGCTGCACCGGGGACGCGGCAGAGCGCAGCGCCGGTGTGCACGATCTCATGCGGGCGCATGAGACAGCGTTGCTTCAACCCTTGTTGGATTATCTGGCGGACAGGAATACGCTACGCCTGATCGGGCCGAGTGACGCCGCTTTGAAAGCGCCCACAGTGGCGGTCGAATTGCCCGGCTCAGGGCGCGAGATGGCCGAAAAACTGGCGGCTCATGGCCTCATGGCCGGTGGTGGAGACTTCTACGGGGCGCGGCCGTTGCAATCCATGGGGATTGATCTGGACAAGGGCGTTCTGAGGCTTAGCTTCGTACATTACACAAACAAGGCCGAAGTGGACAAACTGTTGACTGCTTTGGAAACTTGTCTTTGATCCACGGGGAAATGCAGGCCGTATAGCCCCTGACTGACGCGGGGGGACGACGAGCTTGGCAGATACAAAACCAACACTTCTTTGGTTGCGCCGCGATCTGCGGCTGTCGGATCATCCGGCGCTGACCGCCGCGGTCGACCGTGGCGGTCCCGTGGTTCCGGTGTTTGTTCGCGACAAGCTGGTGGATGACCTTGGGGCGGCGTCGAAATGGCGCTTGGGTCTGTCTCTGGCGGACCTCGACAAACGGCTGCGCGACAAGGGCAGCCGCATCGTGTTCCGCGCAGGCAAGGCTGTCGATGTTCTGGAGGACCTGGCGAAAGAGACCGGGGCAGGGGCGGTCTACTGGTCGCGGGCCTATGACCCGGACGCGATCGAACGGGACACCGAGGTGAAATCGTCCCTCAAGGACGCAGGCATCGAGGCCGAAAGTCATACCGGCCACCTGTTGTTCGAGCCCTGGACCGTCGAGACGAAGGCCGGCGGTTTCTACAAGGTCTACACGCCGATGTGGCGGGCCGTTCGCGACCGCGACGTGGATGCGCCGTTGTCTACCCCCTCGAAAATTCCCGCGCCTTCAAGCTGGCCGAAATCCGACGATCTGGACGGCTGGAACCTGGGCGCCGCAATGGACCGGGGCGCCGAGGTCTGCCGGCCGCACCAGCGCGTGGGTGAAGAGGCGGCGCATGGCCGGCTGGGGTGGTTTACCGGCCAGGCGATCTCCGATTACGGAAAACAGCGCGACTTTCCGGCGGAAGACGGCACCTCGGGGCTGTCGGAAAACCTGACCTACGGCGAGATTTCCCCGGCACAATGCTGGCATGCCGGGCAGCGTGCGTTGCAGAACGGCGGCGGCAAGGGCGCCGAGACCTGGCTTCAGGAACTGGTCTGGCGCGAATTCGCGTATCACCTGCTCTATCACACACCCCGGATAAAAGACCGCAACTGGCGTGAGGAATGGGACGCGTTTCCGTGGAACGACGATGAACGCCGCGCGGAGGTCAAGGCGTGGAAGCAGGGCCGTACCGGCGAACCCTTCGTCGATGCCGCCATGCGCGAGATGTACGTCACGGGCAAAATGCACAACCGGGCCCGGATGATCGTTGCCAGTTACCTGACCAAGCACCTGATGACGCATTGGAAAGTGGGCCGGGCATGGTTTGACGACTGCCTGACGGACTGGGATGTGGCGTCGAACGCGATGGGCTGGCAATGGGCGGCGGGCAGCGGACCGGACGCGACGCCTTATTTCCGCGTCTTCAACCCCGAAACCCAGCTGGACAAGTTCGATCCGGACGGGGCGTACCGCCGTCGCTGGATCGCAGAGGGGCGAAGCCGCCCGACGAAAACCGCCCTCAGCTATTTCGATGCGATCCCGCGTAGTTGGACGATGCGGCCAGACGACACCTATCCCGAGCGCATCATCAGCCTTTCAGAAGGCCGTGAGCGTGCGCTGAGAGCCTATGAAGAGAGACCGTTTTGAATTCCCCGAGACCATCTGCCGGCGCCGCGCCGCCGATTGCAACCGCGAAGGCGGCGCGTGAGACGATCCTGACCGACACGGCCGGCCAGACCGCGCTGCCACGGTATTTCACCAAGATGTTCGAGGTTGCCGGAACACTTCAGCACGGACGACTTGATATCGGCCTCGAGGATGGCCGCGTTTTTCGTGTCGAGGGCCAGGCGCCGGGCCCCGTGGCACGGATCGACGTTCACAATCACGACCTCTTTGCCCGTATGCTGCGCGAGGGATACCTGGGTTTTTGCGATGCCTACCTGGACGGGTGGTGGACCACGCCGGACCTTCAGGCCTTCATGGACCTCGTCAACAGCGACAACGACGACATGTACAATGGTTATCCCGGCCAGAAAATCGTCGAACTCTATGAAAAGCTCCGCTTCTGGTTTCAGCGGAATACCAGGAAACAGGCTCGGCGCAACATCAGCTATCATTACGACTTGGGCAATGATTTCTACCGTCTGTGGCTGGACGAGACGATGACGTATTCCAGTGCCATCTTCGAAACCGGGCAGGAAAGCCTGGAGGCTGCGCAGACCGCGAAATATGCCTCGATGGTCGACCAGATGGGCGCGAAGCCGGGTGATCACGTGCTCGAAATCGGCTGTGGCTGGGGCGGGTTTGCCGAGTATGCCGCCGGGACGAGGGGGCTGCGGGTCACCTGCCTGACGATCAGCGAAGAGCAGTTCAAGTACGCGCAGGACCGAATCGCGACTGCCGGATTGTCCGACCTCGTGACCTTCAAGTTGCAGGATTACCGCGATGAGACAGGCCATTACGACGGCATCGCCAGCATCGAGATGTTCGAGGCTGTCGGCGAACAATATTGGCCGGTCTATTTCGACGCGGTGCGCGAGCGTCTGAAACCCGGAGGTCAAGCGACGCTGCAGATAATCACCGTGGGGGACGATCGCTTCGAATCCTACCGAAACGATGTCGACTTCATCCAGAAGTACATCTTTCCGGGCGGCATGTTACCCAGCCCCGGCGCGCTAAAAGCCCAGGTGGAACGGGCCGGTCTGCTGTTCCGGCAGTCGGTCGAGTTCGGCGAAAGCTACAGCCAGACTCTGCGTCGCTGGCACGACACCTTCAACGAGAAATGGGACCAGATCGCCAGGATGGGCTTCGATACCCGCTTCAGGCGGATGTGGAATTTTTATCTCACCTCTTGTGCGGCGGCGTTTCATACGGGTAACTGCGATGTAACACAGATTACAATCGCAAGGCCCTGCAAGGAATGCCCGTAACCGACAGTATGCCCACCACCGGAAGAGGCGTCGCTGCGATATTGATGGCGATCCTGGCCTGGTACGCGTCCGAAATGTTCCGGCCGCTTATGCCGGAGGGCACCGGCTTTGGCTGGTTCAACGAGGTCAATGTCGTGCTTGGGCTTCTTTCGGGGTGGATCGTGATCGGATCGCGTTTGAACTATGGCTACAGCAACGCCATCGGTGCGGGGCTGACAGGCGTGGGCGCTCTGGTATTCTGGGCGCTCTTCCTGCAGAGCTTCAACGAGATGCTGCGGCTGGCGCTGGAAAAGCGCTATGACGGTCCCGTCGAAGGGATCATCGCCATTTTCGAGATCGGAATAGATTACCTTTTCACGATGTGGCACATACCGCTGATCGTGCTGCTCGTGGTGGGCGGCATCGTGATCGGTCTGGTCTCGGAATGGGTTGCGCGACGCTGGCGCTGACCGGATGACGCGGGTGGTTCTTGACGGTCCGGCGTGGACCGACGCTTTGATCTGGCGCGTCGCTGGCACCACCGTGGTGCCCGACGAGACAGTGCGAATGCTGGAGGGGGTGGCGGCAGATCGTGCGATCTTTTTCGCCGAAGTCGCCGGCCTTTCACGCAAAGAGAGGTCTGACGACACCGTGCTTCGGGCGGATGAAGCCCTTTCCGCAAGGGTACTGGAATGCGCCGCGGACGAGATCATGGGATATTTCGGGCGACGATCCCTGCAAGAGTTGGCACCTCTTCGTCAGATGATCTTGGCGCGCGCCGCAACGCAAGCCGCCGCCGAACGGATGCCGGCACCGGCGGACCTTCGAAGTGCGACGCGTGGCGCCGAGGTCGAGATAGTCTCCCACGACACACCGCATGAAGGGTTCTACCTGACCCGCAGCTATCGCCTGCGTCACCCGCAGTTCGATGGCGGGATGAGCAATACCGTAAGCCGAGAGGTCTTTGTCGCCAGCGACGCGGCCGTCGTGCTGCCCTACGATCCTCGCCGCGACAGAATTCTGCTTGTCGAGCAGTTCCGCATGGGTCCGTTTGACCGTGGTGATCCGCTGCCCTGGGTGCTTGAGCCGGTCGCGGGCCGTGTCGATGCCGGCGAAACACCCGAACAGGCGGCGCGGCGCGAATGCCGCGAGGAGGCCGATCTGGAATTGACCCAGCTGTTGCATGTCAGCTCCCATTATTGCTCACCCGGATGCTCGACCGAGCTGTTTCACTGCTATGTCGGGCTGTGCGAATTGCCGGAAACAGGAGAGACACATGGAGGGCTGGAGGCCGAGCATGAGGACCTGCGCCGCCACGTCATCGGCTTTGACGCAGCCATGGCGATGACGCGCACGGGCGAAGTGAATATAGGCCCGCTCTTTGCATTGTTGCTCTGGCTCGAACGGGAACGCACGCGCCTGCGCGCATCTGCTTGAGTTCACGGCGGTTCCGCCTTAATCAGACTTGGAATACCCGATTTAAGGAGCCTCAGCGATGCGGATCGCCAAGGATCTGGCCGACGCGGTCGGAAACACCCCCCTCATCAAGTTGCGCAAGGCCAGCGAAGTAACCGGCTGCGACATCTATGGCAAAGCCGAGTTCCTGAATCCCGGCCAGTCGGTCAAGGATCGGGCCGCATTGTCGATCATCACGGATGCTGTCGCTCGCGGTGATCTTAAACCGGGCGGGACGATCGTCGAAGGAACGGCCGGTAACACCGGCATAGGGCTGGCGCTGGTCGGCGCGTCCATGGGTTTCAAGACCGTGATCGTGATCCCGGAAACGCAAAGCCAGGAAAAGAAGGACATGCTGACGCTTGCAGGCGCAGAGCTTGTTCAGGTTCCGGCCGCGCCCTATTCGAACCCCAACAATTTCGTGCGCTACTCCGAGCGGCTGGCGCAGAAGTTGTCCGAGACCGCCGAGAAGGGCGTGATCTGGGCAAACCAGTTCGACAACACCGCCAACCGTCAGGCCCATGTCGAAACCACCGGCCCCGAGATTTGGGACCAGACGAACGGCAAGGTCGACGGCTTCATCTGTGCTTGCGGGTCGGGCGGCACACTGGCGGGCGTTTCGATGGCGCTTCAGTCCAAGGGCGTCAAGATGGGTATCGCCGACCCGATGGGAGCAAAGCTCTATTCGTGGTACACGACCGGAGAACTGGAAGCCGAGGGCAGTTCCATCGCCGAAGGCATCGGTCAGGCGCGGATTACCGCCAACCTCGAAGGCTTTACGCCTGATTTCGCCTACCAAATACCGGACGAAGAGGCTTTGCCGATTGTCTTCGACCTGCTTGAACATGAGGGGCTGTGCATGGGGGCCTCTACCGGGGTGAACGTGGCAGGAGCAATGCGCATGGCCCGCGACATGGGGCCGGGGCACACGATCGTCACGATTCTGTGCGATTACGGCACGCGCTACCAGTCCAAGCTCTTCAACCCGGAATTCCTGCGCGAGAAAAACCTGCCGACACCCGGCTGGCTGACCGAGGCGCCGCGCAGCATTCCCGGGGTCTTTGTCGAATGACCCACCTCGTGCGCTGCCTGATTGCCGTAGCGCTGTTGATGTCCGGGCTTGCCGCCCCGGTTACCGTGTCACTTGTCGCGACTGCGCCGCCTGCCATGGCACAGTCGCAGGGGTCATCCACCGAGATTGACTACGAGGCATGGGACCGGGTGGCATCCCGCGCCGACGAGGCGATCGAGGCCGGTCGTGCCTCGACCAATGCGCTGGAGACCCTGCGCAGCGAGCTGGCGAATTGGCGACAGCGGTTCCTGGACGAGCAGGACACCAATCGAAACGCGATACAGACAGTGACGCGGCAACTCGAAGCCCTGGGTCCGCCACCCGAGGACGGCGAGTCGGAAGTTGCGGAAATCGCCTCGGCGCGCAAGCTTCTCAACGATCGCATGGCGCGGTTGCGTGAACCTGTACGCTTGGCCGAACTGGCTCATACCCGCGCCGACGGATTGATCCAAGGGATCGACGCGATCATCCGGGAGCGTCAGAGAGACGAGATTATGCAATTCGGGCCGTCTCCGCTGAACCCGGTCCATTGGCCGGAAGGGCTGGCCGCGCTCGGCAGTACCTTCGCAGCCCTCAGATCCGAAGCCGACGCAGCCTGGCGCAATCCGATCCAGCGCGATGAAACCAGGAAGGATATTCCGGTCATCCTCGTCCTGTCGGCGATCGGCCTCGTGCTGGTCGGCAGGGGACGAAAATGGACACACGCCCTGACGCGCAAGATACTCGGAGAAGACCCGGGCGCGGCGCGCTGGATCATCGGTTTCATAGTCTCGATGGGTAGCCTGTTCCTGCCCTTTTTCGGGGTCTATTTCCTGATCGAAGCGCTTTCAAGCAGTGGCTTTGTGGGATTGCGCGGCGGACGGATTCTGGACGTGTTCGGGCCGCTGGTCTTCGCATTCCTTCTGGCGCGTTGGCTTGCCTCGCGCGTTTTCCCGGCAAAGGAAGCGCGCACGTTACCTCTGAACCTGTCGCCGCAAAGCCGCCGCAAGGGTCGGTTCTACGGGATGCTTCTCGGCGGATTGGCCGCGGGAAGCTTCTTTCTGCAACAGGTCGGCGAGATCGCGCAATGGAGCAGGCCTGCCTCGGTCGTGATCCTGTACCCGTTGATGGTCTTGTGCTGCCTCCTCGTGTTCCGGATTGCGAATCTGTTGCGCGAACATGTGAAGGCCGATGCCGAGGATGACGGTGAGGAAACCTACCGCTCGCGCATGACTGGCATCCTGGCCTTTCTCATGACCGCACTGGCCATCATTGTGCCGGTGCTCGGCGCGGTGGGCTATTTCCGGCTGGCGCAGGCCCTGCTGTATCCTTCGCTGGGTTCGATTGAGCTTCTGGCGATGCTGCTTGTGTTGCAGCGTGTCGTGGTCGAGGTCTACGTCCTTATCACCAAGAACCGTGCCGGTGCGGCCGAATCTTTGATCCCGATCCTGGCCGGGGTGGTTCTGGTTGTTCTCTCATTGCCGATTTTCGCGCTTTTGTGGGGCGCTCGGGTTGCAGACCTGACGGAACTTTACAGCCGGGCCGCCGAAGGTTTTTTTATCGGTGAGACGCGGATATCGCCCACGATATTTCTTACATTCGCGTTCATTTTCGTACTGGGCTACTTCGCCACGCGTCTTTTACAGGGGGCGCTGAAGAATACCATCCTGCCCAAGACCAGGATCGACACCGGCGGCCGCCATGCCATCCTCTCCGGTGTGGGGTATGTCGGGATATTCCTTGCAGCCGTGATCGCCATTACCAGCGCGGGCATCGACCTAACCGCCCTCGGCTATGTCGCCGGGGCATTGTCCGTCGGTATCGGGTTCGGTCTGCAGAACGTCGTGTCCAATTTCGTCAGCGGTATCATTCTGCTGGTGGAGCGTCCCATTTCCGAAGGCGACTGGATCGAGGTCGGCGGCATTCACGGCAACGTCAAGGATATCTCTGTGCGCTCGACGATCATCCAGACCTTTGACCGCTCGGACGTGATTGTCCCGAATGCCGATCTGGTGTCGGGCCGCGTGACGAACTATACCCGCGGCAACACCGTCGGGCGTCTTATCGTGCCGGTCGGCGTGGCCTATGGAACAGACACCGAGAGGGTCGACAGGATCCTGCAGGAAATCGCGGAGGCGCACCCGCTGGTGTTGTTGAACCCGCCGCCCTTTGTGGTGTTCCGCGGTTTCGGTGCCGACTCACTGGATTTCGAGATCCGGGCGATCCTGCGTGACGTCAACTATATCCTGACCGTGCATTCGGAGATGAACCATCAGATTGCACACCGTTTCGCGGAAGCCGGAATAGAAATACCGTTCGCCCAGCGCGACATCTGGATCCGCAATGCCGAGGTCCTGAACGGCGGGACCCGCGAAGACGGGGTGGCTGCGCAAGCCACCAAGCCGTCCAGCCCCAACGTTCCGACTGCCCCACGCCAAAAGGACGAGCCACCGGACATGGACGGCGACGCCGATGGCGGCGGCGGAGCGGGAGACGGCCGTTGATCGGCTTTGCAGGATGGCCGTGCTCCGAGGGTGCGGTCACGCGCAAGAAAGCGCTTGAACTGGACTTGTCGCTGACGATAAAGAGGCCAGACCGGAGAGGTGGCCGAGTGGTCGAAGGCGCACGCCTGGAACGCGTGTAGGCGGGAAACCGTCTCCAGGGTTCGAATCCCTGTCTCTCCGCCACTTGCCCTCGCGAAAGCGTTCTCCCCTTCCGGTTGCGGACTGATTTTTCCGTTGTTTTCGAGAGTTATGCGGGAGAGGCTGAGCACTGGCCCCGGCGCGAGGAGGCCCGGAAGCGGTCTCTCAGGGCCGATAGTCTCTGGACCTGATGACTGCGCCGATTTGGTGAATAGCCTTTCAAGGGGCTGATAATAAATACCATTCCAAACGCGCTACCTGTTGCCTTCGATTTCGGTCGCGATTGACTAATAGCGACTAACGTCAAACCGTATCGGCCTTTGGTTTGATCCGGAACTTCTGACCTGCTCCCCCGAAATGTCCTCGATTTAAGGTTAGCCTGTTCTCCAACGAAGGAGACAGATGATGAAGAGAAGCCGTTTCAGCGAAGAGCAGATCATAGGCATCCTGAAGGAGCACCAGGCTGGTTTCGGTGCGAAGGAGCTGTGTCGCAAGCACGGGATCAGCGACGCCACGTTCTACAAGTGGCGGTCGAGGTATGGCGGCATGGAGGTGTCTGACGCCCGGCGTCTGAAGGCATTGGAGGCTGAGAACGCGAAGCTGAAGAAGATGCTGGCGGAGCAGATGCTCGACGTTGCCACCCTGAAAGAGATGCTCGGAAAAAACTTCTGAAGCCCGGTTCGAGGAGGAATGCCGTGGGCTGGGCTATGAAGACCAAGGGCTACAATCAGCGACGCGCCTGTGCGCTGGCCGGGATCGAACCGCGTGTGTATCGGCGCAAGACGAAGCGACCGCAGGACACAGAGCTGCGCGCTCGGATGAAGGAACTGGCTTCTGAACGGCGGCGGTTCGGGTATCGTCGGCTGCATATTCTGCTAAGGCGCGAAGGCTGGGAGCTCAATTGGAAGAAGCTCTATCGTGTCTACCGCGAAGAAGGGTTAACCGTTCGTAAACGGGGCGGTCGCAAGCGTGCGGTGGGCACTAGAACGCCGATGGCGATACCGCAGGGACCGAACCAGCGGTGGTCACTCGACTTCATGTCCGACGCGCTTGAGGACGGTCGCAGGTTCCGGGTGCTGAACGTCATTGACGACTTCACCCGGGAATGCCTGGCAGCTGTCGTCGACACATCAATCGGCGGTGCACGTGTCGCCCGCGAGCTGGACCGTATCGCAGAACTGCGCGGCTACCCTTGCATGGTGGTCAGCGACAACGGCACCGAGCTGACCTCGAATGCGATGCTGAAATGGCAGGAGAACCGCAAGGTCGACTGGCATTACATTGCTCCCGGCAAGCCGATGCAGAATGGCTTGGTCGAGAGCTTCAACGGCCGGATGCGCGAGGAATGCCTTAACGAGCATCTGTTCCCGTCTCTGCGCCATGCCTGCCGCATGATTGCGGCATGGCGCGAAGACTACAATCAACACCGCCCGCATTCGAGCCTCGACGGGCTCACGCCGCGGGAGTATCACCAACGGTCAGAAGAGGACCAAACCCTGAACAGAGCTAACTGATAAATGTGGACTCCAAGGGGAGCAGGTCACCATTTCTCGATGATTAAAGTTTCCATTTATCAGCAGGCTATTAATCCCGTTCTGCGACATTAGCTTTGCAGCCAGATTGAAATCGCTCAACTTACTGATAGCCTGCTCAATTTGCGAAATTGCAGAAGACAACACTTCATCAGATTCATCTTGTTCGCGAAACGCTTCTCTGATTGTAGACCAGCCATGCAGTTCTATCATGCTCAGCTCAGCTTAGGCGCTGCCCTCAATTCATTTTCCCAATACTAGTCATTTTTCGGCGCAGAAGGAACGTCAGCTTTGTCCGCACAGCTGACGTTGGTCCGAAAGCTGGCACATACTCGCTCCCGCTACATTACTACCGGTCATAAGGTCCGCTAGATACTGCCTCGCGGCCCATAAAACCTTCCGCTTACTGCGAAAGCAAAGTACGATGATTGCGACCTCACACCATCCGTGACAAACTGGACGAACGTCATAGACCGGTGCCGCTCCCACAGCTAGTTTGAATATCTAGATGGACCGAGGCTCAATCCTGCATTAGGCATCAAGAACGGCCACTCGGTGTCTTAGTCCCGGAGGGCCTCCTTAGTAGGGAAAACGCATCAAGTGATGAGCAGACGGATACAAATAACAAGACGCAACTTTGGGCTTGGGGCGATTGCTTTGGGCGTATCCGCCTGTGGCAGTTCAGGGCCAGGCACGGTCAGATCCACCATTCCGAGTGGTCTTCCGGCCGATCTCAGGCCCGTACCAAATGTAACTTACGATGCTTGGGTTGCTTCCTTCCGCGAGCGCGCAGCGACGAAAGGCATTTCACAAAGCACTCTCGCCTCGGCTTTCCGTGATACCGGCTATCTACCGGGGGTTGTTACGCGGGACCGTAATCAGACCGAGTTCAAACGCAGCCTGGAGGACTACCTCGCGATTGCCGCCTCGGAGGAGCGGGTCCAAAAGGGACGGGCCGCCTTTGCTCGCCATCGCGGAACGCTAATGGCGCTTGAAGATCGCTATGGTGTGGATGCCTATATCATCGCCGCTATCTGGGGCTTGGAAAGCTTCTACGGTGAAAGGCGGGGGGAGGTGCCTGTGATATCGGCCACTTCGACCTTGGCATTTGATGGTCGACGCGGGCAGTTCTTCGAACAGCAGCTGATCGCGGCACTGCGCATTGTTCAGAATGGCGATACTCCGGCCAGCCGGATGACGGGTAGCTGGGCAGGGGCGATGGGCCACACCCAGTTCATCCCAACATCTTACCTGCAATTTGCTGTTGATTACACTGGCGATGGACGGCGCGACATCTGGTCTGATGACCCCAGCGATGCTTTGGCCTCTGCGGCCGCTTATCTGCAACGCAATGGTTGGCAGCGCGGTGTTCGCTGGGGGTCTGAGACAAGCAATGGGTCACTTCAGCCACAGCCCGGCGGCCCACGCTTCGCCACCACGCGCAATTTCAGTGTGATCAAGCGCTATAACAACTCGGACGCCTATGCGATCGGCGTCGGGCATTTGTCCGACCGTATTCGCGGCGGTGGTCCTTTGCGGACGGCGTTCCCACCCGATGCCAACGGCCTAACCAAGGCTGATCGAGTGCGCCTGCAGAAGCGTCTGACTGCGCGTGGTTTCGATACCCAGGGCGCGGATGGTGTGATTGGTCGCGACACGGAGGCTGCAATCCGCGCCTACCAAGAAAGCCGCGGCCTACCTGTGACAGGCACTCCATCGCAAGGGTTGCTTCAAAGCCTGTAGCAGTGCGGCTCTCTCCGGCATGTTGCGGCACTCAGGCAGACCTTTACGCGATAGATATAGGTGAACCCGAAGACGCTTAGCTAGTCGTTGTTGAGCCTCCGTTACCAAAACGCCTCAGAACTCCGAAGTACTCTGGCGACGGACATGTAGCTCATTTCTAGATGGCATAGGCCGTTGCCGAAGCTCCATCGCAGACAGGTCAAGAATTAAAGCTTGCAGCAAAGCACGGGTACCCTCAAAACCGTATTGTAGTCGAACTGGTTAGCTACCGGCCCACTGCCGACATTCAACGGATTAAGAATTCCGCACTGCAGCGAGCGCTTATCAGAACCTTCTGTCATGCTAGATCAAATTATCCAACTGCACACTCGCTTCTCGGGTGAGGCTTTCGGCGGAAGTTTATGCTGTATGGAAACCGATATGGTGGGCGATCAATCGTGACCATTCAGACGCGAGAGTGCTTTCGCAATCGTAGACTCGCTCGGCGCTTCGAATTGCCGGATTGACCTCGAATGCGGCAGCAAGCGCCTTCGCCCAAGCGATTTCACTATGACCCGGGACAAACGTGGCTTCTGCACCTGCGCTTGTTTTCAGGCCAACCAGCCAGCCCAGCATCGGCCCGGTGCCGTAGGCGGTATCCGCGATCAGTCGTTGAGGAGTCAGGTCGACCTTCGCCGTCACTCGGTTCAGCATCGTCTTGGTTGCGGAATTGAATCAGCGTGATGCCCACCGATCAAGCGAGAGTGTTTCAACAGAATAAGTCCTAAGCGACATGCTCGTTTGGAAAGCTTGATGAAAGTTACGGGTGTACCAGACGGCACTGTACCGAGTATCCTGCTTTTGGACGCACAGGAACGCGGAGAACGGTCGATGCTGGTCCCGTTCCCTCCGCCACTTGCCACATCTGCCGATAACCCGCCTTACCCTGACAAATCGACGTCCGCGCGCCGACGATCTCGCGCATTTACCATCCCAGGCTTGTTCGGCAACCGATAGGCAGATAGCGGGTCGGACCCGGATTGCGTCGGGCGACGAAGACCCGGAGGGTTTGGAACGGTTCCCAGAACCTTGCTCGAACCACGGTGTGCCGCCGTGCGTAGATTCCCTACCGCCGAGAACCGGGTAGGTTTCTTCGGGTGGGTGACAACGAACGCAATGAACACCGGATACCATGGGAGGTGCGCCGAGTTATTCAACGTCGCGCGGCGCCGGCTCTCAAGCGGCTTGCCGGACCCTTTCACGGTCTGAAGCCATCCATCGCAGGGCAGGGCTCACTGGTCGGCCTGCGCTTGCCGACATGGGTTTCGACGACGGGCACAAGGGCAGGCGGCGCAACCGTGTCAAACCCTGCAAGACTTGACTTGAGCGACCGCACCGCGTCCAGAGCCACTGAAAATGTCCAGAATCCGCCTACGCAGCATTGGCAAACGCTTCAAGCGCGGGGGCAGAACGCCACCGACGATGACATCGCCCACCTCACTTTCGGCATGGGCGGACACGACATGGATCGTCCTGACCGACCGCATGTCACAGCGCCTTGCACAGCCGCAGCGCGTCGAAGATCGCCGCGTGGGTATTGCGCGAGGCCACGGCGTCTCCGATGCGGAACAAGCGATAGGCGCCGTCGCGGTTTCGCGTCAGATCCTGCGCGCGGCCTTCGATCAGCGCGTCGTAATCGACTTCCCCCAGGTTGGACGATCCGGGACGCAGATCGAAATAGAGATCGTCGAGCGGGCGCGTCCCGTGATTGACGACAACCTGATCGACTTTGCGTTCGCGTTGCACGCCTCCGTAGTCACTGCCGATCGTGGCCAGAAGGGCGTTGCCCTCGCGGCGCACGGCGTCAAGCCTCCACATCACCGTGAAAGTCACGTCGTGTTTCTGAAGGGTCCGCATGGATGGTGTCAGGGACATGCCCATGACCTCGGGTGAGAAACTGCGGTCGCGAGTCATGATCTCGACCTTCGCGCCGGTCGCGGCGATTTTTTCGGCTGCCTGGAGTGCGGCGAAATCACCCGCCTCGTCGTAGATCAGCACGTTGCTGCCCGGCTGCGAGTCACCCGACAGGATGTCCCAGGCGGTGATCACCAGGTCCTCGCCACCGCCTGGCACCTCGCTGTGGGGCAATCCACCCGTGGCAATGATCGCGATATCGGGCGCGTGGTCTCGCACGGTGTCTGCGTCAGCCAACGAGTTGAAACGAAAGGAAACGCCCAAACGCTGACATTCCTCGAAGCGCCACTGGATCAGTTGGATCATTTCCTTGCGACGGTCTGTCTGCGCGGTCAGGCGAACCTGCCCGCCGGGTTCGTTTGCGGCCTCGTGCACGACAACCTCGTGCCCGCGCGCCGCCGATACACGGGCGGCTTCCAGACCGGCCGGACCAGCGCCGACGACCAACACTCTGCCGCGGGTGTCCGCAGGCGGGATCTCGTGAGGCTGCTCGGTTTCGCGCCCCGTGGCAGGGTTGTGAAGGCAAAGTGCCATGCCACCTTGATAGATCCGGTCAAGGCAGTAGTTCGCGCCCACGCAAGGCCGGATACGCTCCTCTTCTCCGCGCATGATCTTGGCGATGATGTGCGGCTCGGCGATATGGGCACGAGTCATCCCGACCATGTCCAGTTTGCCGGTGGCGATGGCATGGCGGGCGGTCGCCACGTCCTGGATTTTTGACGCGTGAAAGGTCGGAATCTGCGCCTCGGCACGTATCTCGCCGGCAAAGTCCAGATGCGGGCTGGACCGCATCCCCTGAACAGGGATCACGTCCGTCAGGGCGGCGTCCGTCGCGACATGGCCACGGATGACGTTCAGGAAATCGACCATTCCGCAGGACTTGAGGCGCCTGGTGATTTCGATCCCGTCCTCCCGGGTGAGGCCACCCTGCTTGTCCTCGTCAGCGACGTAGCGCATGCCGACGATGAATTCATCCCCGACACGTGCCCGGATGGCAGACAGGACGTCCATGGCAAAACGCAGCCGGTTGTCGAAGCTTTCGCCGCCATACGGCCCATCGAGGTGATTCAATTGCGAGGACCAGAAGGCATCCATCAGATGTCCGTATGCCTCGAGTTCGATTCCGTCCAGGCCGGCCGCCTGCATCCGCTCGGCCGCATCGGCATAGTCCTGGATGATGCGCGCGATATCCCAGTCTTCCATCTTCTTTGGGTATGCCCGGTGCGCGGGTTCCCGGGTGTGTCCGGGTGCCAGACTGGGCAACCAATCCCCCTTGTCCCAGCGCGTGCGCCAGCCAAGGTGGGTCAGCTGGATCATCACCGCGCATCCATGGTCGTGGCACGCGTCGGTCAGCGCCTTCATGTGCGGCACGACCTCGTCCCGGTAGGCCAGGATATTGTTGAAAGCGGGCGGGCTGTCGCGGGACACGACGGCGGAACCTGCCGTCATGGTCAATGCAACGCCGCCTCGCGCACGCTCGACATGATAGGCGCGATAGCGATCGGTGGGCAGACCGTCCTCGGGGTACGCCGGTTCGTGACTGGTGATCATCAGCCGGTTTTTCAGCGTCAGATGCTTGAGTTGAAACGGCTGGAGAAGGGGATCTTGCGTCAAGGGCAGGCTCCTTTGCTGACAGTGCGACTGTTCGGGAAAATGTGTTGGCGCGTCAAGCTGGCGTCTGTGGTGGACCTCGTGCCGAGCCAAGAAGAGGCCGGCGAGCGCCCCGGGTCCGACTTGGACGCACGGGATCAGGTGCGGTCGTGCAGCGGGCCAACCAGGCTTCTTCAAGCATCGCACCGCAGCTTCCAACGTTTCATCCGCTGGCGAGACCAGGCTCGGGCATCGCTGGCGGCGTCAGCATGGACCTGCGGGATCAAAGCGGGCGGGTCCAAACCAGGTCGGCTGACCCTGTCGGTTTCCGGTGGCGCAGACTTACGAAATTCCGGCGCGTGGCGTCGCGAACATCGTCGAACTGGCGCTTTGTGAATCGTCGCGTTTCGCCTATCTTCTTGTTCGGGACCGCCAAGGAGGCAGCATGAAACCGATTCAGAAAGAAGAACGCCGCGTCGCCAATATCCGGGACGAGGATGCGTTTCAGCCCTATGACCCTGTCACCGAACCCGGCACATCGATGTTGAAGCTCAACACCGACCTGCCACGGGATGTGGGATTTTATATTTACCGCATGGAACCTGGCGCGCGCACCACACCGCATCGTCATGGCGGCGCCGAAGAATTCCTGATGCTGGAAGGCGAGCTTATCGACAATGACGGCATGGTCTATCGTCAAGGCGACGTGGTCTGGCTCGCGCCAGGTACGGAACATACCTCCCATACCAAAACGGGCTGTATGATCGCCGTATTTGCCGAGGACCGCGAAAGCCCACCAGCAGCATAGAACCTACATCGCCGCCCTGGCTTGCGAGAGATCCCGGTCGAGCCGTTTTTCCAACGCGCCCTGCGGCCGGGTGAAGCGGGCCAGAAGATCATAGAGCACCGGCGTCACCACCAGCATGAGCACGGCCGAAAAAGACAGGCCCGCCACGATCACCGTGCCGATCGCCTGACGGCTTTCGGCACCGGCGCCGGTTGCCATGACCAGGGGCAGGGCGCCAAGAATCGTCGAAATCACCGTCATCACGATCGGGCGCAGGCGCAGAGCGGCAGCCCGGATCACCGCCTCGCGTATGTCCAGCCCTTCGCCGCGCAACTGGTTGGCGAACTCCACGATCAGGATACCGTTCTTGGCCACAAGGCCCACCAGCAGGATGATCCCGATCTGGCTGTAGACGTTCAGCGTCAGCCCCCCGAGGGCCATTGCATAGATCGCGCCGGCCAGGCCCGCAGGCACCGTCAGCATGATGGTGACAGGGTGCACGAAGCTTTCGAACTGGGCAGCCAGTACCAGGAACACGATCAGCAAAGACAGGACCAGAACAAAGCCAACTCCGGCGGAGGTGTCCTTGAAGGTGCGCGATTGTCCCTCGTAGCCGATCTTTGCCTGGACCGGCAATATGGTGAGCGCCGCGGTTTCGATCGTGTCGAGCACGGTACCGAGTTGCGCTCCGGGTTCAAGCGCGCCGGACAACTGCACCGAAGGAAGCCGGTCGAAGCGCCGCAAGCTGGGCGCGGCGGCATTCTCGCGCAGGTTTACCAAAGCCCCTAACGGTACAAGTGTATCCCCGTCACCGGCCCGCACGAAAATATTGTCGATGTCCGAGGGCGTGTTGCGGTCGGCTTCTTCGGCTTGCAGGATGACCGGGTATTCGCGTCCCCGGCTGACAAATCCGGTTACCTCGCGCGAGGCGAGAAGTGTCTGCAACGTGTTGGCTATGGTTTCGACCGAAATCCCCAGATCGTCGGCGCGGGCGCGGTCGATGGAGATGTCCAGTTGTGGCAGGTTCTGATCGAAATCGATCTCGGGATTGACCAGACCCGGTATGGTCTCGGCCTCGGCTTGCAAGAGCTCTGCCCATTCCTTTACGCTTTCGAAATCCGGTCCTCCGACCACGACTCGGACCGGGGTGGAGTTGCCGCGCAGTCCCAGGCCCGCAGGTGTGACGGGAAAGCCCCGTGCGATGGTCACGTCCCCCATCTGAGGCGCGATCTGGCCGACCACCTCCGCCACGGTCATGTCGCGTTCTTCCCAGGGTGCCAACCGAAACACCACGAACGATCGCCACGGACGGTTGCCCCATCCGGTAAATGTGAAAACCGTCTCGATCACGCCGGACAGACGCAACGGCTCGAGGATCTCCTCGACCTGACGCGCCGCGATATCCGAATGCTCCACGGTGCTGCCCTGCGGTGCGGTCAAGGGAACGAAGCCCACGCCGCGATCTTCGCGCGGGGCCAGTTCGCGTGGCAGGTCGTCATAGAAAAGGGCCGCGCCGCCGGTCGCTGCCAGCGAAACCGCAAGAACGACGAGCGGCGCGCCTACGGCCCGCCGCAGCAGGGATTGGTAGACCCGTTGCGTCCAGCCTAGTCTCTCGCTGTCGTCCGAGGACACACCGTCGCGCTGTCGCAAGACCTTGGACGCCAGTGCCGGGCAGGCGGTCAGCGCCACGAAGGTCGAAATCGCGACCGTTCCGGCCATCACCCAGCCGAACTCGACGAACAGGCGACCGACCTGGCCCGGCATGAACGAGAGCGGCACGAAAACCGCCATCAGCGTCAACGAGGTTGCGATGACCGCGAATGTCACCTGGCGAGCGCCGCGATAGCTGGCAGCGAGTGGCGTCTCGCCCATCTCGATCCGCCGCTGTATGTTTTCCAGAACGACGATGGCATCGTCGACCACCAGGCCGATCGCCAACAACAACGCCAAGAGCGTCAGCGTGTTCAGTGAGAATCCCCAGGCCGCGATCAGGATGAAACAGCCGACCAGCGAGACGGGGATCGCCACGAATGGGATCAGCGTGGCGCGCGGGCTGCGCAGGAACACGAGGATCACCAACACAACCAGCCCGAGCGAAATGCTCAACGCGATCAATACCTCGCGGATCGAGGCACCTACGAACAGAGCGTCGTCCGAGCCCACGATCAGCGTCATCCCTTGGGGCAGGGTAGGCGTGATGGCCGCGATTTCGGCACGTACGGCCTGGCTGATGGCAAGCGTGTTGGATTTGCTCTGGCGCAGCACGGCGATACCCACCGCATCGGTTCCGTCGGTGCGCACGATGGTGCTGTCGTCGGCAACGCCGGGCTCGACCCGCGCCACATCGCCCAAGCGTACCGGAAAGCCTGCCACACGGTCCAGCACGACATCGCGGAAATCCTCGATACTACTCAGGCGCGAGTTCAGTCGGACGGTTAGCTGCCTGTTCTGTGACTTGACCTCTCCGGCGGGCAGTTCCAGGTTGTTGCGCCTCAAGGCCGTCTCGACATCCGCGACGGTCAGCTTGCGGGCCGCAAGCGCGCGGCGGTCGAGCCAGATGCGCACGGCGAACGGCCGCTCGCCATAGATGTTCAGGTCGGCCACGCCGTCGACCGTGGCGATCCGATCGGCGATGAAGCGGTCGATATAGTCGGTGATCTCGGCGGTGGTCATCCGGTCCGACGTGACGGCCAGCCGCATGACCGGATCGGCGTCCGCGTCGGATTTGACCACGCGCGGTTCTTCCGCTTCCTCCGGCAGTTGGCCCGTGACCCTGCCGATTGCATTGCGCACGTCGTTGGCCGCGTTGTCCAAATCGCGCGAGGCTTCGAACTCCAGGGTGATCCGACTGCGCCCTTGGCGCGATTCCGAACTGATGGAGCGCAGGCCGGTTATCGCGGCGACGGCACCTTCGAGGGTTTCAGTTATGTCGGTGTCGATAACCTCGGGCGCCGCGCCGCGGTAGTCCGTCGTTACGGTCACGACGGCGTTGTCCACGTCCGGCAATTCGCGGACCGGAATGCCCTGAACGGACGCCAGGCCGAAGACGAGAATCAGGAGGCTGGCCACGGCAGCCAGAACAGGGCGGCGGACCGCAATGTCGGACAACGTCATGTGTCGCCCTCGGACGCGTCCGGGGACAGCTCCGCAGCCTTGACCTTCACTGCCGCACCGTCACGCAGACGGCCCAGGCCGCGTATCGCGACCTCCTGGCCCGGCTGCAATCCCGACAAGATGGCAACCTGGCCATCCTGCCGTTGACCTGTGCGCACCGGGGTGCGTATCGCGACACCGTCGGACACGCCGAATACATAGGTCTCGGCGGCCTGAAACACGATGGCTTCTTCCGGGACCATCAACGCGTCGCTTTCGGACAGGGTCAGGGTCAGCGACATGAACATGCCGGCAGGCAGCAGCCCTTCGGGGTTGGGAATTACGGCGCGGGTGCGAAACGCCCGCGAGACCGGGTCGATGCGGCTGTCGACGGTATCGATTTGCCCTTCAAAGATGTGGTCGTCGAAGGCCACGCTGCGCGCTTCGACCGTCATGCCGCGCCGCACCTGTGCAAAAAGTGTCTCCGGCAGGGAAAATTCCAGCTCAACCTCGCTGAGGTCATCAAGGCGCGTGATCACGTCGTCGCTTGTCACCCGCGCGCCGCGATCCACTTCGGCCAGGCCCAGCACACCGGCAAACGGTGCAAGGATGGTCCGGTCGTCGAGACGCTGCCTGGCTCGGTCAAGCTGGGCTTCGGCTTCGGCTAGACGAGCCACCGCCTCTTCAAGTGACGCCTGACTGACAGCATTGGTGCTGCGCAACTGCTCTATCCGTTCCAGCACCTGGCGCCGTTCGGTCAGTCGCGCTTCGGCTTCCGCGAGGTCGGCGCGTTCGATCGCATCATCCAGCCTGACAAGAAGCGCGCCCTGCTCGACCTGGGCGCCCGGCGTTATCGCAAGCTCGACGATGCGTCCGTCCGACTCCGGTACAATCTCGATCGAGATGGCGGCCCGGGTCGTGCCGACCGCTTCCACGGTCTGATAGACACGTTGCGTTTCTGCCGCCGCAACTTCGATGGTCACCGGGCCGGAGTCGCGTGCTTCGGCAGCCTCTGCCGGAGGTGCCAGATAGGTTTCGTAACCCCAGTAGCAGCCATATCCGATCCCCCCAAGGAGGCAGATCAGCAAAAGCTGTTTGAAAACGGACATCCGGCGGCTCCATGGCTCCTTTCCGCCGCGAAAAAAGAACGAGGCAGAAAGGTTGCAGCAGGTTAATCCAACGGGACTGAATAGCAAGCGCTGCGCAGGGTCGGACCCCATTAACCGAGAACGCAAAATTGCCCCCGGTCTGGTGTGGGTCGCACGTGGGCAAAGCTAGAATTGCAGATCCACAATCGTGGAAGTTCCTTGTCAGCTTAGCTTTTGGGGATTGATAAGGGTCAATTACGTATCAATCGGCGATATACGCCAACTCGCGGTCCTGCGGTGAGGCTGTTGCAATCATCGTCGGCGCGCGTGTGATCAAATAACCGTTACTGAAGATCTTCATGCCGCGGGCTTTGCGTCTGTAAGGATCGACATCCTGGAGCCCGTTTGACAAGCAGCTTGAAAGCCGGCTCAGCCTCTGCTTGCGATAGGATTGGTGCCGGCGATAGTGCGATGATATGAGCTGTAAGAGTGCCCGTCCCGGTTGAAGCCTGTCCGGCGCGGAAGCACGGCGCAAAACGATAATGTAAACAGAGCACGGTCATGAACAAGATACTGCTGGCCGATGACCATGCCCTCGTCCGGGACACGATTGCGTTTTATTTGACGTCCAATGCCGGTTTTCGCGTCGAGCAGGCGGGCTCGCTTGACGAGGCGCTCAAGATCAACGCCGAACGAGGCCCATTCAACCTGATCCTGCTTGATTACACAATGCCGGGTATGGGGGCGCTGTCCGGTCTTACCCGGATGTGTGCCCTGTCGGGTTGCCCGGTTGCGATCCTGTCGGGCACAGCCCCACCGGATATCGCGCGGCGCGCCTTGCGTGCAGGCGCCGCGGGTTTTCTTCCCATGACGCTCGATCCCCAGGCTCTGTTAACAGCGATCCGGAAAATGCTCATTGGAGAAACCTTTCTGCCGGAAAATTTTCTTGCAGACGCACCGACCGCGACCAACGCCGCGTCGTTGACGCCGCGCGAGCAGGAAGTCCTGAGACGGCTGGCCGAGGGCAAGCTGAACAAGGAAATCGCCCGGGATCTGGAGATCCAGGAAGTAACGGTGAAGCTTCACGTCAAGACGTTGTCGCGCAAACTGCGCGCTAGGAATCGCACCCATGCGGCGATGCTCGGGCGAGACATGGGGCTGGTCTAGCGAAGGCCACGAAACGTTGCGCAAACCCGAGAAATGTCTGCGTCATTATCTCACTTTGGCAGATAAAATGGCGGAGAGACAGGGATTCGAACCCTGGGACCCCGTGAAGGGTCAACGGTTTTCGAGACCGCCCCGTTCGACCACTCCGGCACCTCTCCGCGGGGGTCTGGAGGGTGCGTTTAATCGCCTTTGAACGGAGTGACAAGGGGATTGCCTTGTTTCGTTTCGGATTTTGCCTAGGTTGAGGGGAACCGTGAGACCCCAGGAGGTATCGTGACCCTATCACGCACAATTCGTCCCCTTGTTTTCATTGCCGCTCTGGCTGTTGCGCTGCTTGCCGCAATGCAGGCCCGTGCCGCCGACCGCGACAGGCTTGAGGCTTTCCTCGAGGTGACGGGTTTCGGGGTCGCCCTCGATAGTATCGCACTCGCGGCCGGCGACGCGCCGGCGATGCTGGGGATGCAGACCGGCGACTTCGGATCGGACTGGAGCCGTGTCTCACAGCAGGTTTTCGACACCGAAAAGATGCAGGAAATGGCTTTGGACATCCTGTCCGAAACCCTGAGCGACGAGCACCTGTCCCATGCCGCGGAGTTCTATGCGTCGCCTTTGGGTCAGCGGCTGGTCGAAGCCGAGAACACCTCGCACATGGTCGAAGATGATGAGGCCAAGCAGCAGGAGGGCCGTGCGCTCGTGGCCGATGCGGTGGAACAGGGCGATGAACGGGTCGAGACCCTTCAGAATCTGAACGAAGCGGTGGATTCCGACGGCAATTCGGTACGAGCCGTTCAAGAGATCCAGGTTCGGTTTCTGATGGCCGCATCCAATGCCGGCATTCTCGAGCAGGACCTTGATGAACGGGCGCTTCGTGCCGCCATGAAGGCGGGCGAGGACGAAATGCGCCAGGCGATGCGGGTCTCGGCCCTCGCAGGTGCAGCCTATACGTACCAGAATTTCTCGAACGACGAGTTGCAGGCCTATCTCAAGGCGCTGGAGCATCCCGACATGCAGACCGTCTATCAGCTGATGAACGCGGTGCAGTACGAGATCATGGCGAACCGCTTTGAGGTCCTTGCTGCCCGCATGGCCGAAATGCACCCTGGACAGGAGCTCTGAACCGCAATGACTGGCGCAGGATCTTTTGTGATCGGCACGCTTTCGGCGGCGCTGATCTTTTGCAGTTCGGTGCGGGCGCAGGACAGTGACAGCGATCGACTTATCGCCCTCATGCGCATTGGCGATACAGTTGAAATCATGCGCGAGGAAGGCTTGCGCTATGGGGCCGAGATCGGCGCCGAGATGCTTCCCGATGTGTCACCCGACGACTGGAATCGGACCGTGTCGCGTATCTATGACGCCGAGAAGATGGAAGCGGTCATCACGCAAGGATTCGAGTCCGCGCTGGACGGCGAGGATGTCGCCCCTCTGGTCTCATTCTTCGAAAGCGACCTGGGCAAGGAAATCATTGGTCTCGAAATCGACGCCCGCGAAGCGTTCCTGAGCGAAGAAACCGAACTTGCCGCGATCGACGCCTACCAGGACGCGCAGGATCAGCAAACCGAGCTTTTCAAACAGGTCGAGACCATCATCGCCGACAGCGACCTTGTTGAATACAACGTCATGGGCGCGATGAACGCCAACCTGATGTTCTATCGCGGTCTTGCCGACGGCGGCGCCATCGACCTGGGAGAATCCGACATGCTGGCCGATGTCTGGGCGCAGGAGTCGTCCATACGCGCGGAATCCGAGGCATGGCTGGGCTCATTCCTGATGACCGCCTACCGACCGTTGCAAGCTCAGGAACTGGCCTCTTACGCCGAGCTTTACCGCACCGACGAGGGCCGAGTTCTGAACACGGCCGTATTCAACGCCTACGACCGGATGTACGATGAAATTTCGTATCTGCTGGGGCAGGCGGTGGCTGAACACATGCGGAGCGAAGAACTTTGACGCCATCCGGCAGTCGGCCAATGCCGGCAGGGTCCTGAAAATCCGCTTTTGCGGCGGGTGCAAGGCTTGACTTTGGAGCGCACCCCTAGGATAAGCGGCCATCCCGGCGGGGTGACTCGTGCGGGATTTAATCTTTTACGCCCCTCGGGGGCGCGCCGTTCGAGGCACCTAACGCCGGTTGATCCCGGGGCCACAGAACGCGGAAGACAAAGGGAAGCGAAAGATGTTTGCGGTTTTGAAAACCGGCGGCAAGCAGTACAAGGTCCAGTCGGGCGATATGCTGCGCGTCGAGAAGCTGGCAGCGGATGCCGGCGAGAAAGTCCAGTTCAACGAGATCCTGATGCTGGGCGGCGATAGCCCGGTCGTCGGCGTTCCGCTGATCGAAGGCGCGGCCGTTCAGGCCGAGGTCGTCGATCAGATCAAGGGCGACAAGGTCATCAACTTCGTCAAGCGCCGCCGGAAGCACGGCTCGCAGCGGACGCGCGGCCATCGCCAGCAGCTGACGCTCCTGCGCGTGACCGAGATCCTTGAAAAAGGCGCGGACAAGTCGGGCGTGAAGGCTGCGGTCGGCGCCAGCGCACTGGCCGTCGGCATGGGCAAGACCCGCTATGCCGACAACAAGGCCGAGCAGGCCGAGATGGCCAAGCGTGTGAAGAACGACGAAGCCAAGGAAAAGAGCGTCGCCAAGAAAGCCGAACCCAAAGCCGAGAAGAAGGCCGAGGAAAAGAAGGCTGCCCCCAAGAAAGCCGCCAAGGCCGAGGGTGGTGACGACCTGAAGAAGCTGTCCGGCGTGGGTCCGGCGCTGGAAAAGAAACTGCATGAGGCAGGCGTGACCACGTTTGCCCAGATCGCGGCATGGACCGCCGATGACATCGCCGAGATGGACGAGAAACTGTCCTTCAAAGGCCGCATCGAGCGTGAAGGCTGGGTCGAACAGGCCAAAGAACTGGCTAAAGGCTAAGGAGAGACGATATGGCACATAAGAAAGCAGGCGGTTCATCCAGAAACGGTCGCGACTCGATCGGCCGTCGTCTTGGCGTCAAGAAATACGGCGGCGAAGCCGTGATCCCCGGCAACATCCTGGTGCGTCAGCGCGGCAACAAGTTCTGGCCGGGCGACGGCGTGGGGCAGGGCAAGGACCACACCCTTTTCGCGACTGTCGAAGGCGCCGTGCATTTCCGCAAGGGCCTGAAGGGCCGTACCTTTATTTCGGTTCTCCCGGTGGCGGAGGCCGCCGAGTAAGCCGAACCTTCAAGGCAAGATATTCAGGGGGATCGGCACATCGCCGGTCCCCTTTTTCAATGTGCCAGGCCGTGACCGCATCCGTTCCGGACAAACGGAGTAGACCGGACGATGCCGATCCGCATGGCAAGGCAGGCTGCACTTGGGATGGTGCGCGGCTTTGTCGACGCAACCTTGGCCTGGGACGTGATGGTGCTTTTCGGAGGAGACAGCACATGAAAATCGAAGAGCTTGTTCCCGAGACGCTGATCGCAACGGAACGCTTTGACCTTCGTCCGATCCGTGCATCGGATTCGGGTCTTGTGGGACTTTATGCCGGGGACGAGCGCGTGGCGCGGTTCACGTCCTCCATTCCGCATCCGATGCCCCCCGGTACAGCCGAGGCGTTCATCGCCCGCGTGATGGACCTGGAGCATCCCGAGGATGTCTGGGTTCTGGATGGCACGCGCATCGGCGGGGGCGAAGTCATGGGCCTTATCGGCCTCACTCGCATGGACCGCAGCCAGTCCGAGATCGGGTACTGGATCGCTCCCGCCTACTGGAACAGCGGCCTCGCAAGCGCGGCAGTGATGGCACTGCTCGACGCCAATCCCCAGGAGTCCAGCACGATCTTCGCGAGTGTCTTTCAGGACAACGCGTCCTCGGCCCGTGTCCTGACGAATTGTGGGTTCCGCTATCTGGGCGATGCCGAAAGCTTTTCGGTTGCGCGCAAGGCGACGGTGCCCACCTGGACCTACAGTCGGACCGTATGAATGGTTGGCATGGTCCTTGTTCACGTCGGGCGTGCGGGTCGGTTCACAGGGCCGAGCGACAAGCTTTGGCGCAAGCTCAAGCCGCACGTTCCTGCGTCCGCAGTCTTGAGCCGGATCGAATTTCGCACTACGCACGGGTCCTGACGCCATCTGAGGCATGACATGAAGTTTCTCGATCTCGCCAAGGTTTACATCCGCTCGGGCAGCGGCGGCAACGGATGCATCAGCTTCCGGCGCGAGAAGTATATCGAATACGGCGGTCCCGACGGGGGCGACGGCGGTGGCGGCGGCTCGGTCTGGGTCGAAGCCGTGGACGGGTTGAACACCCTCATCGATTTTCGCTACCAGCAGCATTTCTTCGCCGACAATGGCAAGCCGGGGATGGGCAAGCAGCGCACCGGCGCGGACGGCGACGACATCTTGCTGCGCGTGCCCGTGGGCACCGAGATCCTCGACGAGGATCAGGAGACGGTGATCGCCGACCTGACCGAGGTGGGCGAGCGTGTCTGCCTTGCCAAGGGCGGCAATGGCGGATGGGGCAACCTGCGGTTCAAGACGTCGACGAACCAGGCGCCGCGCCGCTCCAATCCCGGGCAAGAGGGTGTCGAGCGTACCATCTGGCTACGCCTCAAGCTGATCGCGGATGTGGGCCTGGTGGGTTTGCCCAACGCGGGCAAATCGACGTTCCTGGCAGCCACGTCCAACGCGCGGCCCAAGGTTGCCGATTATCCCTTCACCACGCTGCACCCCAATCTCGGTGTCGTCGGCGTCGACAATACCGAGTTCGTGGTCGCGGACATTCCCGGCCTGATCGACGGCGCATCCGAGGGGCGGGGGCTGGGCGATCTCTTCCTGGGTCACGTGGAACGCTGTGCCGTCCTCTTGCATCTGGTTGACGGATCGTCCGGCACGCTTCTCGACGACTACCGCACCATCGTAAACGAGCTTGAGGCCTATGGCGGTGGTTTGGCCGAAAAGCCGCGCGTCACCGTGCTGAACAAGATAGACACTTTGGACGACGAAGAACGTGATTTTCTGAAGGAAGAGCTAGAGGCCCTGACCGGATCGCGCGTTCTGCTGATGTCCGGCGTCTCACGCGAAGGGGTAACGGACGTGCTGCGCGTGCTGCGGGCCTATATCGACGAGGGCCGGTTGCGCGAGCGGTCGGGTGACGACGAGGACGCCCCGTGGCAACCGTAGCCGACGCGAAGCGGCTTGTCGTCAAGATCGGCTCTGCATTGCTTGTCGACCGTGACAGCGGCAAGCTGCGGCACGACTGGCTGATCGCGCTGGCCGAGGATGTGGCGCGCCTGCGAAATCGGGGAACCGACGTGATACTGGTGTCCTCGGGGTCTATCGCGCTTGGCCGGGGCGTGCTGAAACTGCCCGGCGCCGATCTGTCGCTGGAGCAATCCCAGGCCGCTGCCGCCGTCGGCCAGATCCAGCTTGCCACCGCCTATACCGAAGTCTTGGCCACGCACGACATCATCGCGGCTCAGGTCCTGGTCACGCTGGAAGACAGCGCCGACAGGCGGCGCTATCTCAATTCCCGGGCAACGTTGGAACAGCTACTGTCCCTTGGCGTGGTGCCGATCGTGAACGAGAACGACACGGTCGCGACCGATGAAATCCGCTATGGCGACAACGATCGCATGGCGGCCCAGATCGCGGTGACCGCCGGTGCGGACCAGTTGATCCTGCTCAGCGACGTGGACGGGTTCTACTCCGCGAACCCCAGGGTCGATCCAGGCGCAAAACGCTTCAACCTGATCTCGCATATCACGCCCGAGATCGAGGCGATGGCGGGCGCTGCAGGGTCGGGCCTGTCGAAGGGCGGCATGAAGACCAAGCTGCTGGCCGCCCGGACCGCCACGGCGGCCGGATGCGACATGGCGATTACAGAAGGGTCGGTGCTGCACCCGATCAGTGCCCTGGAAAATGGCGCGCCGGCAACGTGGTTCGCCGCGCAGGGCGACCCGCAGCAAAAGCGCAAACAATGGATCGCCGCCATGAAACCGAAGGGCCGGCTGATCGTCGATGCGGGCGCGGTCAAGGCGCTGCGCGCTGGCTCCAGCCTTTTGGTGGCCGGTGTCGCAGATGTGACCGGGCGGTTCGGTCGGGGCGACGCGGTCGAGGTCGCGGACGAAACCGGCGCCGTACTAGGGCAGGGGTTGACGCGCTACGACGCCTCGGACGCTGCGCGGATCAAGCGGCTGCGCTCGGACCAGATCGAGGAGGTGCTGGGTTATCCTGCCCGTGGGCCGCTCATACATCGGGACGATATGGCCATATGACAGGCGTGCTGATAGTTTCGGTACGAACGAACAGGTGAAGCGATGAAAGACCTCGAGAACATTCCGGCTGTGATGGAAGAGATCGGCCAGCGCGCCAAGGCGGCGGCGGTGGTGCTGGCAACGGCGTCGCCAGAGGCGAAAGCGCTTGGGCTGACCTCGGCGGCGCAAGCGGTCTGGGACAATCGCGCAGATATCCTCGAGGCAAATGCCAAGGACCTCGCCTTCGGCGCGGAGAAAGGTCTTTCGGATGCCATGATGGATCGGCTCATGCTCGACGAAACCCGCATCGGGGCGATTTGCGATGGGCTGAGGGCCGTCGCGGCGCAACAAGACCCCGTGGGCGAGGTGATCGAAGAATGGGATCGTCCCAACGGCCTCCATATTCGCCGTGTCCGCACGCCTTTGGGCGTGATCGGCGTGATCTACGAAAGCCGTCCCAATGTGACGGCGGACGCGGGCGCCTTATGTCTCAAATCCGGCAATGCGGTGATCTTGCGTGGCGGCTCGGAGAGTTTTCATTCCTCGGGCGCGCTGCACCGTTGCCTCGTCGAAGGGCTCAAAGAGGCCAACCTGCCCGAGGACGCCATCCAGCTTGTGCCCACCCGTGACCGGGCTGCCGTCCAGGCCATGCTGACGATGACCGGCACGATCGACGTGATCGTACCGCGCGGCGGCAAGGGACTGGTCGGCCTCGTGCAGCGCGAGGCACGGGTTCCCGTCTTTGCCCATCTCGAGGGCATCGTGCATATCTACATCGACAAGGACGCCGACCCGGAAAAGGCGCTGCGCGTCGTGATGAACGCCAAGACCCGCCGCACGGGGATCTGCGGCGCGGCAGAGTGTCTGCTGGTCCACGAAGAGGCCGCCAACACGATCGGACAGGGTGTCATCCGGGCACTTCTCGAAAAGGGGGTGGAAGTGCGTGCAGATCCCGCGCTGCAATCGGTTTCGGGCACCGTTCCGGCCAACGATACGGATTGGGGATTCGAGTTTCTGGCGATGGTCATGGCCGCAAAACAGGTGAAAGACTTGTCGGAAGCCATTGAACACATAAGGAAATACGGGTCCCAGCATACGGATTGCATCATCACAGAAGAAGATGCCGCGGCGGAGCGCTTCTTTGCCGAACTGGACAGCGCGATTCTCATGCGCAATGCGTCGACGCAGTTCGCCGACGGTGGAGAATTCGGCATGGGCGCGGAGATCGGCATCGCAACCGGAAAGATGCACGCCCGCGGTCCCGTTGGCGCCACGCAACTGACCAGCTTCAAATATCTGGTTGAAGGCGACGGGGTTACGCGCGCCTGAGCCGGACCTCGGCCGCCTCGTCGGTCAGGTTGGCAGAGCAGTCGAGCCGCGCATCCCAGGCCGCCGCCGGAAGGATCAGGAACTGGACATGAGCGGGCGCCGGCAATGCCGTGCCCTGCGTGCCGTTCAACAGGTCCCACAACTCCGGATCGGAGTTCATCCGGTCCGCCGTCGCCCGCACGAGCCAGCCTTCGTCCGAAAGCGTCATCGTGATCCGACCGCCGTAGGGCACCGCCTGTTCGGCACAGAGCAGGGCAAGCAATACCGCCCTGACTTCGCGCCGCGGATAATGACCGGGTGGAAACGCGTCGATCACCGTCCGCTCATCCGCGTGGAGGTCGTGAAGAATCGAATTGACCTCCTCGGCGCCGGTGTCCTGATCCGGACTGGCGACACCGAAGGCCAGGCGGAAAAACCGGATGCGGGCATTGGCATGGGCCACGCTGTCAACAACCAGCGCCAATTCGGGCGATGCGGCGGCCCCGGAAAGTTCAAGCAGTTCGATGCCGTTGCTGACAGCGCCGATCGGACTGATGAGGTCGTGGCAGATCCGAGAGCCTATCAATGCGGCGATGGCGTTGGTATCACTGACCAAGTCGTATCCTTTCCCGCGGAGTCCACCGATGTCCGATCTGAACAGCATCCTCGAACCCGGTATGCTTGTCGTCCACCCCGATCAGCCGGATTGGGGAACCGGACAAGTCCAATCGAATATCGGTGGCAAGATCACCGTGAACTTCCAGGATGTAGGTAAGGTTGTTATTGACGGCTCCCGCATTGAGTTGCTGCCCATCACTGAACCATGATCTTGGTTACTGGAACGTTAACACGTCTTGGGAACATCGCAAGTCCGCGTGGCTCGGCAGGCAAGAGCCGCCAACGGTCTGTTGTGGTTGCAGCCCGGGGCGGAAACACCTTAAAACCCGCGCAGCCATTCTGAGCAGGACCCTGATGTATACTCGCGATGTGCACTTCACCGTTAGGCTGGCCCGGGACGAGGCCGATCTGCAGGCGGCACAACGCCTGAGATACGATGTTTTCGTCTCCGAACTTGGCGGTGACGGTCCTCTCGTGGATCACGAAGCGAAGCTGGAGCGCGATCGTTTTGACCCGCATTTCGACCACCTTCTGTTGTCCGACGATTCCCGTGGCGGCGCGATCGTGGGGGTCTATCGCGTCCTGCGCGATGACCAGGCAGACAAGGCCGGTCAATTCTACTCCGAGGATGAATACGACCTTTCGGTTCTCAAGCGATCAGGGCGGCGTATAATGGAGCTTGGCCGCTCCTGCTTGGCGGAAGGGTATCGCGGCGGCGCCGCGATGTACCATCTGTGGAACGGGCTCGCGCGGTACGTGGCCGAGCATGACATCGAGATCCTGTTCGGCGTCGCCAGCTTTCACGGCACCGATCCGGCAAAACTCGCACAGCCGCTTTCGCTTCTGCATCACAGGCATCTCGCGCCCGAGGCCCTGCGGGTCCGCACCGTGGCGGAACACTACCAACCGCTGGACCTCGTGCCCGCAGACCAGATCGACCGGCGCGCGGCGATGCTGCAGGTGCCCGCGCTGATCAAGGCCTATCTCAGACTGGGCGGTTTCGTGGGTGACGGCGCTTTCATCGACGAAACCTTCAATACAACCGACGTGTGCCTCGTGATGGATACCGGGCGGCTCAACGCACGGCAGAAGGCGATCTATTCGAAAGGAGCCGACCTGTGAGCCCGACCTGGGAATCGCGACAGCCTGCGAAGATGGCGAAGGTCCACCCGATTGGCTGGCTGATCCTCGCGCTCCGTCTGATCGTTTTGGCCGCGATCATTGTGCCTGGCGTCTTTGTAGTGCTGATCCTGCGCTTGATTGAGCCCTATTTCTTCGACCGGCGCCGTCCCTTGACTGCCTGGTTGCAACGCTGGGCGATCTGGGCCGGGTTGCGGATCATAGGCCTGCGCTACCTTCGCGAAGGCCAGCCGATGCGCGATCACGGGGCGGTCGTGGCCAACCACGCGTCCTGGATGGATATCTTCGCGCTCGGGGCGGGTCAGGCGATCACTTTTGTGTCCAAGGCGGAAGTGGCAGGCTGGCCCGGTATCGGCTTTTTGGCCCGACTGGTCGGCACCGTGTTCATCAATCGCAACCCGCGGCAGGCCGATGCCCAACGTAACCAATTGAAGGCCGAGTTGGACGCGGGGCGTAAACTGTTGTTCTTCCCGGAAGGCACCTCGACTGACGGAATGCGCGTGCTGCCTTTCAAATCCAGCCTGTTTGCGGCGTTTGCGGATCTGGAAACCGGGATGCGCATTCAACCTGTCACCGTCGTCTATATCGCTCCCGATGGCGTCGAGGAGCCGCGCTTCTACGGCTGGTGGGGCGACATGGATCTCGGTCCGCATATGGTGCAGGTCCTGTCGCGCTTTCCCCAAGGCGGCGTGCGGGTGATCTATCACGAGCCGCTCAGGATCAGCGATTTTCCCGACCGCAAGAAACTGGCCCAAGCCCTGGAGACTCGGGTCAGAAGTGCCATGCCCCCGGAAAGCGCTTTGCCCGGATGACTGCAGCCCCCTGATCCGGGTCAGGCCCCGGCTGCGATCAGATTGGCCAGCGCGGCACTGGGATCATCTTCGCGCCAGATTTCCTCGCCAATACCGAAAAAGTCCGTCATGCTGGCAAGATGCGCCATGGTGGCCTTGTCCAACGCGCCCTCCGCGACGACAGGCACCTCGATCATCTGCGACCACCATTCGTAAAGCTCCGGCTCCGCCTGCGACCCGTCGCCCAGGGCGGACACACCCGCCGGCCCGAAACTGACATAGTCGGCGCCGGCCTCGGCCGCGCTCATGCCCTCGTGCCGTGACGCGGCGCAAAAAGCGCCCACAATCGCGTCCGTCCCCAGTTCCTTGCGGGCCTTGCGCACGGTGCGCGCACCGTCTGTCAGGTGAACACCATCCAGTCCCAGACGATCAGCCAGAACGAAATGCGTGTCGATCACGATGGCCACGTCGCGGGCGTGGGCCACCTCGCGGCAGGCATCGGCCGCACGGCACAGCGCCGTCTCGTCATGCGTTGAAAGTGCAAGGCGGACACAGGCGATCTCGTGGTCGTCCAGAACCCGGCTCAGGGCCTGCGGAAATCGCGCCAGTTCGATTTCTGGCGGGGTGATCAGGTAAATCTGGGGCTGCTCGGGCTCGGCCATGGTCTTGTCGTCCTGTTTTTGCCCCTATAACCGGGATTCGAACAAGCGTCTACGGGTCGCGATTGCGCCGGTTTACGCTTTTCCGTGGTCACCGCGTCGACTATGGCAGGGCCTGTGGAGGGTCTGGATGAGGGACGACAAGATGCAGCCGCGTTTCGTGTTGGTGCGCCCGCAGATGGGCGAGAATATCGGGGCCGCGGCCCGTGCAATGTGGAATTTCGGTCTTGACCGGATGGTGGTCGTCGCCCCGCGCGATGGCTGGCCCAACCAGAAAGCCGTGGCAATGGCCAGCGGCGCGGGACGTTTGCTGGACGAGGCGCGGCTGGTCCCCGACCTCGCGGCCGCGGTCGAGGAAGACACCTTCGTGATGGCCACGACGGCGCGCGTACGCGGCCTGACGAAACCCGTCCTCAGCCCGGAAGGCGCGATGCAAGAGGCCGCCCGCCGCCTGTCGCGCGGCGAGCGTGTGTCGGTCCTCTTCGGGCCAGAGCGCGCGGGGCTGGAAAACGAGGACGTGGCGCGGGCAAATGCGATCATCAGCGTGCCGGTGAATCCGGACTTTCCCAGCTTGAACCTGGCGCAATGCGTTTTGCTGTGCGGGTACGAGTGGCGTCGCGCCTCGGAGGCGGTCGAGGCTACGCGCGTGGACATGGCCGGCACCGAATGGGCCAACCAGCAGGAGATCGAGGCCCTCTCGTCGCATTATGAAGAACGCCTCGAGGACGCAGGCTTTTTCTTTCCCGAGGCCAAGGCCCGCGGTATGAAGATCAATCTGCGCAACATGTGGAGCCGTATGGCCCTGACGCGCGCGGATGTGCAGATGCTTCACGGGGTGCTGCGGCAAATGGTGCGATGGAAGGAGCGCGGTTGAAGCGCGGCGCGGCGCGGATTACTTTCGCGCCATCTGAAGGGGGCGGAGCATGAGCGAAAAACGCAGCATTTTCCAAGAGGTGTCCGACGCCGATGTCCCGCGGGAGACGCCGCGAGGCGGCATGATAGACGCAGGTCGCCGCGGGGCGCGGGGCGCGGTGCGGCTGTGGCTGATGCTGCTCTTCGCACTGGTCGTGGTGATGATCGCCGTGGGCGGGCTGACACGCCTGACCGACAGCGGTCTGTCGATCACCGAATGGAAACCCGTCACCGGCGCGTTGCCCCCCATGGACGCCGCCACATGGGAGGCCGAGTTCGAAAAGTACCGCGCGATCCCCGAATATCAGCTTCAGAACAAGGGCATGAGCCTGTCCGAGTTCAAGACGATCTATTGGTGGGAATGGGGGCACCGGCAACTGGGCCGCGTGATCGGACTCGTCTGGGCGTTGGGTTTCCTGGTGTTCCTGGTCACGCGAAAAATCCCGCCCGGCTGGGCGGGCCGCTTGCTGCTATTGGGAGGGCTTGGCGGGCTTCAGGGTGCGATCGGCTGGTGGATGGTCAGTTCGGGCCTGACGGGCCAGATGCTAGACGTGGCCAGCTATCGGTTGGCCGTGCATCTTGGGCTGGCCTTTGTGATCCTGGGCTTCATTGCATGGTACGTGATGTGCCTTGGCCGCGAAGAGCGTGAACTGATGCAGGCCCGGCGCAGCCGGGAAGGCAAGCTGTTCGGCCTATCCACCGGCTGGCTGCATTTCGCCTTCCTGCAGATCCTGATCGGTGCCCTTGTGGCGGGAATTGACGCGGGCCGCACCTTTACCGACTGGCCGCTTATGGCGGGCGGCTTCCTGCCGGTCGATTTCTGGATGCCCGAGCTTGGGATCAGGAACTTCTTCGAGAACCCCGGCCTGGTCCAGTTCATGCATCGCATGACCGGCTACCTGCTGCTGGCCTTCGGTCTCGTGGTCTGGTTACGAGGGCGCCGCTCTGCCCATGCCCTGACGCGCGGGGCGTTCAATTTCGCGTTTCTCGCGCTGGTCCTGCAGGTCGTTCTGGGGATCATGACCGTCCTCTACATCGCGCCTTGGCAACTGGCGATCACGCACCAGGTTCTCGCCGTGATTTTGTGGGTTCTTATCCTCAGAGCACGCTTCCTCAGCCAGTACCCCGTCGTGCGATCGGTGCGCGGATGAGCTTGCCGACCGCATACGACTCGCTCATGGCCTATGAGCGTGAAACCCAGGCGCTAGCCCGCATCGCCGGGCGGCTGGGCTGGGACCAGGAAACCGTCATGCCGCGCGGGGCCGCAGGACAGCGGGCCGAGGAAAGCGGTGCGATGGAAAGCGTCCTGCACGCGCGGCGCACAAACCCGCAGGTTGGCGAGTGGCTGGAACAGGCCGTCGCGCCTGACGAGGACGGCGCCGCGCAGCTGCGCTTGATCCGACGCAGCTACGATCGCGCGGTCAAGGTGCCGTCCGAACTCGCCACGGCCCTCGCGCGACTGACCAGCCGATCCCAGGGCATCTGGGCCGAGGCGCGCGCCAATGACGACGTGGCCGCATTCCTGCCCACGCTGGCCGAGGTGGTCAAACTGCGGCGCGAAGAGGCTTCTGCACTGGCAGAGGGCGGCGATCTCTATGACGCGCTGGTCGATGATTTCGAGCCTAACGGCAAGGCGGCCGAATTCGCGCGAATCTTCGACGAGATGCGGCCCGGGCTGGTCGCGCTACGGGAACGTGCCTTGACCGCACCCCCCGTGGCGCCCCTGTCGGCCAGGTTCGACATGGATAAACAGATGGTTCTCGGTCAGGAATTGGCCCGCACGTTCGGCTACGACCTGACGCGCGGGCGTATCGACCGCGCGGTGCATCCATTTTCCAGCGGCTCGGGCGACGACGTCCGCATCACCACCCGCACCGTAGAGGACGATCCGTTCAACTGCATTTATTCCACGATCCACGAGGTCGGTCACGCCTGTTACGAACAGGGCATCGACGAGACCTTCCTGCTGACCCCGGCGGGGCAGGGCGTGTCGATGGGCGTGCATGAAAGCCAAAGCCGGATTTACGAGAACCAGCTGGGCCGTAGCCGTGCCTTCTGCGGGTATCTTTACGGACAGATGCGCGACGTCTTCGGAGACTTCGGCGTGGCGGACGAGGACGCGTTCTATGCGCTCGTGAACCGCGTCCATCGCGGCTATATCCGGACCGAGGCCGACGAGGTTCAATACAACCTTCATATCATGCTGAGGTTTGATCTCGAGCGGGCACTGTTTTCAGATGACCTTCAGGTCGAGGACCTAGAGGCGGCCTGGAACGACCGTTTCAAAAGCGATTTCGGGTATGACGTGGACCGGCCCTCACATGGCGTGTTGCAGGATGTCCATTGGTCCGTGGGCCTCTTCGGATATTTCCCGACTTACAGCCTGGGCAATGTCTATGCCGGTTGCCTGCACGAGGCGCTGCGCCGGGATGTCCCCGATCTGGACGATCAACTGTCCGTGGGGGACCTCTCTGCGGCGACGGGTTGGCTGAAAGAGCGGGTTCAACGGAATGGGGGCCGATTCGAGCCGAAGGACGTCATCACGCGCGCCTGTGGTGCCGCCCCGTCTGCCGCGCCCCTGATGAGCTATCTGGAAACCAAGTTCGGTGCGCTTGCAGGCGGCTGATACCCTCACTGCATCCGCAACGCGCCGTCCAGCCGGATGACCTCGCCGTTGAGATAATCGCATTCGACGATGAAGCGCGCCAGCGACGCGTATTCGTCCGGGTCGCCCAGCCGCTTGGGAAAGGTGACATCCTGCGCCAGCCCGTCCTGCACGTCCTGCGGCAGTCCCTTCAGCATGGGCGTGGCGAATATGCCCGGGGCAATTGCCATCACCCGGATACCGGCGCGGCTCAGGTCCCGCGCCATGGGGACCGACAATCCCACGATGCCGCCTTTCGAGGCGGCATAGGCGGTCTGGCCCTTCTGGCCTTCGTAGGCGGCGATCGACGCGGTGTTGATGATCACGCCGCGCGTGCCGTCCGGGGCCGCAGCGTTCTGCGCGATTTCCTCGGCGGCCAACCGGGCCACGTTGAAGGTTCCGATCAGGTTGATGTCGATCGTCCGGCGGAATCCGTCCAGGCTGTGCGGACCCTCGCGGCCCAGCGTCTTTTCCCCGGTGGCGATGCCGGCGCAATTGACGGCGGCGGTGATGCGCCCCATCTCGCGCTTGGCGGTGGAAATGGCAGCCTTGACCGAGGCCTCATCCGTCACGTCCGTCTCTGCGAAAGCCGCGCCGATTTCGGCTGCCACCGCCGCTCCGCGATCAGCGTCGCGATCCAGCAGCGTCACCTGGGCGCCATGAGCGCGAAAATGCCGTGCCGTCGCTTCGCCCAGGCCCGAGGCGCCTCCGGTGATGATCGCGGCGGTTTCAGTGATCTGCATGGGGCCTCCGGAACTTTGAAATGAACAGCCGTTCAGATAATCCAGAACACCCGCGCTGTCAAAGCTTGCGGCGCAGGAAGCTGGCGCTCAGTCCCAGGCTCACGACGGTGATCAGAATACGAAAGATGTGGTGCAGCGTCACGAAAGCCGGATTGGCCGACAGGCTGAGCGCCACGAGGGACATCTCGGTGACACCTCCCGGGGCAAAGCTGATCAGCAAGACATCGAAAGGCTGGTCAAGCGCTTGCATCAGGGCCAGAGCGAAGATGATCGCAAGCCCCATCATCCCGCCGACGCACAATATCGTCAGCCCAATCCCGCGCAGGACCAGCCCGCCGGACAATCCCGAAAATCGCATGCCAAGGGCTGTTCCGACAACGATCTGCGCCACGTTCACCAGCCATTGCGGCACATCGACATGGTACAGCCCGGTCAGCGACAAGAGCGCCGCCACCGCAAGAGGCCCGGTCAATTGCTTGGCCGGCAATCGAAGCAACTGGCCAAGGGCAAGACCCGTCCCGCCGGCGACGGCAATACAGGGAAACGCTTGCCACGGCACGTCGCCCCGGGCCAGCGTGACGCCCGAAGAACTGCCCACCGGGTGCCCGACCCAGAGCGACAGGCCGATCGGTAACAGCGTGACCACGGAGATGATTCGCAGAAACTGTTGCAAGGTCAGGCGGGCGGGGTCGGCGCCAGCTTCCTCGCCCAGGGCGATCGACTCGAACAGACCTCCGGGGGCCGAGCCGTAAAAGGCGGTGGGGCGATCATATCCTCCGATGAACCGCAGGATGGCATATCCGTAGGCATGAGCCACGACCACGAACAGCGTCAGTGCCAGAAAGCTAATCGCCAGGCGCGACGCCTCGCCGAAAAGGTCCGGCGTCACCTGCGCCCCGATCATCAGACCGATGATCGAGATGAACACCAGCCGGAGCTGCGGTGGAAACCGATAACCCGTTGGCAAGCGCGTGGAAAAAATGGTCGCGACAGCCCCGGACAGCGCCAGTGGGCCGATCATGAAGGGCAGCGGAAACCCCATGGCCTGTGCCGCGAATGCCGCGACACAGGCCAGCGCAAGCAGGATGAACGTGGTCAGCAGGGAGTGCATGAGCCCCTTGAACCACCCTCTGCGGGGAACGGCAAGGCGTCGTCACATTCGCCGCTTATGCGTCACGCGAAATCGACGAACTTGCTGAACGGCATTTCCCGCAGGCGCGTGCCGGTGGCGGCGAAAATGGCCGCCGCCAGGGCCGGGGCGGCGGGTGGTACCGGCGGTTCGCCGACGCCGCGCACTCTGTCGCCGTTTTCCAGGCCGCGCACCTCGATCCGGGGCGTCTGGTACAGGCGCATCGCCTGGAAGCTGTCGAAATTCTGCTGTTCGGCGCGGCCGTCGGCATAGGTGATTTCACAATTCATCGCGTGGCCCAGTCCGAATATGACACCGCCGGCGACCTGGTTCTCGAAATTCAGCGGATCGACCACCGTGCCCACTTCGGCAGCGACCCAGGCGCGGCGGATTCGCAGGCCGGATTGCGTCGTTTCGACCTCGACCACCTCGGCGCAAGGCACGCCGAAGGACTTGGTGAAGGCCACGCCCCGGCCCACGCCATCGCCGAGATTGGGGCCTGTCCAGTCGCTCATCTCTCCCACGGCCTCCAGCACTGCGCGGGCCAGCGGATCGTTACAAAGCCGAAGCCGTTCTTCCAGCGGGTCGGCGCCTGCGGCATGGATCAGCTCGTCCAGCCCCGCATTGTAGAAAAACCCGTTCGTGGAGGCACCGACCGACCGCCAGGAACTGATCGGTGCCAAGAGCGGAGCACGGTAGCCCGTCACGCGTTGATGGGGCAGGGCGAAAGGCTGCTCGAACGCCCCGGCCACGATCTGGCTGTCGGGGCCGGGCACGCTTTGGCCCTGCCGTGCCATCTGGGACAGGATGACCGAGGGCATGGCGATGCCAAGTTCGAACGCCTCGACGCGGCCGTCGCGCACGGTGCCGCGCATTCTGCCCATCGCGATCTGGCGCGGGAAGTCATGGGTCATGTCTTCCTCTCGCGAATAGGTCAGCTTGACCGGGGTGCCCCTCATCTCCATCGCGATCTCGGTGGCGTGCCTGACCACTGTATCTTCGAGCCGGTGGCCGAAACTTCCGCCGATCATCTGCACGTTGAGAGTTATGTTCTCTTCCGCAACGCCAGTGATCCGCGCCACATTGGCCAGAACGAAGCGCGGTATCTGCGTCCCTGTCCATATCTCGACCGAATCCTCGTCGACGCGGACGGTCGCATTGACGGGCTCCAGCGGCGCGTGGGCAAGGTAGGGCGCACGGTACTCGGCCTCGATCACGTTGCCAGCGCGCGCG
Organism: Roseovarius sp. THAF27; assembly: GCF_009363655.1. Lineage (NCBI taxonomy): Bacteria > Pseudomonadati > Pseudomonadota > Alphaproteobacteria > Rhodobacterales > Roseobacteraceae > Roseovarius > Roseovarius sp. THAF27. Next base: position 1,886,350 of record NZ_CP045393.1, read on the forward strand.
GCAATCGCTGCTTCGACGTCTCCGTCATCGCGTTTGCGGCTGTCCAGGGCGTCGTCGTCGAAACTGTCCGACAAGGCTTGCCAGTGATCGTCCATGTTCGGCGGCACCGGGCCGTCTGGCCAGCTTACGGCCAGAGCACGTGCGCCCTTGAAGGCGGTCCATGTGGTGTCGGCGACAACGCCCAGCCCGCCGGTGATCTCGACCACGGACTGAACGCCGGGAATCTTGAAGGTTTCGCCGGTGTCGTAACTGCCCAGGGCCCCGTTCTGCGCGGGGTTCAGAACGACCGTGGCATGAACCATGCCCGGCAGTTCGACATCTATCCCGTAACCCTGCGTTCCCGTCGATTTCGCCACCATGTCCAGCCGCGGCGTCGCATGACCGATCAGCCGCCATTCGGAGGGCTGTCGCAACGCGACATCCGTGACGGGCTCGATTTCGGCCAGCTGCGCGGCAAGATCCGTATAGGCCAGCTTCGATCCGTCCGGCAGCAGCACCGCACCATCCCTTGTCGAGAGCGTATCGACCGCATGGCCCGTCGCGCGGGCGGCGGCAGCCTTGAGCGTCTCACGCGCGGAGGCGCCTGCGGCCCGCAGCTTGTCGAACCCGTCGGGGGTGGTGGTGGAGCCGCCGGTGATCTGCAAACCCAGGAACTTGGATGCGGCGGAGACGACCGTCTCGGCCGCGTCTTGTGCAAGGCCGTCCCCTGGAACGAGGAAGGCCGCGGTTTCCTCGGCCAGCGCCCGGTTCCAATAGGCCACGTCAGGCGGGCCGGGATCGACCGAGACCTGATCCGGCCTGACGTCCAGTTCCTCGGCCAGCAGCATGGCCTGCACCTGGTAGGCGCCCTGGCCCTTGTCGGCGCGGGGTGTGATCAGGGTGATCCCGTCAGGACGGATCAGCACGTATGGCGTCAGTGCCGCCTCGCCATCGTTGAGACCAGCCAGAAGCGGATTGGCGTAGGGCGTCCTGTAGCGCCAGACGCCAAAGGCCACGCCCCCCGCGGCTGCCACGGCCCCGACAAGGAAGCTTCGGCGCGCTATTTTTCCGGCCCGGCTCATCCTAGGCGTTCTTCAGCTTTGCAGCCGCGACCCTGACGGCGGCGCGAATGCGCGGATAGGTGCCGCAGCGGCAAAGATTGCCGGACAGGGCGTCGTCGATCTCCTCATCGCTCGGGTCGGGCATTTCCGACAGCAGTGCCGCGGCCTGCATGATTTGGCCGGATTGACAGTATCCGCATTGCGCCACCTGCGTCTCGATCCAGGCTTGCTGGACCGGGTGGGGCGACTCGGGAGTGCCAAGCCCATGGATCGTGGTGACAGCACCCCAGACATCCTGCGCCGGAACCTGGCAGGATCGCACGGCCTCGCCATCAATATGAACGGTGCACGCACCGCATTGGGCGATCCCGCAGCCATATTTAACGCCGGTCTTGCCCAGTAGGTCGCGCAGCACCCAGAGCAGCGGCATATCCTCGGCGACGTCGATATCGTGCACCGTGCCGTCTACGGTCAATTTCATGGCGACCTCTTTGCCGAACACATCATGGCAAGGGTATACTCATGCGGTCGGATGTCGAGGGCGACGCCACGTGACATGGGCGCTGAAAGGCGTGCATCGCAGGGTGTCTTAGAGGGGTGTCGAATGCCGGGCGAAAGCGACTCGAAGCTACGGTTTTCTGGGTTATGACAGCGGGCCGTGGCAAGCAGGCCGGACCCAACCGCCGAGAATTTCCGACCCAGACCAGACCTTGGGCGTGGAGCTGGCGAGGGTCCACTATACAGGTCGAAGCGGACGTTGTTTTCTGACGGCGATGTGCGGCGGGCTTTGCCCTTGTTCCGCGCAGGTGCTTTGTAACTATGGCAATAATGGGCTCCTCCCGTCAGTCTCTGCACTGTCCACGAAGGTCCGTCTTCGTGTGCAGTTCGCAAGCCGGGTCAGCGACATGACGCAAAAGTCAATTTCGCCTGACGTCCAACAAGGGGGGAAGTGGCGGACCGAGGAGCGCCGGAATTTGCGTTGCGGTAAGTCTCAAATTGTCCTAAAATATTCAATATTGTCAACCAATTGGGAGACATTCCTAGAGTGGGTAGTCTCATGCTGTCCCACCCTGTCTTATCACTTCTCCCGGCTGTTGGGGGAAAATTTGGGGGAACGAAAAAGGTGGGAAACCTAACTGCCAAAAAAGTGAATGCTGCCACGGAAGGTGTACTGTTCGATGGCGAGGGTCTGTACCTGCGGGTGAAGAACGGCGGGTCTCAAAAATCGTGGGTGCTGCGCACTACGTTCCAGCGACGGCGGATAGACGTGGGGCTTGGGTCTGCCCGTCTGTTCTCCCTTGCCGAGGCACGCGAGGAAGCGAGGCGGTTGCGCAAAGAGGCGCGGCTGGGCACCGATCCGCGCCGGGCACGGCGCTGCGATCAACTGACGTTCCGGCAAGCTGCGCACCGGGTGCACAAGAAGATTGGTGAGACGCTATCCAATGACAAGGCGCGGGCGCAGTGGTTCACCACCATTGAGACGTACGCACTGCCGATCTTGGGCAGGCTGCCCATCAAGGACGTCACGCGGGCGGACGTGCTGCGGGTGTTGGAGCCGATCTGGACCACCAAGCACGTGACGGCAAAACGGCTGAGCCAGCGGTTGGCCCGGATATTCGACTGGGCCAAGGGCGCAGGGCACTACCACGACGAAAACCCGCTGACCGGCATCAAGGCATCGCTGCCCACGGTCAAGCGCAAGGCCAAGCACCACGCTGCCATGCCGTGGCAAAACGTGCCTGCCTTCTTTGGAGAGTTGGGCACGCGCGAGGGCGTATCGGCCCGCTGCTTGGAACTGATCATCCTGACCGGCGTGAGGTCTGGCGAGGCGCGGGGCGCACGGTGGGAGGAGTTCGACATGGAGGAGGGCGTGTGGACCATCCCGGCGGAACGCATGAAGGCACGGGAAACGCACCGGGTGCCTTTGACGGAGGAAGCCAAGGCGGTGGTAGAGCAACTGCGCGGCCTGCATGGCGACGTGGTGTTCCCAAACCGGCAAGGCAGGGTTGCCAGCGACATGGTGTTCAAGGCGTTGCTCAAGCGCATGAAGTGCGAGGGCTTCACGGTGCACGGGTTCCGTAGTTCGTTCCGTGACTGGGCCGGGGAGAGTGCCCACGCCGACCGCGTTGTGGCGGAAAAAGTGCTGGCGCACGCGGTGGGTGACGACACCGAACGGGCCTACGCGCGGTCCGACCTTTTTGACCGCCGCCGCGAACTGCTTGAAATCTGGTCACAATACGTCACGGGCAAGTCTGGCGACGTGATCAAACTGGCCAGACGCTAGCACCCAAGGCAGTGTCAACCAATTGGTTTACATAGCAAAAACAGTGCCTTACGATTGACTTTTCATCTCGTTCCGTCTAAAACAGTCCGGCTTTAACGGAACGGGGTGAAACGATGCAGACCCAGCTTATCAACGACAAGGACGCGGCGGCCATGCTGGGCTGCGCCCGGTCCACTTTCTGGCGGTGGGTGTCTAGCGGCGTCATGCCCCAGCCGATCAAACTGGGCGGCATGGCCCGGTGGTATCAATCCGAAATCGAGCAAACGATTGCGGCGGCGGCTGAAAAAAGCCGTGGCCCAAAACCCGCACCCAACGTGCGCCGTAGGAGGACTGCATGATGAACTCTATTCGTGAGCGCATTGTGCGCGAACTGATCCGCCGTGTCGAAGCCAGCGAATTTGAGAACGTCGCTTTTGACCGCGTTGTTCGGACAGATATCCCGGAAGATTACGACGCGACCCGGGGCAGCCTGCTGGCGGTGCTGGAAGGTGACGAGGTCTACACGCCGACCACGGGCAGCGTACAGGAGATGACATTTGAACTGTTTCTGTCGTTTGCGGTGCCGCTGGCGGCGGGCGAGGAGGCGCAGGCCGTGGCCAACAACGTGGCTGCCGAGGTTATCAAGGCGTTCACAGGCGACCACACGATAGAGGAGGGCGGCAAGGGCACGGGCGGCAAGAAGCTGGCCAACGGCTTCACCCCGATACGCACCAGACCCGACCTGACCGACGACATGGACAATTGCGCGGCTGCAACCGTGGAATTTCAGGTCCGCTACCGGACGCGCACCAACGACCTGTTCGCGGCGTAGGGGGCTGCCATGCTGGAAATTGAACGCAAAGGCGGCAAGACCGCGCCGCGCTTCGACCGCATCAATGACGCCGCCCTGCTACGTGCTGGCGAACGCGCCATGGACAAGTATCTGGCAAGCGTCACCGACACCGTGGCCAAGCGCACCCGCAAGGGCAGCGACGGCGAAAGGCGGTTGCGCGATTACGACGTGACCAGCGCACCCGGTGCGGTGGAAGGCAAGGTAACACTCACGCCCGGGCTGGGCCTACAGGAGACCGGGGGGGTGATCCGCGCTCGGAATGTCACTTACATGACAATTCCCTTGAAGGCGGCCCGCAAGCCCGACGGCACACCGCGCAAGGTCCGGGCGAGGGAATGGCGGAATACGCGGGTGATCCGTTCTCCGCGCGGCGTGCTGTTGATCGTGCAGAAGCGTGGACGGCGCGACGTGCCCCTGTACGCCCTCAAGAAGCAGGTGAGGGTTCGCGCCCGGCTGGGCCTGCGCAAAGAGATGGGCAAGCAACAGGGCGTGTTCTGGAAAGAGGTCGGGAAGGAAATCAGCAGGTTAGTTGCCGGATAGTGTGGAGTTGCCACTCTCCACTTTTGGTGTTGCGGGTCGGTCCGCCCTGCTACTAAGCTATGGATGTGAGACCACGCTGTAACAGGGCGGACCTTGCCCCTGCCAGTGAAACTCGGGGGCCACTATATCTAGTGGTTCCCGAACCTCACAGCTAGATCATCCCCCATTATAAAGGCTGAAGAAAAGGCTAAAATTACTCGCCGAGTGATCTTCTTAAAAGAAACCCTTGAAAATTCATATATTTCAATGACTTGCGGGTGGTGCAAAGTGTGCACCGCATGTGACACTTACTTGGATTAGTTTAGCAATGTTGCAAATCCCATTAGGTCCCACTGGGTGGCAATGAGTGCGTATCGGTCCCTAAGGGTAGCTTTGGATACTTCGGCAGTGCTCGGAAGCTCTAATAGCAAAATGAAGTAAACTCCGGCGAATCACTCTGACCTCTTGCGTCCTGATGGTGGTAATATGATACCCCATTAAGGGAACCCTGTTGGCCCGCTCATGATCCAGACACCGGAGCGGGGATGACGGGAACTCTTTAATCTCTCGCGAGGGTGAGGATGAACGCAACGACCGCTATAGCGCACCCGGTGCGCATGGCCCCTAGGGTCAGGAAACGTGCCCCCATGGAGGTGCGTGTTGCCCGGTGGCTGGCTAAAACGTTCGTGATCCCGTCCGGTATCAGCCAAGGCCAGCCGTTTGAGTTGCAGCCCTTCCAGATGGAACTGCTGCGCGAGTTTTTCGCCAAGGACGGGCAATCCCCCAAATGGCGGGCCATTGCTTACAGCATCGCCCGGAAGCAGGGTAAGACCATGCTCATGGCCGCGCTGTTTCTGGCGCTCATGTGCCCTGACAGCCCGGCGCACCAGCCGAACTTTCGGGGCAGTATCGCGGCCCCGTCCGAACGCCATGCCTTGTTCGTGCCCAACGCCATGCGCGACCTTATGGAAGCCGCCGGGCGGGCGGAGGAATTGAAGCGCAGGGCGGACCCTAAGCCGGGCATCATCTACATCGGAAACGCCACGCTGTTGCTATCCACCGGCACACGTTCGCAGGGGCACGGTCAGGACTGTGACCTGATCTGCATAGACGAGTGTGGGCTTCTATCGCAGAACCAGACCGAAATGGTTGACGGTATGACAGACGCAATCGCTACGCGTGACGGCCAAATCCTGTATGTTGGGACGCGAGGCGACGGCGCGTTTTTCAACGACATTCTGGACAACCCGGACCCGCGCACCTGCGTCATACTCTACGCCGCCGACAAGGGCGACGACATGTCGGACCCCGCCGTGTGGCGGAAGGCGAACCCCGGCCTTGGGACCATCAAGCCTGTCCGTTTCATGAAGGATGCGCACGACAAGGCGGAGCAATCGGGCAGCATGACTGCCTTTGGCGCGTGGAACCTCAACATGCCTTTGACGCCCGGCAGGGAATTGCTGATCGACTACGAAACACTTGCCAAGGCGTATCGTAAAGACGCTGAACCGATCCCCGGTGAGCCGGTGCATATCGGCATCGACCTTGGCGGGTCTGCCAGCATGACAGCGGCCACGGTGGCCTACGAAACCTCTGGCATCATCAAGGTGCTGGGGGCGTTTCCCGGCGCGGCGTTGTCCCTTGAAGAACGCGGCAAGCGCGATCTGGTGGGGGACCTATGGGCGAGGTGCGCCGCCGCCGGGGAACTCATTGAGACGAGCGGTTCCGTCTCCGATCTGGCGGAGTTTCTGCCGGAGTTGATTGAGCGCGTCGGCCCGCACCCGGTGCGTTCGGTGTCCTGCGACCGATACCGGCAGGCGGAGTTTGAAACGGCCCTCGCGCGGTCGCGCATTGCATGGCCAATCATCTATCGCGGCACCGGCCCCAAAGACGGCGACGCCGACATTCGCGCGACGCGCCGTCTTTTCATCGCCGGGGCGGTCACGCTCAAGCGTTCATTGCTTTTGGAGGGCAGTCTTGCGGAGGCGGACGTGAAGGTTTCGACCACCGGAGCGTGCCAGCTGCAACGTGCCCACCAGACGGCGCGGATAGACGTGGTTTCCAGTCTTGTACTGGCGTGCAGCGCGATGCTGCGGGCGCGGGATGCGGTCAAACCGGAATACACCGTGGAGGTGCTTTAGCCATGGCCCGGACAAGTACCGCCCCTCTTAAGACTGCCCGCTGGGCCGCCGTCCGGGCGTTCGTGGCGCATCGGGCTTCGTTCCGTTGTGAGCATTGCAACGTCTTTCTGGGCATGGCTGGCGACGTGGACCACGTGGTGCCCCGGTCCGCAATCAACGCTTGCGGCATCGGGGTGTTTGACCCCTCCAACTGCCAGTACCTTTGCCAGTCCTGCCACAGCACCAAGACCAATGCGGAACGCAACGCGGGCCGCGAGAAGCGGGCGCGTGTGCCCCGCCGAACCGCCTTAAAGGGACGAGGTGCATTCCTCGACGCTGCGGGCATCACACCTCAAATCGAGCAAGAGGAAACACCATGTTGAAAAGCCAATCTATCCAACTCGAACAGTCCAAGCGTCGGGAACGCCTTGCCGAACTGTCCAACACCGAAGAACTGTCGGAAGAAGGCCGCTCCGAAATGCGTTCGTTGACCCAAGCGTATCAGGATGGGGAAGTCGAACTGCGCGCAGCGCTGGTTCTGGAAGAAGCCGAGCGCGAAAAAATCGCCGAACCCGACAAGCAACAGACAGACTTCGACCGCGAGTGTCGCAGCTTCGACCTGACCGCCGTTATCGGTTCGCTGGTGGACGGCAAGCCGTTGAGCGGGCGCGAGGCCGAGGTGAACGAGGAACTGGAAAGCCGCCACGGTGTTGGCCAGAAGGGCGTGCGCTTCCCGTGGGAAAGCCTGCTGGAAACCCGCGCCGACGCCGTGACGGACAGCAGCGCGGGCACGTCTGGGGAACTGGCCAGCCGCCCGACCATGAACGCCTTGGAGCGGTTCTTTGAAACCTCTGCCGCTGGCCGGTTCGGCGTGAACGTCATGCAGGTGACGGGTGCTCCCAGCTTCCCGGAAATCACCGGCGGCGCTGGCCTGTCGTGGGTCGCGGAGGGCGAGGGTGCCGACGCGGACGCTATCAGCACCACGGCGAAGCAGCCTGCCATTCATACGGCGACGGGCCGCTACCTGCTTTCGCGGCAGGCAATCCGCCAAAACAGTGCCCTGCAATCCATCCTGCGCCGCGATTTGGCGGAGGTGCTGCGCGAGGGCATCGACCTTGCCATTTTCCAAGGCACCGGGGCGGATGAACAACCGGCAGGTTTTGAGACTGTCCTGACAGGCGGGCGCACGGCTGCTCTGGACGACGTGGCCAGCTTTTCGGACTTCCTGCTGCGGGCCACGGAAATTCAGGAAACCGCCAAGCTGAGCACCCCGTCGCAGGTGCGCATTGCCGGTGCGCCGATTGTCCACCAAACGCTGGCGGATACTCTGATCAGCGGCACTGCTGTGTCCGAACTGGACCGGCTGAAAGGGGCAGGCTTTGCCACTTTGTGGTCCAGCCAGGTATCTGCCCGTGGGGCACGCGATGAAACCGACAAGGGCGCGTCCACCGTCTACTTCGGGGCCGGTTCCAACAATGCCTATGTGCCCACGTGGGGCAGCCCGGAATTGATCGTGGACCCGTATTCGGAGAGCAAGACGGGCAAGGTGGCGTTGACGATGTTCGCCTTCCTCGACGTGCTCATTCAGCGCACGGCCACGCACTACTTCAAGCTGACCGGCGTGCAGGACCGCGCGTAACCATGGAAAATCGGGCAACATGGGCGGCGGGGCTTGAACTCCGCCGCCAAGGGAAACGGCCCGTGATTGCGGGGCGTTTTAATTTCAATGAGTTAGCCACGCTGGCGGACCGTGGGCGGGTGAGAAAAGAGCGGATTGCGCCCGGTGCTTTCGACTTCACGTTGCGGAATGAGGACCGCGAAGTGAACCTTCTCTTTGGGCACTCTTTCGACATGCCTCTAGCGTCCCGCCGCAACGGGTCGCTGGTGCTGCGGGCAGACGATGAAGCTTTGACCTTTGACGCCACGATTGATCCTGCGTTGGAGGACGTGACGCACATCCGTGATGCGCTGGCGATGCTGGGGGCTGGGCTTGTAACCGGAATTTCGCCGGGCTTTCGGGTACCACCGAAAGAAGCAGTGCCGGATAACGAACGGCTGGACCCGGAACCCGGCAATCCAAAAGTTCTTATTAGGACCATTCTGGCACTGGTTCTTTACGAGTTATCGCTGGTCACGCGGCCTGCATACGAGGCCAGTCAGGCCGAACTGCGGGCACTGCAGCAAGCCGCGCACCCGGTGCGCAACAAGCCGGGGGTGTGGTTGCCATGAGTTACCCAGAGATTGACCATACCGAAATCGCTCTGGAAGCAGGCGTGTCTGCCGAGCGCGCCGAGGCGGTGCTTGCGGCAAGCTGGAAGCTGGCAGAGGCTTTCACCGGGCAGGTGTACGATGATGCAACGCCGGGCGCTCACGTGCTGGAGGCGGTGCGTTGCCTCGCCTTGTACCAGTTGATCCACAGCCCGGCGCGGCGCGAGTTTCGCGTGATCCAAGCCGGGGACAGCATTTTGACGCGGCAAGCCTTGGGGCCGCTTTTCCAGCAGTCGGGCGCGGGCATTTTGCTGGCCGGTGACGTAATTTGGGGAGTGGGAACCGATGTGGCCCTTCAAGACGAAAACTAAGCCCGACATGGAACAGCGTGCGGCCTTTCCGGCGGTAACAGAAGCCTATCTGTCGCATAGACAGACCACCCTGCAAAGCGATGGCAGGGCGGCCCTGTCTGCGACCGTGGCCACGTGCGCGGGCTTCTGGTCGCGAGGCTTTGCCATGCTAGACCCCAGCCCCGATGCTGGGCCGCTGACGGCTGACGTGCTGGCCGCCATTGGCCTTGACCTGTGCTTGCGCGGGCAAAGCTGCTGGCACGTCAGGGTGGAGGGCAACAGCCTGACCCTGCACCGGGTCGCGTATTGGGACCACGTTGGACGGAACAGGTACCACCTTCACCTTGCCCGGCCTAACGAAACCGAAACGGTGAAGGCGCTGGCTGACGAGGTGCTGCTGCTGACGATCAACAGCGCCGCTGAAACCCCGTGGGTTGGCCGCAGTCCGCTGGTCATGGCCGGTGGTTCGCCGTCGCTGGTGGCGGAAATCGAGGCGGCTATCAGTCGGTCTACGGAATGGATGGGACGGGGCTTGCTTCCCTTTCCCGACAGTGTGCCGGAAGATCAATCTTCGGCGGCATTACGCGGTCTCAAAGCTGGCGGAACGCTGGCGGCGATCCGGTCCAAGGCGGATTTTGCGACCAACGTGGGGCAGCCCAACAGGCAAGACTGGTCACGCACGGAACTTGGCCCCGATCTTCGCAAGGCTGATATCAACCCCTTTACCGACGCGCTGCACCAACGCGTGCTTTCGGCGGCGGGGGTGCCCCCTGCGCTTGTCACTGGGCAGGGTAACGCCGGGGCCATGCGCGAGGCGTACCGGCTCTTTGTCTTGCAGACCCTTGAACCTATCGCACGCCAGCTTGCCAGCGAATTTGCCAAGGTTGGCGTCACGGGCATGTCGTCTGCTTCGATGATGGCCAGCGACACGGCAGGCCGGGCGCGGTCTGTGGGGGCACTGGTCAAGGCGGGCGTGGACTTGGAGCGGGCCATGCGCTTGGTGGGCTGGTCCGATGACTGACCATATCCGCCAAGCGTTCATCCGGGCCGCCGAGCACAGCCCCTCTTACCATCTGTTCACGCTCTACACGCAGGCCACTGACGCGACCCACGGGCGGCCCGTCGCGGGGCGCTTCGTGGCCGTGGAGGGGCAGGTGCACGGACGGGTTAAGTTCGCAGATACCGACCAACTCAATCGCACCCTTGGCGGTGAGGTTGGCGAGGGGCAGGTGACCTTGCTGACCGAGTGGGCGTTCACGCCTGCCGCGCTTCGCGACGAAACCGGGCAGTGGTACAGCGTGACCGGAGCGCTGGGGCAGGACAGTTTGGGCGTGGGCACGCGGCTGGCGGTCAAACGCTGGGCAGGCGATGCGCCCGTGGTGGAAGATGAAGTACCCTAATCCCGCGCAGGAAATGCTTTTGGCGCTGGCCGAGGAGCACGGGATAGGTGAGCAAGTGGCCGGGCTTCTAGTAGGCAGGCGGCAGAGCCTACTTTGCAACGTCCCGCTGTCCGCGCTTTTGACGGCCCGCCGGTCGCAAATTGGTATCAGTCGTTCCAGCATGGCGCGACGTGTCGGTATCGCTAAGTCCGTATTAGACGATCTCGAAAAGGGCGCTCCCGGTGTCGGGAAAAATCCACGGCTGCCGACGCTGCGCAAGCTGGCGGTGGGGTACCAGCTTTCGTTGCCGCAAGTGCTTGTCGCGGCCATACACTCCATGGAGGCAGCGCACCGGGTGCGCAAAAACTAGCACCACATATAGGTTGTAAATTTATTTACAACACAACATGTGCTACACGATAAGCCGGTTTGTAGTATAACCCGGACATGCGATGTTTAGCACTGATTACGTGCGCCTCTTATCCTACACTGCCCTCTCTCGCATTGCTTGGAGGCTGATATGGACGAGGAAAAAGCACTGGAATTTACGCAGGCATCGGCTGCGGTCATGGAACTGGTTTTCCGCAGCAAGGGGCGGTTCCGCAACTCTGAGATTGAGTGCCTGACGGTGGTGCACGATCACACGCTGGGCGAGTTGCGGTACTTCGCGCCCATCTCACGCACGGACTTTCTCAGGGAGACCGGGTTATCCCAGCCGTCTGTCACAACGGCTCTGGGCCGCCTGTTGGCTGCGGGCGTGGTGATCCGGTTCAGGACGGACGGCAGGGGAAAGCGGGTCAACGCGGGTCCGCCGCCGTTCGTCTACAAGATCGACTTGGCGGCGGTGCGTCGGCTGCTGCACAGGGACGCCGCATGAAAAAGGCCCGCTCGGGACATGAGCGGGCCTTCACCAACAAAGAGGTCATTCCAGTTACAGCAAGGAAAATGACGTGACGACACTATCCGAAAGCATAGGTCAGCGCAAGCCGAACATTCGCCGCCGAGTGAAGGAAACTCCGGCATTCCGCGCTGACGCGCAGGCGAAGTTTGACCATCTGTGTGACCTGATCCGCGAATTGTGCGCGGCGCAGCCCTACAGCTTCGAGGGGTACACGTGGGCACCGCCGCTGTCGCAGCAGGAATGGGCGGACAGGGTAGGGGTGCACCCCCGGACCCTGCGGCGCTACATCAAGACCGCCCCGGTGGTGGCGACGACGCGCGGCATGTCACGCGAAAAGGTGACGTTACTGCGGATAGGACAGCCCGCCACGGGGCAGAACCTGCGCAAGGTGGCCAACACGTTGTCGAAGCAGTGGCGCACCCACATGGAGCGCGAAATGACGACGCACCGCGAGTACGGTCTGCTGTTCGGGCTAGCCGAGGTGTGGCCGGAGGGCTGGCAACCGCGCATCCTGACACACACGCTGGTGCGGTGGGGCGACTTCGTGGGGGCGGCCAAGCTGGAAATGACAGTGGCCAACGCCAGTCTGGACGAGGACGTGTTTTCGCCGGAGGCCATGGCCGACCCGCTGCTGGCTACAGCACGCATGTTTCCGGGTGAGCAATTCGACGTGGGCCGCCGCCTGCGTCACCCCAACCTAGGTTTCCTGCGGAAATTCCATCACGTGGCGTTGGACGTATTCATGGCGCACCGGCAGGAAACCGGGCAAAAATGCCCGCCGTGGCAATAACTGTCCGAATTGTCTTCTCTGTATATCTCAACCACGTTTGAATGGTTCTTTCTATCTTTTATGGCAGGGACAAGATAATTAGGACAGAAGATAGAGAGAACCATTGCTGCACCCGGCGCGGTGCGCCGTTCGCAGCTACGGCAGGTATCCTCAATTCCATGGCATCGGCTTCGCCATGGGGCAGCGCCCACGCCACACGCGCGAAGCGCAGCAACGCCACCCCCGCCGCGCAGCGGCCTTGCCATAGGAGCCGGGCACCCCGCGCCGCAGGGGAGGCGCTGGCAGCGCCAGCAGGGGGCCTTCTCGCCATTCCCGGCTAGGGCAGCCTACCAGCACCCCCGAGACCGCCCTGTGCGGGCCGTACAGCGCCTCTGGCGCATTTGGGTCTGACACACGGAATCACGGGGCAAATCACCCACGGGCACGCGTAGGCAAATCACCTAATTTGTCCCATTTAGTCTCAGAAGTTTGGGGGAAATGGTGGGGGAACGCCCACCCCGAAAATCGCGTAAGCTTCTGTATTTATTAGCTTATTCGGGGTGAAATGGCGGACCGAGGAGGATTCGAACCCCCGACCCCCTGATTCGTAGTCAGGTACTCTATCCAGCTGAGCTATCGGTCCGTGAGGACGAGCATCTAGACCCAAGCGCCGAGCAATGCAAGGGGGCCGGCGCGGAAAATCCGAGGAAAATCCGTCAGTCCAGTTTCAGGCCGCCGCGGGGCAACGAAATTCGAAACACCGTGCCGCTGTCGTCGGTCCGTTCAAGGTCCAGCGTGCCGCCGTGACCGCGGATCAACTCGGCGGCGATCGACAGACCCAGCCCGGTGCCGCCCTTGGTTGCGCCGCCATGGAAGGGCTGAAACAGATGTTCCCGCGCCTTTGCCGGCAGGCCCGGGCCGGTGTCGGAGACATGGATCAGCCATGCGTCGCCGGTTTCCTGTCCTGAAATGGCGATCTCTCCGGGCTTGCCGCTGTTGACGATGGCCTGCCGGGCATTGCGTACGAGGTTGGCGATCACGCGGTAGAGCTGTTCGTGGTCCGCGCGCACGACAAGCGCCGTCGGCACGTCCTCGGCAAAGCTGATATCGGCGTCGCCCACGGCCAGACGCTCGCTTTCGATGACGTCCGACACCACGTCGATCAGCGCGAACCGGCCCAGGGTGGGCGGCTGTTCCTCGGCCTTGCCATAGGCCAGCGTGGATTCGCACAGGTGCACGGCGCGCGCGATGGAGTTGACCAGCTTGGGCGCCATGCGCTTGACCGCCGGGTCCTCGCTCATTTCGATCCGGTCGGTGAAAAGTTGTGCCGAGGTCAGGATGTTGCGCAGGTCGTGGCTGACCTTGGCCACCGCGCCGCCCAACTGGGCGAGGCGTTCGCGCTGGCGCAGGGACGATGTCAGCTGGGTCTGAAGCTTGTGCAGCGCCTCTTCGGCCTGGCGAATCTCGGTGGTGGTGGACCGGGGCGTGATCACCCGGTTCGCGTCCTCGGGGGCTTCGGCATAGCGGGTCATGTGCCGCGCGACGCTGGCGATGGGCCGCACCAGGAAGCCGCGCACGGCAAAATAAAGCAGGGCGGCGGTCACGACCGAGATCATCGCCGACAGGAACAGGATACGCAGGCCGTAATCCAGCATTGCGGCGCGCAACTCGTCCGTCAGCAGGGTGATTTCGATCAGAAGACCGCCCATCTGCGACGGATCACCGATCACCCGGATCATCTCGGGTTCAGGCGTGGCCAGCCGGGTCACGGCGTCCCCGATCAGTTCCAGAGGCGTGGCATCGCGCAGATCGTACGTCTCCACGATGGGCGAGGGCATGGGCGCCGACAGCATCAGCTGACGCGCCTCGTCACGACGCAGCACCACGTTGAAGACGCCGGCATTCTGCAGCAGTTCTTCCTGCAGCTCGTTCGAGATCTCGTCGCTGGCCAACAGTGCCAGGGAGGCGATCTGGGCACGTTCCAGCCGGTCCATCAGAAAATCTTCGCGGAATCGGGCGATGGACGGAAAAAAGATCAGGACCTCGGCCAGCATGACGAATACCACGGTCAGGATCAGGAACCGTCCCGAGAGTGATTTCAGAAACCCCATCTTTGCCGTTCCGTCGCCTTGTCCCTCAGGGCAGCCAGCGCTGCACCAGCCGCACGATCCGCTTGACCCCGTCGCTTTCGAACAGCCGTGGCGTAAAGTACGCCCCCGCGGCCCGTTTGTTGAGTTCCCCCAACGTGGGGTAAGGCGCAACCATGGCGCTGATATGCTTCATTTTCAAGTTGTTGGCGAGGGCCAAGGCCCAAGTGTGTATAAGCTCGCCCGCTTGGGCGCCGACGATGGTGGCGCCGACAGGACGGCCACCGACCACCATGACCTTGACGAAGCCCGTGGTCTTGCGCGTGGCGATGGCGCGGTCGTTCCCGTCATACTCGGCCCGCACGACTTCCAGCTTCTGTCCGTGTTCCTTGCGCGCCTGCGCTTCGGTCAGGCCGACCTGGGCGAGTTCGGGGTCTGTGTAGGTGGTCCAGGGCAGGTGCGCGGTGCTGGTCTTGGCGGGCAGGCCCAGCACGGCGGAACGGATGACGATGCCCGCGTGATAACCCGCCACATGGGTGAATTGCAGGCCGCCCGCGACGTCGCCGATGGCGTAGACCTTTGAATTGCTGGTCTTCAGGCTGGCGTCGACCTTGATGCCGGACCTGGTGGATTTGATGCCTGCCGCCTCGACGTTCAGCCGGTCGATATTGGGCTTGCGGCCCACGGCCACCAAAAGGTGCGAGCCCTTGAAAACCTGCCCGTCCTTGGTTTCCACCTCGATCGCCCCGGCGGTGCCGCGCACCTGCGCCGCGGTGGCGCCCTCGACGATCTCAAGGCCTTCCTCACGCAACTGATCCAGCATCAATGCCGCTGCCTCGGGGTCGTCCTTGCCAAGGGCCTTGTCGCCTTCGATCACGGTGACCTTGCAACCCAGGCGCAGATGCGCCTGCGCCATTTCCATGCCGATAGGGCCGCCGCCGATGACCAGCAGGTGATCGGGCTTGTCGCGCAGATCGAACAGGGTTTCGTTGGTCTCGTAAGGGACGTCCTCCAGTCCCGGGATAGGGGGAACGAAGGGCGAAGAACCGGTGGCGATGACGATGCGCCGGGCGCGGATGGTGGTGTCGCCGACCTTGACCTCGGTTGGCGAGATGAACTGGCCGTAGTCGCGGATGACCTTAACGCCAAGGCCCTCGAACCGTTCCTGGCTGTCATGCGGGGCGATGGTGGCGATCACGTCCCGAACGTGATCCTTGGCGGCGGCGTAGTCCACCTTGGGCGCGACATCGGCGACGCCGTAAGGGGCGGCATGTGCCTGGCCATGGGCGGCCTTGGCCGAGGCGATGAGGGCCTTGGAGGGCACGCAGCCGAAGTTGAGGCAGTCACCGCCCATTTCGCGGCCTTCCAGAAGGACCACGTCGGCGCCCATCTGTGCCGCGCCCGAGGCGACGGAGAGGCCGCCGGACCCGGCCCCGATGACGAGGATGTCAGTCTTGATATCGGCCATGGCCTAGATGTCCTTCTTGCCGCGCACGGTCTTGATCACGATAGGTAGTGCTGCCAGCACGCAAAGCCCGAGAATGGGGCCGATCACCTGCGGCTCCCACAGCAGAGACAGGTCAGGACGCTCGCCGCGGTCGAAGACCTCGCCGAGGCCAACGCCGATCCAGGTGAAGACGATGGCGCCGGGGATGATGCCGATTGCGGTCGTCCAGAGGAAATTGACGAAGCGCACCCCGACCAGCGCGGGCAGCAGGTTGGCCACGAAGAACGGCACCACGGGCACGAGACGCATCAGCAAAAGGACACTGATTTCATGTTCATGCAGGCCGGTCTTGATCTTCTTCAGCGTGCCTTCGGAGGCGTCCATCTTGGCGGCGAGCGTGCGGCCAAGGCCCCACCGTGCGGCCATGAAGATGGCCGAGGCGCCGATCACGGCGGCTGTGACGTTGAAGACGGTGCCAAGCGCGAGGCCGAAGAGAAATCCGCCGGTCACCGATGCGACCGCTGCACCCGGCAGCGAGAAGGCCACGATGCTCACGTAGACGGCGATGAATATCCCTGCGAGAAGGATGTGGTTTTCGTCGCGAAAGGCCAGCAATGCCTCGCGATTTTCGGCCAGCGTGTCGAATGTCAGGTAGTCGCCCAGCGTGAAATACCCCACGACGGCGGCGATCAGGATCACGACCAGGGGCGCGTGGCGGATATAGGCGGGGCGCCTGGTGTCGTCGGCAGTGGCCATGTCGGGGTCCGGTACGATTGACTGTCCTTCCCTAGATGCGCGATCCTCGGGCGCCGCGCCAGACGCTTCACGCGGGGGTGATGCGGGGTGATTGGTTCGGGGCGTTTATGTCGGGATTCGGGGGGCTTTGTAACAAAGCCGGCCATCGGGGCAGGGTTTTTGTTGCAAAAGCCAATCGGATGTTTGACTTGGGTCCCGCAGGCCCCTATAGACCGGGCTTCAATACGAATTCCGGCTTTCGCGATTCCTGAGCGAGGCCAAGAACACCGGAGAGCCGAGCGATGAAACGCACGTATCAACCCTCGAACCTGGTCCGCAAGCGGCGCCACGGTTTCCGCGCGCGCATGGCCACCAAGGCCGGCCGCAAGATCCTGAACGCGCGTCGTGCGCGTGGCCGCAAGTCGCTGAGCGCGTAAGCGCCAGCCAGGACCTGTACGGACATGACACCGCCGGAGGCCCTCGTGGATGACACGGGGAAAACGCCCCCGGCGGTTTCCGTTTGTCTGGAGGTCCTGAAGAAACGCCCCGATTTCCTGGCCGCCGCCAAGGGGCGCAGGCAGGCGATGAAGGGCCTGGTGCTGCAAATGCGGGACCGGCGGGACGACAGCGACAAGATCCGGGTGGGGTACACCTGTTCCAAGAAGGTGGGCAATGCCGTCACCCGTAACCGGGCCAAGCGGCGCTTGCGCGAAGTGGCGCGCAAGGTGCTGACGGCAAATGGAAAACCCGGGCATGACTATGTGCTGATCGGGCGCGCCGGGACCACGGTGGACCGCGATTTCCAAGGCCTGTGCGAGGATCTGCGGCGGGCGCTGGCCACGGTGCACGGATGAGTCCGCTGGCGCATATCCTGGCCCTGCCGGTCAAGGGATACCGGCTGATTTTCAGCCCCTGGGTGGGGTTCAACTGCCGCTATCAACCGACATGCAGCCAGTACGCGCTCGACGCCCTGCGCACCCACGGGGGCCTGAAGGGTGGGTGGCTGGCCGCGCGCCGGATCGCGCGGTGCAATCCCTGGGGCGGCTGCGGCTACGACCCGGTGCCGGGCAAAAGGGAGGCGCGCGATGAAGCGCCCTGAGACACTGGCGCAGATGAACGCGGCGCTGGCGCGCTTCGCCACGGAGCATGGCGTGGAGACGGGGCTGGCCTATCGCCCGGGTCCTTCGGACATCTTCATTTCGCCCTACAGCAAGTGCGGCACCACCTGGGTCAGCCAGATCGCCCACGGCCTGCGGTCCGGCGGCGACATGGCGTTTGACGAGATAACCGAAATTGTGCCGTGGTTGGAGCTGGCCCACGATATGGGGCGGAACGTTAACGACCCGCAACCCTACCGTCCGCGGCTCTTCAAGAGCCATCTGCCCTGGGGGGTGATTCCCGAAGGCGGGCGCTATATCGTCGTGCTGCGCGACCCGGTGGATGCGATGGTGTCGCTTTACCGCTTTTTCGACGGCTGGACCTTCGAGCGCGGGGCGATTTCGCTGGAGGATTTCGCGGAGTACTACCTGGATCGCATGGGCCGCGAGGATTACTGGAGCCATGCGGTGTCCTGGTGGGGCGTGCGCGACCACGACGACGTGCTGCTGCTGGCCTATGAGCACATGAAGCAAGATCTGGTGAAGAGTGTCGCGCAAGTGGCGGATTTCATGGGAATATCCGATGAGCGGACACGCGCCGTGGCGCAGGCGCAGGCGACGCTGGATTTCATGACGGCGCATGGGCGGCAGTTCGACGATCACCTTGTGCGTCAGGCGCGCGACGCGGCCTGTGGCCTGCCGCCGGGCGGTGAGGCCAGCAAGGTGGTGAGCGGGCGCGCCGGCGCCGGGCGGGCGCAGGTCAGCCCGGCGATGCATGAGGCCTATGCCGCCAAATGGCGCGAGACCATGGGCACGGCGCATGGGCTGGAGAGCTATGAGGACGTGCTGACGGCGTTGGAAGATTAACGGGGCCTTGAGGCACCGGGCGCGGAAACGGGTGGGTTAACCGCTTCGATTCGGCCCGAAACGGCATGTCGGCATCGCGTCGGTATTCCAGTGGTATCGCGACGGTGCGGATTTTCGCGTTTCGACGGTTTGACGCGGCGGCCGGTCGTGACGGATTGTTAACCGATGCGCAGGTGGGTTTTCACCCACCCTACGAGGTCCCGGGTCGGGCCCGGGACGGGAGCCGGAAACGCATCGCGGCGACGGAAAGGACCCCGCCGCCGCGACACCGTGAGTGTGGTTCCGGGTCAGCCCTTGACGATGGGCGTGTCCTCGCGCGTCGGCACGTCGGGCTCCAGCCCCCAGCGCAGGCCGTCGAGACCGGCGGCCATTTCATCGTCGGTGTTGCGCAACCCGATCGTCACCTTGAGGATCAGCGCGGTGACGAGGCCGGTCACCAGGCCCGCGCCAAGGCAGACCACGATGCCGATCAGCTGCATGGTCAGGCCGATCTGGCCGTGCTGGAAGGCGTATTCGCCTTCGGTGATGCCGAAATAGCCGCCGCGCGGCGTGCCGGCCTCGAGGATGCCGACCATGATAAGGCCATAGCTGCCCGCGCCGAGGAAGAGCGGCAGCAGCTTGTGCTCGTCGAACTCGCGCTTCAGCGTGAATTCATAGACGATGTAGGAGATGACCGGCGCACCAAGCGCCACCAGGAACATCTCGCCCGGCTGGTAGACGTCGAAGCCGCAGGCGCCGGCCACGTAGCCCGCCAGTGGCCCCAGCAGCAGGTAAGCGTATTTGCGCGTGGCATAGGCGAGGATCCCGCCCGTCACCGCGCCGCCGGCCCAGGCCATGGCGTAGTTGTTCACGGCGAGGCCCACGCTGGTGTCGGCCATGGTGACGCTGACCGCCAGCGCCTCGGGGTCGAAGAAGAAGAGACAGGAGACGATGACCATCGGCAGGCCCGCGAAGATGGTCAGCAGGCCCACCGCCGCCAGTCCGATGCTGGGCGCGTGGTAGCCTGACACCATCGGGTGCGGGTTGAACATGCCAGGGCGCTGGCCCAGCATGGGCACCAGAGCCAGCGCCATGCCGGTGGGGAAGAGATAGACGAAGCCCACACCGAAGAAGTCGTGAAAGCCCGCATTGGTGAGCGGGCCGACAGACCCCCAAGTGTAGAAGCTGAGGATCGACGAGGCCACGGCGGCCACGACGCAGAGCACGTAATAGGCCGAGGCCTTGATGCGTTCGGACACCGCGAAGTGGAAGAGGATGTTCACGATCCCGGCAAAGACCGCGAGGAAGAAGACGAAGATCTGGAAGGTGTTCAGCCCCGGGAAGGTCGCCGGATCGGTGGTGGAGGCGTTGGCGTTCAGCATCCCGCCGAAGAGCCACCAGTCGCGCAAGCTGTCGCCCATGGTGGCGCCTTCCATGATGTAATACTGCGCCGCCCAGAAACCGAAGCCGATGGCGAAATAGGTGGCGAAGCCCAGAAAGAAGCCCATGACCTTTTCGATGGTCGAGTTGAACAGGCTTTTGCGCCGGGTGGTGCCGGCGTCGATCATCAGAAGGCCGACGACGACGGTGATCGCGCCGACGGTGCCGGAGAGATAGACGAGGTTCTGGACAAGGGAATTCAGGGTGACCTGGTCGGCCTGAATGGCTGCGAGATCCATTTTGGGTGTGTCCTCCACTGTTGGGTTTCGGGTCCGTCCGTCGCCGGTCGGGATTGGCGCGCAAGTGGCGAACCAAAAGTGAACCGGAGTAAGGCGCGGGTCCCGCTTTGTTTTTAGTTTTGATTAAATGTTGCGCAGAAAATGGCGTATGTGAAGGAAAAAATGGCTGGAGGTGGAAAACAGGCGCGAGTTTGCGTCGCGCCAAGGTTGGAGGGTGATCCAAAACTGTACCGAAAGGGCGAGTCGTCAGCCGCGGGCGTGAAAGATGAAGCCCAAGAGGTTCAGAAGCACCTGCGCGGCGAGGGTCGAGGTGGAGCCGGTGGGGTCGTAATCCGGGGCCACTTCGACGAGATCGATGCCGACGATCTCGTGGTTTCGGGCCACCTGTTGCAGGATCTCGAGCACGTCGTAATAGAGGAACCCGCCATGGCTGGGCGTGCCGGTGCCGGGCGCGATGGAGGGGCAGAAGGCGTCGATGTCGATGGTGACATAGACGCGTGCGCCCGCGGGGATGCGGTCGGCGGTGGCCTCCGGTCCCAGCGCACGCACCTGGCGGACCGAGAGGATATCCGAGCCGCGCGCCCGGGCGTCGTCATAGCCTTCCTTGGCGGTCGAGCTGACATTGCGGATGCCCAATTGGGTAAGGCCGGTCACGTAGGGCTTTTCGGCGGCGCGGCGCATGGGGTTGCCGTGGCCGAAGCGGACGCCGTGGCGCTCGTCGACGAAATCGAGATGGGCGTCGATCTGCAGGACGTGGATGTCGCCCTGGTCGTCAAAGGCGTTAATGCAGGGGATGTTGATGGAATGGTCACCGCCGATGGTGACGGGCAGGGCGCCCGCGGCGAGGATGGCGCGCACGCCGGTCTCGATATTGGCGTGGGATTTCACCGTGTCGGTGTGGACGATGTCGGCGTCGCCGATATCGACGATGCTGACCTCGCCGGGCAGATAGGTGGCATCGTCCTCGTGGTCATAGGCGCCGGCGTGGCCGAAAGAGAACAGCGTGGAGGCCTCGCGCACGCCGCGGGGGCCGAAGCGGGCGCCTGAGCGCCATTGGGTGCCGGCATCGAACGGCGCGCCGAGGATGGCCACGTCGGCGTCGATCCGGGCCCAGTCCGAGACATAGGGGCGTTTTCCGAAGGTGGAGATGCCGACGAAGGGCAGGTCGAGCCGGCCGCTTTCGTATCCGTGTGTGCTCATGCGCGGTGTCCTTTGGTTGAGCCGACGCTAGCTTGGCGCGGGACGTATTGGCAAGTGGGGTGGCGCGTGGGTTTTCGGACGAACCAAGAGCCGCGCGATCGCCAGACCGCGGGGTGGCGATCAACGGTTCTTCGGAGCACTTTATGGCAGCCAACTCCGCAAGACCTCCAATCCGATGCACATACGGCAACCAATCGCCAGCCCGGTTGGCGGCCCCCCTTTCGGCGATTGCGTGCAATCGCCTTTCGGTCAGCGGGCGATGGCGCGGCGGCGCGGCGGGGCCGCGCCTTGATCCCGCGCGGGCTGAGTTGCGGACCTCTTGGCCCTGTCATCTGCGCGCACCCGCCAATCGGCCCTTTCCATTCCCTCCGGCGCGTGCAATAGGGAACCGCCAAACGAGCCACCCCAAGGAGATGCGCCATGGAGATTCGTGAGGCCCTCACTTTCGACGATGTTCTGCTGGTTCCCGCGAAGTCCAGCGTGCTGCCCACCACGGCGGACACGCGCACCCGCGTGACCCCGTCGATCGACCTCAACATCCCGCTTCTGAGTTCCGCGATGGACACGGTGACCGAGGGGCGCATGGCGATCTGCATGGCCCAGTCGGGCGGCATGGGCGTCATTCACCGCAACCTGACGGTCGACGAGCAGGCCAAGGAAGTGCGCCGGGTCAAGCGGTTCGAGAGCGGGATCGTCTACAACCCGGTGACCCTGCGCGCCGACCAGACGCTGGGCGATGCCAAGGAACTGATCGAGCGCTACAACTTCACCGGCTTTCCGGTGGTGGACGAGAAGGGCCACGTGGTGGGCATCGTCACCAACCGCGACATGCGGTTCGCCACCAGCGACGACACGCCCGTGCACGTGATGATGACAAGCGACAACCTGGCGATCCTGACCGAGCCTGCCGACCGCGAGGAGGCCAAGAGCCTGATGAAGGCGCGGCGGATCGAGAAACTGCTGGTCACCAATGCCGAGGGCAAGCTGACCGGCCTTCTGACGCTGAAGGACACCGAGCAGGCGGTGCTGAACCCGACCGCCTGCAAGGACGGGCTGGGCCGGCTGCGCGTGGCCGCGGCCTCGACCGTGGGCGATGCGGGCTTCGAGCGGACCCAGGCGCTGATCGACGCGGGCGTGGACATGGTGGTGATCGACACCGCCCATGGCCATTCCGAGGGCGTGGCGCAGGCCGTCGAGCGGGCCAAGAAACTGTCCAACGAGGTGCAGGTCGTCGCCGGCAACGTGGCCACCGCCGAGGCCACGCGCGCGCTGATCGGAGCCGGTGCGGACGCGGTGAAGGTCGGCATCGGGCCGGGCAGCATCTGCACCACGCGGATGGTGGCCGGCGTGGGGATGCCGCAGCTGACGGCGGTGATGGATTGCGCGGCGGCCGCGGGCGACACCCCGGTCATCGCCGATGGCGGCATCAAGTTCTCGGGTGATTTCGCCAAGGCGATCGCGGCGGGCGCGTCCTGTGCCATGGTCGGCAGCATGCTGGCGGGCACGGACGAGAGCCCCGGCGAGGTGATCCTCTACCAGGGGCGCAGCTTCAAGGCGTATCGCGGCATGGGCAGCCTGGCCGCCATGGCCCGCGGCTCGGCCGACCGGTATTTCCAGAAGGACGCGGCGAGCGACAAGCTGGTGCCCGAGGGCGTCGAGGGGCAGGTGCCCTACAAGGGCAGTGCGGCCACGGTGCTGCACCAGCTGGTGGGCGGCCTGCGGGCCGCGATGGGCTATACCGGCTGCGCCACGGTCGAGGAGATGCGCAGCAATTGCGAGTTCATCAAGATCACCGGGGCGGGGCTGAAGGAAAGCCACGTGCACGACGTGCAGATTACCCGCGAGTCTCCGAATTACCGGATCGGGTAGAGGCCTGTTTCACGGGGCGTTTTCGGCACCGGGGCCATGACATCGCCCCGGTCGGAAACGGTCGAAGGAATGGCGATGGTTCACGGCGTGCCAAGGGTTCGTCTAGGCCGGGAGACGTATGAGATCGAAGTTCAGAGCGCTGCGGGGTCCGTTCGCGCGGCAGGCTCGGTCGGCAAGCGCCGTGCGCCAAGCGCCTGGCAGGGTCGCGTGGCATCGACCACGACAGGTTCGGCAATCCGTACCGTTCAGACAGTGGCAAAAGCCGAATTGCCCGCTCTCGTGTCAGACCCAATAATAGATCGCCACGGGCAAAATCGGCAGCAGGCCCAGCGAAACAAGAGCCAGCACGCCGTCGCGGGTCAACAGGCTGGCGGCGAAGAGCGCGATCACGGCCGAAGCGATGGAGCCGGACGTGGGCACGATCTCCATGAACGGCATGAACAGCGTGAGCGCCATCACGAGGGTCAGCGGCAGCCACATCCAGGGACGGTGAAACAACCAGGTCAGTCGCGGCTTCACGAAACGCTCGACAAGGCGGACGGGTCGCCGCAGCCAGCGGATGCCCTTGCAGAGCTTCCCGGTCGACAGCCTCCGACGGGTGACTAAACCCGGAAGCCAGACGCTCTTTCGCCTCACCATCATCTGCGCCACGAGGATGAAGACCAGCGCCGCCACCACGGCGGTGATCACGGGGATGGCGCTGGCCGGCGAGGTGGGGACCAGCGAGAAGGCCAGCATCAGCGCGGCGAAGGAAGAGTGACCAAGCGTATCGACCACATCCTCGACCGAAATCTCCCTACCCGAAAACGGAGCGCACGAGTTTGCCTCACCTTGAAAGACGGAAACCGTATTGGCCCCAACGGCGGCCTCGCCCTAGCCGGAGACCGGATGGATTGAGCGGAAAGACGCCGCATCGGGGCAGGGCGCGCGCTGCCGGGAACCGCCGCGATCACAGGGGGTTACCCTTTCAGGAGGATCCGGGTGATGACGCAGGAAAACAGCCGTCAATTGCGAACGCGGCATGGAGATTGGATTTCCCCGCAGGAGTTGCAGGAGGTTCTCGCCGAAGAGGGATATTCCTGTAGCGAAAGAGTGAACTTCCTGAACTCGGTCCTGACCGACCTGGCGGCAGAGAGCGCCGAGCCTGGCGCACCCGACCGCAAGGCCGCGGCATTGCTCGCAGAGGTTCGGCGCATTCTGGAAGATGAGCAGGACAAGTATGGGCGGCGCCCGATGGCGGAGGACTTGCCGTGAGCGATGGCGCGGCCAAGGGCGCCGCGCAAGGGTCGGGTGACGAAAAGGGCAAGCTCAAGCGTGCGATCGGCCCCGGCCTGCTTTTATTGTTCATCGTGGGCGACGTTCTTGGCACGGGTATCTACGCCCTGACCGGCAAAGTCGCCGAAGAGGTGGGTGGCATCGTCTGGCTGCCCTTCCTTGTCGCCTTCGTCGTCGCGACGCTGACGGCCTGCAGTTACCTGGAACTCGTCACGAAATATCCCAAGGCCGCCGGGGCGGCGCTTTACACGGAAAAGGCCTTTGGAATCCATTTTGTCACGTTCCTCGTTGCCTTCGCCGTCATGTCCTCGGGGCTGACATCCTCGTCCACCGCCGCCCGTGCCTTTGCCGAGAACTTTTCGACCGGGTTCGGTCTGGAGCTTGGAGCTTGGGCGGTGACCCTGATCGGCCTGGCATTTGTCGCCGCGATTGCCCTGATCAACATGCGCGGCGTCGGAGAAAGCGTGATGGTCAACGCGGTCTTCACCTGCATCGAATTGACCGGGCTGATCATCATCGTCGTCATCGGCATGATGGTGTTCGGCAACGGCGAGGCCGACATCGGCAAGGCCTTCGAATTTGGAGAAAACGAGGACGGCGTCTTCTGGCCGGTGATCGCCGGTACCACGCTGGCCTTCTTTGCCATGGTCGGTTTCGAGGATTCCGTGAACATGGCCGAGGAGACCAAGGAGCCGAGCCGGATCTTTCCACGGATGCTGTTTGCCGGGCTGGCCATCGCGGCGATTCTCTACCTCGTGGTGTCGATTGTCGCGATCTCGATCGTTCCGATCGACGACCTGGCCGAGGGTGACACGCCGCTGCTGAAGGTCGTGGAAGCGGGCGCTCCGGGCTTTCCGCCGTGGATCTTCGGCCTGATCACTATGATCGCGGTGGGGAATTCCGCGTTGATCAACCTGCTCATGGCCAGTCGGCTTGTTTACGGCATGAGCGAGGAGGGGGTGCTTCCTGCCGTTCTGGGCAAGGTGAACCAGGCGCGGCAAACGCCGGTGACGGCGATCATCTTCACGACGCTTCTGGCGGCGGGGCTGATCACCTTCGTCGGCGCTGTGCCGGAACTGGGCGGCACGACGGCGCTTTTGTTGCTGGGTGTCTTTACCATCGTCAACATCGCGGTGCTGGTGCTCAAGCGCGACAAGGTCGATCACGAGCATTTCCGCACGCCGGTCTGGGTGGCCGTGGCCGGCGCGGCGACATGCGCCTTTCTTGTCGGCCCGTGGACGGGCCGCGACCCGGCGCAGTACCTCATCGCTGCGGTGCTGATCGGTATCGGCGTGGTGCTTTGGGTGGTGACGCGGTTGTGGATGCGCAAGGAATAGGCCCTGCGCATCCAGTCGGGCGGCTGCAGGTCACTCGACCTTGGCGTCCGCGTCCCCGCGCAGGTCGGCGATATCGTCCGCACTGACTGGCGCGGCGTCGTTTGACCAGCCCTGCCGGACGAAACTGGCCAGTTCCGCCGCCTCTTCGTCCGTCAGCCGGTCTGCAAATCCGGGCATCCGCAGGCTGTGGGGACGCTTGGGTGTCGAGGGCAGTTCCGACCCGTTCAGGATCATCGAGATCAGCCCCGTCGGGCTTTCCGCCGTGACCAGCGCATTGCCGTCGAGCTCGGGAAAGACCTCGTCGGCGCCGCGCCCGTCGGCGAAATGGCAGGCGTTGCAGTTGTCGATGTAGAGCCGGGCCCCCAGGGGCATGTCCGGGTCGGCCGAGGCGATCAGGGCCTCGGTCCCGGTCCTGTCGCCGGGGCGGTCCGGCGCCGCGCCGCCGTCGTTCAGCCCCACGAGGAAGGCCGACATGGCGGCAAGGTCCTCTTCGCTCATGAACTGGGTGGAATCCCGTATGACCAACTGCATCTCGCCGTTGACCGCCGCATGGGCGTTGCGCCCGGTCGAGAAGATGGCGACCAGGTCCTCCGGGCTCCACCCGGCTATGGCGCTGCCGGGGCCGCGCAGGGCGGGGGCCGTCCAGCCCGCGATCTCGCCCCCGGTGAGGAAGGCCTCGTCCGAGGCATCGACGGCCGCCTCGGCCATGATGGCGTTGCGCGGTGTGTGGCAGGCGCCGCAATGGCCCGGGCCTTCGACGATGTATTCGCCGCGCGCCAGAACCGGATCGTCGGCATCCGCCCGGAAGCCCGGCCCGTCGAGGGCCAGCCATTTCCAGCCCCTGAGCGTCCAGCGCTGATCGAAGGGGAAGGGAAGGTCCGCTTCCCGCGTGTCGTTGCGGATGACAAAGACGATGTCGCCCCAGTCGAGCAGGCCGAGACGGGGGTGCGCAGGCTCAGCCATCGTCAGACGGCGCCTTACCCGCCTTCAGCCGCTTCACAGTCTCGTCGAACGGATCGCCCTCGACGCGCCCGAAGGCCACTGGCGCATCCAGCACGCCGGGTTCGGCCAGCCTGGCGAGCGTTCCCGCATCGAGCGGCGGCGCTGCCTGGGCGGTGGCGATCCAGGCGTCGAAGGCGGCGGGCGCCACCGCTTCGGCCACGAAATGCTGACGCGCGAACTGCGCCCCGTTGTATTGCGTGTTCAACCCCGCGAACTGCCCCTCGGCATCGGCCCGCAGGTTGAACCGCGAAGCCATGCCCGGCATCGCGTAGATCTGCCCGCCGAGCCGGGGCACCGAAAAGGCCTGCAGCGCCGTCCCGCTGGTCAGCCGCAGCTCGACGGGCCGCCCCACGGGCAGCGCCAGCCGATCGGCGGAAGCGACACCGGCGTCGCGGTAAACGAACAGCCATTTCCAGTCATAGGCGATGGCGTCGATCCGAAGCACCTCTCCCGGCCCGGCTTCTCGGCGACCTTCACCAGAACGTGGCCGATCCAGGCGTGGACGGCGACAAGGAGCGCAACCAAAGCAAGCTTGGCATAAAGCCACGGCACGAAAACCTCGCACAGGAAGATCAGCCAGGTTCCCGCGATGACGGTCAGCACGGCGGAGGGAGTGACGATCATGGTGTAGGTCATACGGGTGGCGTGCCGGATGATGCGATAATCGTCGGCGACGACGGCAAGGTCGTGGCGGGCCAGCATGAGGGGCAGAACCAGCAGTCCGCCGCACCACAGCGTCAGCCCGGCGACATGCAGCCGGCGCGGGGGCGAATGTCAGGATCGCGCCAAGCATGCCCATCTGCGCAAACCCCGCCACCACGAAGACCAGCCGGTCGACCGGCGCATCCTGGGTGGCGAAGAGGTCCCGCCAGAACCAGACGGCGCTGCCCAGCAGCGTCAGCTGCATAAGCCAGTAGACCGCCACGTTGGACAACGCCAAGTCATAGCTTGCCGGGACGTGCCATATCCACAGGACCGCCGTCGAAACCGAAAAGGGCAGGGCCAGGCCGGGCCCGCCGCGCCCGCGCCAGGCCACTGCCAGAAGCGGCGCCGCCACCGCCACCAGAAGAACGTGATGCAGCACCCGTGCCGAAAACAGGGCAGAGGAAAGCGCACACAAGGGCGAAACGAACGCGACGAACATCACCGCGACAGCCGCCAGCCCGGCAGGCTCGCGGCGCAGCAGCGCCGTCAGCCCCAGAGCGCTGCGAGAACCGCCGGATCGAGGTTCCAGCTTGCCCAAAGCTCCGCGGGCGGCGGCGGTTGTCCGCAGTAGATCCTGCCCATGATCAGACCCCCCCGGGTCTGTCCGTCGCTTCGTTGCGCGTGGCGGCAAGGTGGGCCTGCCGCACGACGTCCTTCCTATCGAACCCAAACCCGCATTCCCACCGGATGTTTCCACGGGTGCCGCCCGCGCCGCGCCCTGGAAAGGCCCGCGTTGAACTCCTGCGCCGGTTCGGGCGTTGTCCCCCCGACGTTGCACCCCGCGCGGCAGGAAAGGCAAGGATCATGGCATCACGCGCTCTCTGGACAGGACAGCTTCGCCTGTCGCTGGTGTCCATTCCGGTGGAAATCCATTCCGCCCGCAATTCCTCTTCGCGCGTGTCGTTCCGCCAGATCCACAAGCCCTCGGGCAAGCCCGTGCGCTATCAGAAGACGGTTCAGGGGGTCGGCCCCGTCGAGAACGATGACATCATGAAGGGCTATGAGACCGACGATGGGGACTATATCCTGCTCGAGCCGGACGAGATCGACGCGATCAAGCTGGAAACGAAGAAGACGCTGGAGCTGGTGCAGTTCGTCGAGACCTCGGAAATCGCGCCCATCTGGTTCGACCGGCCCTATTACGTCGTTCCCTCCGACGAGCTTGCGGAGGATGCCTATCGCGTGGTTCGCGATGCCTTGCGGCAGACAAAGAAGGCGGGTCTCGGTCAGCTGACCATGCGCGGCAAGGAATACCTGTGCGCCATCCGCCCCTGCGGCGACGGGCTGTTGATGGAGACGCTGCATTACGAGGCGGACATCCGCGACGCCGACCCGCTGTTTTCCGGGATCGAGGACGACGCCTCGGACGAGGAACTGCTCGAGGTCGCCACCCAGCTGATCGACAAGAAAACCGCGCCCTTCGATGCCTCGGCCTTCGAGGATCACTACGCGGCGGCCCTGAAGGACCTGATCGCTGCCAAGATGAAATCGAAGAAGACGCCCCGCGCCAAGGCCGCCGATGACGGTGGCGTTGCCGAGGCGGAAAACGTGGTCGACCTGATGGATGCGCTGAAGAAGAGCCTGAAGCAGAGCAAGGGCGGCAAGTCCACCCGCCGCAAGAAGGCCTCGTGAGGTCCCTGGACGCATATCGCGAGAAGCGGGATTTCGACGTCACGCCGGAGCCCCGCGCCGAGCTTGTCGACGCCGGCGGCGAGCGCCTGTCCTTCGTTGTCCAGAAACATGATGCCAGCCGCCTGCACTATGACTTTCGCCTGGAACTGGGCGGTGTGCTGCTGTCCTGGGCCGTCACCAAGGGCCCCTCGACCGATCCGTCGCAGAAGCGCCTCGCTGTGCGCACCGAGGATCACCCGGTGTCCTATGGCGGTTTCGAGGGCACCATCCCGAAAGAGGAATACGGCGGCGGCACCGTCATGCTGTGGGACAACGGCTGGTGGGAGCCGCTGCACGATCCCGAGGAGGGTCTGAAGGAGGGCAAGCTGCATTTCAGGCTGCACGGCGCGCGGATGAAAGGCGGCTGGGCGCTGGTGCGGATGCGCGCCAAGAAGGGCGAGAAACGCGAGAACTGGCTTCTGATCAAGGAACGCGACGATTTTGCCGGGCGCACCGCCGAGGCGCTGACCAACAAGCACCGAACGTCCGTGACCACCGGCCGTGCGATGCGCGCGATTGCCGGGGACAAACCCGCCGCCACGCCTGCGAAACACGACAAGCCGCTGCCCCGGTTTCACAAGGTGCAGCTGGCCACCCTGCGCGATGCCCCGCCCGAGGGCGAGGGCTGGCAGCACGAGGCCAAGTTCGACGGCTATCGCTGCGTGATCGCCCTGGGCAAGGGTGGGGTGCGGCTCTACTCGCGCAACGGCAAGGACTGGTCCGACCGTTTCGGGGCGCTCTGCGAACCGGCGGCGGCGTTGGCCTGTGGCTCGGCCCTGATCGACGGGGAAGTGATCACCGGCGCCGGGGGAGGGGACTTCTCGACGCTCCAGAAAGCACTGAAGGCGGGTGACCCGCTCACCTGCTACCTTTTCGACATCCTTGTCCTCGATGGCGAGGATCTGACCGGCAAGCCGCTCTCGCAGCGGCGCGAGGCGCTGGAAGGGCTCATGGACGGGCAGCCGCCCCGCGGGCCGCTCCGCCTCAGCCCGGTGATCGAGGGCGATGGCGCCGCCGCCCTTGCCGCCATCTGCGAGGCCGGCGGGGAGGGCCTCGTCTCCAAGCGCATCGATGCCGCCTATCGCGCCGGTCGGAGCAAAAGCTGGATCAAGTCCAAGTGCATCCGCCGGGCCGAGTTCGTGGTCGCCGGATGGTCGCCCTCGGACAAGAAGGGCAGGCCGTTTTCCTCGCTGATCCTGGGGAGCTTTGAGGCGGGCACGCTGATCTACCGGGGTCGCGTCGGCACGGGGTTCGACGGAGACGACATGGCGGAACTGATGGCCGCGCTGAAGCCCCTTGCCCGCAAGACCCCCCCGTTTGACGAAGACCTGCCCGACGAGACAACCGGCGCTCGCTGGGTCACGCCAAGGCTGGTCGTCGAGGCGGACTATGCCGAGTTCACCAGCGAAGGCCGGATACGCCACGGCGTCTACAAGGGCCTGCGCGAAGACAAGGAGGCCAGGGACGTGAGTGCCAGCGCCGAAGCGAAGAACGACAGCGGCGACGACGAGAAAACCATCGGCGGCGTCCGAATCTCCAGCACCTCGCGCCGGGTCTATCCCGATGCGGGTCTGACCAAGGGCGAGGTTGCGGAACACTACGCGCAGGTCGCCGAACGGATGCTCGATGACGCCGCCGACCGCCCCCTGGCACTGTTGCGCTGCCCCGATGGGATCGCGGGCGATTGCTTCTTTCAGAAACACGCCGGCAAGGGCTTTCCCGAGGGCGTCAAATCCATTCCCATCGAGGAAAAGGACGGCGACAGGGCCGATTACATGTATGTCTCCGGCCCCGAGGGCCTGCTTGGCGCGGCGCAGATGGGCACGCTGGAATTCCACATCTGGGGCGCGCGGCGCGACCGGATCGAACGGCCCGACCGGATGGTGTTCGATCTGGATCCCGATGAGGGCCTCGGCTTTGCCAGGGTGAAGGCGGCGGCGCAGGAGGTCCGCGAGGGCCTGAGCGCCTGCGGGCTGGACAGCGCGCCCATGGTCACGGGCGGCAAGGGTGTGCACGTGATCGTGCCGCTGCGCCGCATCAGCGAGTGGGAGACGGTGAAAACCTTCGCCAAGACCTTTGCTACAGTCCTCGCGGAGCGCCACCCGAAGCGGTACACCGCCACCATGTCCAAGTCCAAACGCAAGGGGCGCGTGTTCATCGACTGGCTGCGCAACGAGCGCGGCGCCACCGCCATTGCGCCCTATTCCCTCCGCGCGCGCCCCGGCGCCGCGGTCGCGGTGCCTGTGACCTGGGCCGAGTTGCAGGACCTGAGCTGTCCCGACGGCTTTCATGTGGGCGATATGGCGGCACGTCTGAAACGCCCATGCCCGCTGCGGACGGCCAAGGCGCGCGGCATCGGAGCCGAGGTCGTGGAAGCGCTGGAAGACTGGTCTCGCGACTGAAAGCCCTCTGGCGGCACTTGCGAGTCGCGCGATCATGGCCGCTCCGAGGAGCCGCGTCGTGCACGCCCTGAGTTAAAGCCCGTCCCGATCGAACCTTGTCGAGCGGTCACGTGTCGACCGCTCGGTGCCCTTGCTTCGCCCTGATATCCTGAACTCGACAGGGGATCCGTTGCCGACAGCTGTCGGCCCTGTGGGAGAGACCTGTCGTTGTCAGGTACCTTGTTGGGACTTTCAGTCCAACACTCCGTTCAAGAATGACCGCATTCCGAATGCCTGGGTAATCCTTCCTCGCCAAACCGCCAACAATCCTGGCGGTCAGTCGCCGATGTCTCGGGAAAGAGGAAATGTTGAACCGCCTCGCATTGAGTCACTCACGTCGAGTGGACAGGGCGGACGCGTGCAGTGGAGAAGATATCATGGAAATGATACCGGCACTGCGGTCCTAGCGTGGTGCACTCGTCCCGATGGCGGTCACCCCGCGCGCCCCGTATGTTACCGGGCCGGTGCCGGGGTGGCCGAAGAGTCACTCGATGACGGCGCAGGCGATGCGCTCGCCGGCATCGCCCGATGGCTGACTCTCGTAGTCGTCGGGACCGCTGTGCAGCATCAGCGCCCGGCCTGACAGATTGTCCTGTTCGCCGCCCAGCACCGCCTGATGATTGAGCACCTGGGCCTTCAGCGTGCCATCGCTGGCCACATACTGGTTGGGCATGTCACCGACATGAGGACCGCCATCCGTTAAGAAGCCGTGATCGTTGCCCGAACTCGCGAGATGCCCGCCCGCGGACTTGAAGCCGCCCTCGGCATCGCATTCCCCGGTCTCGTGGATGTGGAAGCCATGCCAGGTTTCCGGCGGCAGCTCGGCCAGGTCGAGCTCGATCAGCACCCCCGCAGGCGTGTCGGTGAGGGTAGCCGTCCCGATCTCCGTGCCTTCGGCGTTGATGAAACTCGCTTTCGCATCGGCGTCCTGCGCCTGTGCCACGTTGGCGAGGCCGAGCGACATCGCCGAGGCAAGCAGCAGCAGCCGGGCAGGGCGCAAGTGTTGGTATGGATTGGTCATGGGAACCTCCTTGGTGTTGTCAGGGCGGCGGCCGTGGGGCCACCGGCAACCGTCGGCCTCATTTGGCCTGACTCGCCGGGGCCACGACAGCCATCGGTCAGATCATGGGAATGCCGCCGGTGACCTCCACGGTCGCGCCGTTGGTGTAGCTTGAAAGCGGGTCGGCCAGCATGACGTAGGCGGTGGCGAGTTCGGCGGGTTGTGCGGGGCGGCCGATCGGCTTGTCCTCGCCGAAATGGGCCACCGACTCCTTCGGCAGCGTCGCCGGGATCAGCGGCGTCCAGACCGGGCCGGGCGCCACGCAGTTTGCGCGGATGCCGCGCGGGGCCAGCATCTGCGCCAGGCCCACGGTGAAGTTCTGGATCGCGCCCTTGGTCGCGGCATAGGCCAGCAGGCCGGGGTTGGGCTTGTCGGAGTTGATCGAGGCGGTATTGATGATCGCGCCGCCCTTTTCCATCACCGGGACGGCCGCCTTGCAGAGATAGAACATCGAATGGATGTTGGTGCGGAAGGTCATCTCCCACTCCTCGTCCGGGATGTCCTCCAGCGTGTCGAAATGCATCTGGTGGGCGGCGTTGTTCACCAGGATGTCGAGCCGTCCGAAGGCCTCGTGCGTGTCGCGCACCAGCGCCCGGCAGTGATCGCCGCTCTGGATGTCGCCGGGCATGACATAGGCCCGCCGCCCGGCGTCTTCCACCAAGGCGCGTGTCGTATGCGCCTCGTCGTGCTCTTCCAGGTAGGAGATCATCACATCGGCGCCTTCGCGCGCGTAGGCCAGCGCCACCGCGCGGCCGATGCCGCTGTCGCCGCCGGTCACGAGGGCGGCCATGCCTTCAAGCTTGCCGGACCCCCTGTAGCTGTCTTCGCCGTGATCGGGGCACGGCTCCATCTGATCGGTACGGCCGGGCGTGCCCTGAGGCTGCTCGGGAAAGGGGGGCTTCGGATAATTCATCAGGCTTCTCCGGGTTGGTGCTGGGGAGTCAACGGCCGCGATGTTCCAATGTTCCCGCGCCTTCCGGGGCTGCGTCCAAAAGGAAAACTGTCCCGGCGAGGAACGGGGGTTAGGTAGACAGCACAAATGCGTCACGAATGGAGAACGTCATGGATTGGTCGGAAATGTTGTTTCAGGGGTGGAGCGGGATCCTGCGCACCGCGATCGTCGGCACCCTTGCCTATGTGGCGCTGGTCGTCGCGTTGCGGACGTCCGGCAAACGGACCCTCGCGAAACTCAACGCGTTCGACCTAGTGGTTACCGTGGCTCTCGGGTCGACCCTCGCCACCATCCTTCTCAGCAAGAACGTCGCACTGGCAGAGGGCGTGACGGCGCTGGTGCTGCTGATCGCATTGCAATACGGCGTGACGGTCCTGTCGGTGCGTTCGACCTCGTTCGCGCGCATCGTCCGTTCGGAGCCGACCTTGCTGCTGCGCGACGGCGAGACCCTGCCGCGCGCGATGAAGCGCGCCCGGGTCACCGAAGCGGAACTCGAGACGATTGTGCGCACGGAAGGGCAGCGCGACCCGGAGACGGTTGCTGCCGTCATCCTGGAATCCGACGGCTCCTTTTCCGTCATCGCAGGGCCGGAGGCGGTTCGCGGCAACGGATCTGGCGGCCTTCCCTCCAGCCGTTCACGCGTGTAGACCTGCGAAATGAGCATGATCGACCGATGTTCGCCGATGCGGCGGAGTGAAGATCGGTTAACAAAACAAGGGCAGATCAGTGGAATGATACGGACGTGCACGACGTGCAGATCACCCGCGACAGCCCTGATTTCCGCATTGACTGATGCGGCGGTCATCATCGGGCCGCGCGACAGGGCCCGGGGCATGACATGACCCCGGCGGCCCGGGTCCAGGCCGCGATCGAGGTGCTCGATTCCGTGGCCAGCGGGATGGCCGCCGAACAGGCGCTGACCCGCTGGGCGCGCGGTGCGCGCTATGCCGGATCGAAAGACCGCGCGGCGGTGCGCGATCACGTCTTCTCGGTGCTGCGCCGCAGGCGATCCTGCGCGGCCCTGGGCGGCGGCGACAGCGGGCGGGCGCTGATGCTGGGCCTGCTGCGCGGGGCGGGTGAGGACACCGATGCGATCTTCTCCGGCGAGGGACATGCCCCCGCGCCGCTCGACCCTGTCGAGCGCCACGCGGGCCGGACGCCGACGCCGCAGGAGACGCGCGATCTGCCGGACTGGCTGTGGGAGCGGTTCGCGACGAGCCTTGGCGGTGAGGCGACGCGAGCGGCGGAGGCGCTGCGGCATCGCGCGCCGGTTTGCCTGCGGCTCAATCCGGGCTTGAAGACCGACGCCGATGTCATTGATATGCTTGAGCAAGACGGCATCGCGCTGCATCCGGTGCCGGATATCAAGGGCGCGGTCCTGGTGACCGCGGAGGCGCGGCGGGTGACGCAGTCGCGGGCCTATCGCGACGGGCTTGTGGAAGTGCAGGACACCAGCAGCCAGGCGGCCATGGCCGCGCTGGAGGTGCCCCCGGGCGCACGGGGGCTGGATTACTGCGCCGGCGGCGGCGGCAAGGTGCTGGCGCTGGCGTCCCGGATCGAAGGCGCGTGGTTTGCCCATGACGCCGCGCCGCGGCGGATGCGCGACCTGCCACAGCGCGCTGCGCGCGCCGGTGTGACGGTCACCCTGCTCGATGCGGGCGCGGTGAGCGGGACGGCGCCCTTCGACCTCGTGCTGTGCGACGTGCCCTGTTCGGGCAGCGGCACATGGCGGCGCACGCCCGAGGCGAAGTGGACCCTGACGCCCGAGCGTCTGGCCGACCTGTGCCGGACCCAGCGGAGCATCCTGCAGGAGGCGCAGGCGCTGGTGCGGCCGGGCGGGATGCTGGCCTACACCACCTGTTCGGTGCTGGACGAGGAGAACGCGGGCCAGGTGGCCGCCTTTCTCGCCGCGTCTTCGGGATGGGTGCAGGAGATCACCCGGCACTGGCCGGTGTCGGAGGTGGGAGACGGTTTTTTCCTGTCGGTCCTGCGCAAGCCGCAATAGCAGAGCCGACACTGGCAATCGCAACCTAGACGTGTTCGCCGTTTCAGCGTTAATCTAACGTTAAATCCTGCCGCCTAAGACAGGCGACAGGAGATGGATTGCTGGAGACTTGCCGGTTGGCTTCGATTACCGGAACCGTACTGCCCTTGCGCGATGCCGCGTCGCGGATCAGGCCGCGCTCCAGGACCGTTCTGGCGACGGGGCTGGGGTTTGGCGCGGGCGCGTTCGTGATGCCCGATCCGCGGTTGCAGGTCGCATGCCTTTTTCTCGGCGCGATCCTGCTGATGTCGGCGCTCTGGATCGCCATCGTCCACGCGGCGGAAACGCGGTTTCGCAAGGGCCTGGTGGAGGCCGCGGCGGATTTCATGGGGGAAGACGCGACGCCGGCCATCCTGACCGGGCGCGAGGGCGACATCCAATACGCCAACCGCGCGGCGCAGACCGCGTTTTCGGCCGACGAGGCCAGCACGCTGGCCGGGGCACTGAAGCACACCGTCGCCAACCCCGGCCCGATCCTCTACCGCCTGGAAAGCCGGGCCGACCTGCGCGGCTCGGCGCATGAGGATGTGGTCACGCGGGCGGGACATCTGCGGCTGAGCGTGCACCGCGCGGCGGCGGACCGATATATCTGGCGGATCGAGAAATCCGCCGACCGCCCCTCGCGCGAGGCCGATCCGGTGCCGCTGCCGATGCTGACGGTGGGCCGGGGCGGGGCGGTTCTGTTCATGAATTCCGCGGCGCGCGAACTGGTGGGTGAACGGGCGCGCACGCTCGACCGCATTTTTCCCAAGATGCCCCTGCGCTCGGGCCAGATCAACGACATCACCACCGCGCAGGGGCTGACGGCCTGCCTCGTCGTCGAGCTGGAGGGCGTGGCCGGCCGGCGCGAGGTGTTCCTGCTGCCGGGCGTGGCGCCGACCGAGCGGCAGCCGGACGGATGGGCATTCTTCGACGAATTGCCGGTGCCGCTGCTGAAACTGGCGCGCAACGGCGAGGTTCAGATCTCGAACCGCCCGGCGCGGGACCTTCTGGGCGCCGAGGCGTGCTGCGGCAAGACGCTGTCGGACCTGATGGAGGGGCTCGGCCGGTCGATCCCGGACTGGCTCGATGACGCGGCCGCCGGTCGGGGCGGGGTGCATTCGGAATTCCTGCGGGTCAGGCGCGACGACCGCGAAACCTTCGTGCAGGTCACGCTCAACCGCGCGATGGAGGCGGGCGAGACGGTTCTGATCGCGGTGCTGAACGACGCGACCAAGCTGAAGACCCTGGAAGAGCAGTTCGTGCAAAGCCAGAAGATGCAGGCGATCGGGCAACTGGCCGGCGGCGTGGCGCATGATTTCAACAACCTGCTGACCGCCATCGCGGGGCATTGCGACCTGCTGTTGCTGCGCCACGATCAGGGCGACCCGGATTACGGCGACCTTGTGCAGATCAACCAGAACGCCAACCGGGCCGCCGCCCTGGTCAGCCAGCTGCTGGCCTATTCGCGCAAGCAGACGCTGCGCCCCGAGGTCATGGACCTGCGTGACATGCTGTCGGAACTGACGCATCTTCTGAACCGGCTGGTGGGCGAGAGGGTGATCCTGTCGCTCAGTCACGACCCGACTCTGTGGTCGATCCGCGCCGACAAGCGGCAGCTGGAACAGGTGCTGATGAACCTCGTGGTGAACGCCCGCGACGCCATGCCGGAGGGCGGCGACATCCGCATCGCCACAGAGAACGTCACCCTGGACGAACCGCTGCGCCGCGACCGCGCGGTGGTGGCGCCGGGCCGCTATGTGCGTGTCAGCGTCACGGACGAGGGGCAGGGGATATCCCAGGACAAGATCCAGAAGGTGTTCGAGCCGTTCTTCACCACCAAGCGCACCGGCGAGGGCACGGGCCTCGGCTTGTCCACGGCCTACGGGATCGTGAAGCAGACCGGCGGTTTCATCTTCGTGGACAGCCACGAAGGGAAGGGCGCCACCTTCCAGGTGCTGCTTCCGGCGCATGAAACCGTCGACACGCCGATGGCCCAGGCGGACCCGGCGCCGGCCCTCGCGGCCAAGACCGACGGCGTGGTGCTGCTGGTGGAAGACGAGGCGCCCGTGCGGGCCTTCGCCAGCCGCGCGTTGCAGCTGCGCGGGATGACGGTGCTGGAGGCCGACTCGGCCGAATCGGCGCTCGACCTTCTGGAGGATACGTCGCTGAAGGTCGATGTCTTCGTCTCCGACGTCGTGATGCCGGGGATCGACGGCCCGAGCTGGGTGCTGAAGGCCCTGGAGGAGCGCCCGGAGACGCAGGTCGTGTTCATGTCCGGCTATGCGGAGGAGGCGTTCGGCGAGATCCAGTCGCGAATCCCGAATTCGACTTTTCTGCCCAAACCCTTTTCCCTCACCGAGCTGACCGAGACCGTCCAGCACCAGCTGGCCCAGGGCTGACGGCGCGGACCGGCGCAGGCGGGATCCCGGTGGTTTCCGGGATGCGTTATGTCGAGCACATCAGGGAAAGACGGTGTCCGCGCCCTCTTGCCCTGAGACACCACTTCGGATGGATGCGCTGCGCAGGGCACGCGATGCCGCCTGCGGCTGCCTCAGTGATGCGGCGGCAGAACCCCGTTGGCGAGCGGCACGAAGGCGCCGTCCGCGCCGATTCCGTCGTAGAGTTGGTATTCGACCGCGAATTTCCGGCGGTAGCGCGCCTCGACATCGGCCGAGAGGGTGAGCGCCATGTCCGGGGACGCGTTCATGCGCCGCGTCTCGATCTCGATCCCGAGACGGGTTTCGAGAAAACGCCGCAGCCCGTCCTGATCCTCGTAGCGGAAAAGATGGGTGACCGCGGTGCCGTTGTTCTGCGGCTCGAGGAATTTCGTCTGCGAGCCGACCTGCGCAAAGGCGGCGCGCTTGCCTTTCATGTACTCGGTGACGAAGGCGTCGAAGCTGATCCCGTGGGTGGAATTGCGGGCCTGCTCCTGGCCCGGACGCTGACGGTAGCGATACCAGCTGCCCAGCCAGTCCAGCGGATCGCGCATCACCGCGAGCACGTCGAATCCCTCTCCCATGAATTTCTCGATCGCCGGGCGGAAGAAGCGGTTGTAGCGAAAGACCGGCGCGTGCTTCAGCTCGGGCGGCTGGCGCACGACGATGGCCGCGCGCGGCGCAAGGGCGGCCTCGTAGGCGGTGGTGCCGGTCTTGGGGACCGACAGAAACACGAGCTTTTCGTTTGAAAACACCAGCATAGAAGATTTCGCCCGCTTGCCTGCTCTTGGTAACCCCTCTTTAACCCATCGCTGCAAACATCGGAAAGGAACAAATTCGTTGAAATGTTCTCCTTTTGTCTCCATAACGTGTGGAACAAGAGGTGAACGAAAGCAGCGGCCGGACGGCGGGAAGACAGCGATAGACGCCCCGTCTGGCGTGTGAAATAAGGGAAATGACAGGTATGGCAACGGCAGATCTTTTGAACATGGACAGCAAGAAGCAAGCAGACCGCCAGAAGGCGCTCGACAGCGCGCTGGCGCAGATCGAACGGCAATTCGGCAAGGGGTCGATCATGAAACTGGGCGCCGACAACCCGGCGCAGGACATCGAATCGACCTCGACCGGCTCGCTGGGGCTTGACATCGCGCTTGGCATCGGCGGGCTGCCCAAGGGCCGGATCGTGGAGATTTACGGCCCCGAAAGCTCGGGCAAGACGACGCTGACGCTGCATTGCGTGGCCGAGGAACAGAAAAAGGGCGGCGTCTGCGCCTTTGTCGATGCCGAGCACGCGCTGGACCCGATCTATGCCAAGAAGCTGGGCGTGGATCTGGACGAACTGTTGATTTCGCAGCCCGACACCGGCGAGCAGAGCCTGGAGATCGTGGATACGCTGGTGCGCTCGGGCGCCGTGAGCATGGTGGTGGTCGACTCCGTCGCCGCTCTGACGCCGAAATCGGAACTAGAGGGCGACATGGGCGACAGCAGCGTGGGCGTCCACGCCCGCCTGATGAGCCAGGCCATGCGCAAGCTGACCGGCTCGATCAGCCGCAGCAAGTGCACGGTGATCTTCATCAACCAGATCCGCATGAAGATCGGCGTGATGTTCGGCAGCCCGGAGACGACGACGGGCGGCAACGCGCTGAAATTCTACAGCTCGGTGCGGCTGGACATTCGCCGGATCGGGTCGATCAAGGACCGCGACGAGGTGGTGGGCAACCAGACCCGCGTGAAAGTGGTCAAGAACAAGGTCGCGCCGCCCTTCAAGCAGGTCGAGTTCGACATCATGTATGGCGAGGGCGTGTCCAAGACCGGCGAATTGCTGGACCTGGGCGTGGCGGCCGGCGTGGTCGAAAAGTCCGGCAGCTGGTTCAGCTACGGTGACGAGCGCATCGGCCAGGGCCGCGAGAACGCCAAGAACTTCCTGAAGGAAAACAAGAAGATCGCCTACGAGATCGAGGACAAAATCCGTGGCGCGCACGGGCTTGATTTCAACATTCCAGGCGGCGCGGACGCGACCGCCGAGGACGTGCTGGACGACTGACGGAACGGAGACGGCCCACTCCGGAAAGGGCCCGCGCCACCGACGGGTGGCGGAGAATATTCGGGGAAGGGCCGTCCGACGGGGCGGCCTTTCCTCTTTTCCGGGCGCCGCGCGCGACTCGGACCGCCACCTTCTGTGGACAGTCAAATGGCTTGGCGTTACACGGGTTCGACGCAACTTTTGCCTTCGGACCAGACCTTCATGCCCACGCTCAACGAGATCCGCTCGACCTTCCTTAGTTTCTTTGAACGCAACGGCCACGAGGTGGTGCCGAGCAGCCCTCTGGTGCCGCGCAACGACCCGACGCTGATGTTCACCAATTCCGGCATGGTTCAGTTCAAGAACCTGTTCACCGGCGTCGAGAAACGCGACTATTCCCGCGCCACCACCAGCCAGAAATGCGTGCGGGCGGGGGGCAAGCACAATGACCTCGACAATGTGGGCTATACCGCGCGGCACCACACGTTTTTCGAGATGCTTGGGAATTTCAGCTTCGGCGATTACTTCAAGCGCGAGGCGATCCCCTATGCGTGGGACCTGCTGACCAAGGATTTCGGGATCGACAAGTCGAAGCTCCTGGTCACGGTCTATCACACCGACGACGAGGCGGCGGAGATATGGAAGAAGCACGCGGGCCTCAGCGATGACCGGATCATTCGCATCGCCACGGATGACAATTTCTGGTCGATGGGCGCGACAGGCCCCTGTGGGCCGTGCACCGAGATCTTCTATGACCACGGGCCCGAGATCTGGGGCGGCCCTCCGGGCAGCCCGGAGGAGGATGGCGACCGGTTCATCGAGATATGGAACCTCGTCTTCATGCAGAACGAGCGGTTCGAGGATGGCAGCCAGGTGGATCTGGACATGCAGTCGATCGACACCGGCATGGGGCTGGAGCGGATCGGTGCGCTGTTGCAGGGCAAGCACGACAATTACGACACCGACCTGATGCGCAGCCTGATCGAGGCGAGCGCGCATGTGACGGATGGGGCGCCGGACGGGCCCGGCAACGTGCATCACCGGGTGATCGCGGACCATTTGCGCTCGACGTCGTTCCTGATTGCAGACGGGGTGATGCCGTCGAACGAGGGGCGCGGCTATGTGCTCCGCCGGATCATGCGGCGGGCGATGCGGCACGCGCATCTCTTGGGCGCGCAGGACCCGGTGATGTACCGGCTGGTGTCCAATCTGGTCGGGCTGATGGGCCAGGCCTTCCCCGAGTTGGGCCGGGCGCAGCCGCTGATCGAGGAAACGCTGGAACTGGAGGAAAAGCGGTTCAAGCAGACGCTGGACCGGGGTCTGCGCCTCTTGGACGACGAGTTGGGCAAGCTGGGCGATGGCGCGGCGCTGCCGGGCGAGGCGGCGTTCAAGCTCTATGACACCTACGGCTTTCCGCTGGACCTGACGCAGGATGCGCTGCGCGAGAAGGGCCGCGAGGTGGATGTGGCCGGATTCGATGCGGCGATGGAAGAGCAGAAGGACAAGGCCCGCGCGGCATGGTCCGGCAGTGGCGAGGCGGCCGACGCGACCGTTTGGTTCGATCTGGCCGAGAAACACAGTGCCACGGATTTCCTGGGGTACGACACCGAAACCGCCGAGGGCGTGGTGCAGGCGATCGTCGTGGATGGCGAACTTTCAAATAGCTTAAACCATAACTATCCCAAGGCTTGGGTCGTTTTTAACCAGACGCCGTTCTACGCCGAGGCGGGCGGTCAGGTGGCAGACCATGGCTTCGTGCGTAGCTTCGCAAACGGCATCCTAAAATTTTCGGGACGGGTAAGTGACGTGCAGAAGCGCGCTGGCGGCCTGTCAGCGCATTTCGTAACGTTCGAGGAGGGCGGCACGCTTAGTCCGGGCGACCCGGTGAAGCTGGAGGTGGACCATGTCCGCCGCACCGCGATCCGGTCGAACCATTCGGCCACGCACCTGCTGCACGAGGCGTTGCGCAAGGCGTTGGGCGATCACGTGGCGCAGCGCGGGAGCCTGAATGCGCCCGACCGGCTGCGGTTCGATTTCAGCCATGGCAAGGGGCTGACGCTGGAGGAGATCCGCCAGGTCGAGGAAGAGGTCAACGCCTTCATCCGCCAGAACGGCAAGGTCGAAACCCGGATCATGACGCCCGATGATGCGCGGGAGATCGGGGCGCAGGCGCTGTTCGGCGAGAAATACGGCGACGAGGTGCGCGTGGTCTCGATGGGGTCCGAGGATGGCTCGGCCAAGGGGCTGGACGGGCAGACCTATTCCATCGAGCTGTGCGGCGGCACCCATGTGCGGCAGACTGGCGATATCGGCCTCTTTGTCATGGTGGGGGAAGGCGCGTCCAGTTCCGGCGTGCGCCGGATCGAGGCGCTGACCGGGCCGGAGGCCTTCCGGTACCTCAGCGAGCAGGATCACCGCATGGCGGCACTTGCGTCGGAGTTGAAGGCGCAGCCGGGCGACGTGCTGGACCGTGTGCGCGCTCTGATGGACGAGCGCAAGGCGCTGGCCAACGAGGTGACGCAGCTGAAGCGCGAGCTGGCCATGGGCGGCGGTGGCACGTCTGGCCCCGAGGCCAAGGACGTGAACGGCGTGAAGTTCCTGGCCCAAGTGTTGTCTGGCGTGTCGGGACGCGACCTGCCGCCGCTGATGGATGAGATGAAGACGCGGATCGGCTCGGGCGCGGTGCTGCTGATTGCCGATGCCGATGGCAAGGCTGCCGTGGCCGCGGGCGTGACGAAGGACTTGACCGACACCCTGTCGGCGGTCGATCTTGTCCGGGCCGCCGTGGCGGAGCTGGGCGGCAAGGGCGGCGGAGGCCGACCCGACATGGCGCAGGGCGGGGCGGCGAGCACCGACAACGCCGAAGCCGCCATCGCGGCGGCGGAACAGGTGTTGCAGGGCTGAGGCTCGCGTGAGAAGGGGAACGACATGGCGGCCTACCTGATTGCGCGGATCAACGTGACTGATCCCGAGGATTACAAGGCCTATGCCAGCCAGACCGTGGCGCTGGCCGAGGCCTTCGGCGGTCGGTTCCTGGCCAAGGGCGGCACCCAGACGCAGGTCGAGGGGATCAGCCCGGACCGGCACGTGATCATCGAGTTCCCCGACCACCAGGCGGCGCTGGACTGGTACAATTCGGAGGCGTATCAGCGCATCCTGCCCATGGCGACCTCGTCGAGCGAGCGCGATATCGTCATCGTGGACGGAGTTTGAGGAGTTAAAGACATGCCGGCACTCTGGATTGCCCATGTGACCGTGACCGACGAGGAGGCCTATGGCCGCTATGCCAAGCTGGCCGGTCCGGCGATCGAGGCGCATGGCGGGCATTTCATCGCCCGCGGCGCGCGGTACGTGCAGCTGGAAGGCAACGACCGGGCGCGCAACGTGGTGGCCAAGTTCCCCTCGCTGGAGGCGGCGGAGGAGTGCTATCGCTCGGACGCCTATCAAGAGGCGCTGGACCATGCGCGGAACGCGTCCGAACGTGATCTGGTGATCGTGGAAACCTCGGAATAGTGCAGGGCCGACTGGCCGAAATCATGGCGCGGCACGCGGGCGAGGGCCGGGTGGCGTGGATCGGGCTGCGGCCGGAGCGATTGGCCGATCCGGTGAGCGTCGAGGTGGCGGATCTGGGTGAGGCGGGCCTTGACGGAGACCATGCACGGGCCGGGAAACGCGCGTTGACGCTGATCCAGGCGGAGCATCTACAGGTGATCGCGGCGCTGGCCGGGATCAGCGAAGTACCGCCCGAGTTGTTGCGGCGCAACGTGGTGGTCTCTGGCATCAACCTGACCGCCTTGCGCAATCATCCCGTTCGGATCGGCAAGGCCGTGATCGAGGTCACCGCGCCTTGTGCGCCCTGTTCGCGGATGGAAACGGCACTTGGGCACGGCGGGTATAACGCCATGCGCGGGCATGGTGGGTGGTGTGCGCGGGTGTTGGAACCGGGGCGGATCGCGGTGGGCGATAGCGTCGCACGGGCTGGAACCGACAACGGCACGGCCTAGAATTTCCTTCGATCTGAACGGAGGTGCCGATGCGACTGATTTCCCTGATCCTGATTCTGATCCTGCCGGGGGCCGTGGCTGCGCAGGACTGGAGCCTGTTGAAGGAGCCGGGCACGGTGGCCTTGATGCGCCATGCACTGGCGCCCGGCGTCGGCGATCCGGCGAATTTCGATCTGGAGGATTGCAGCACGCAAAGGGTGCTGGACGAACGGGGTCGCGAGCAGGCCCGGCAGATCGGCACTGCGATGCGCGAAGCGGGTATTCAGTTCGATGCCGTATGGACCAGCCAATGGTGCCGCTGCGTCGATACGGCAGAGCTTCTCGATATGGGCACGCCCGAGGAATTCCCCGCGCTCAACTCGCATTTCGCGGGGCAGGGTGATCCCGAAGGACAGGCGGCGGAAGTCATGGCCCGGATCGCCAAGACGCCCGAAGATGCGCGGCTTTTACTGGTGACGCACCAAGTGAATGTGTCGGAACTGAGCGGCACCGGCACCACCTCGGGCGAGATTATCGTGACCCGGCGCACGGATGACGGG
Source organism: Roseovarius sp. THAF27 (assembly GCF_009363655.1). Lineage (NCBI taxonomy): Bacteria > Pseudomonadati > Pseudomonadota > Alphaproteobacteria > Rhodobacterales > Roseobacteraceae > Roseovarius > Roseovarius sp. THAF27. The sequence continues at coordinate 1,931,182 of NZ_CP045393.1, forward strand.
CTGGAGGTTGTCGGGCGGATCGCAGTCTCGCCCTGACGTTTCATTCAAGATCGGTCTGAATCCATTCCGGAGACAGATGGATATCGGTCGACACCAACCGGCCGGGACCGAGATTGACGAATTTGTGCGGCACCTCGGCGGGCGCGCGCAGGACATCGCCCGCCTCGGCCTCGATCACGTCGTCGCCGATGGTATAGCGGGCGCGGCCTTCGCGGAGGATGAACACCTCGTCATACGGGTGCGTATGCAGGGGCGGGCCCTTGCCCGTTTCTTCGAACTCTACAAAAAGAACGGTGATATCGGTGCCGAGATCCTTGCCTTCGAAATGACCCGTCCAACTGTTGGCATCTTTAGCCCAGTCAGCGCGGGTCAGTTTAAGGGGTTTATCGGCCACAGTTTAAGCGGTCTTGGCGGCGCGCTTGCGCTCGTGCGGGTCGAGGTGGCGCTTGCGCAGGCGCAGCGCGTTGGGCGTGACCTCGACCAGCTCGTCGTCGTCGATATAGGCGATGGCCTCCTCCAGCGACATCTGGACATGCGGCGTCAGGCGCACGGCCTCGTCGGTGCCCGACGCGCGCACGTTGGTCAGTTTCTTGCCTTTCAGCGGGTTCACTTCCAGGTCGTTCTCGCGGCTGTGCTCGCCGATGATCATGCCCTGATAGATCTTTTCCTGCGGGCCGATGAACATGCGGCCGCGATCCTCGAGGTTCCAGAGCGCATAGGCCACGGCCTCGCCCGATTCCATCGAGATCAGCACACCGGCGCGGCGGCCGGGGATGGCGCCCTTGTGCGGCGCCCAGGAATGGAAGACGCGGTTCAGCACGCCGGTGCCGCGCGTGTCGGTGAGGAATTCGCCGTGATAGCCGATGAGGCCGCGCGAAGGGACCAACGCGATGATACGGGTCTTGCCGGCGCCGGCGGGTTTCATCTCGGTCATCTCGCCCTTGCGGGGGCCGGTCAGTTTCTCGATCACCGCACCGGAATGGTCGTCGTCGACGTCGATGGTGACTTCCTCGATTGGTTCAAGCTGTTCGCCGTTCTCGCCTTCGCGCATCAGGACGCGGGGGCGCGAGATGGAAAGCTCGAAACCTTCGCGGCGCATGTTCTCGATCAGAACGCCCATCTGCAATTCGCCGCGGCCCGCCACGTCGAACGCCTCGCCGCCGGGCGTGTCGGTGACCTTGATGGCGACGTTGGTTTCGGCCTCTTTCATCAGACGTTCGCGGATCACGCGGGACTGCACCTTCTTGCCGTCGCGGCCCGCAAGCGGGCTGTCGTTGATGCCAAAGGTGACCGAGATGGTGGGCGGGTCGATGGGCTGGGCCGACAGCGGTTCCTCGACCGCCAGCGCGCAGATCGTGTCGGCCACGGTGGCCTTGGACATGCCTGCAAGGCTGACGATATCGCCCGCCGTCGCCTCGTCGATGTCCTGAAGCGTAAGGCCGCGGAAGGCCTGGATCTTGGTCACGCGGAATTGCTCGATCTTCTGGCCAATGCGGCTGAGCGCCTGCACCGTCGCACCGACCTTGAGCCGGCCCGATTCGACGCGGCCGGTCAGCAGGCGGCCGACGAAGGGATCGGCACCAAGGGTGACGGCCAACATGCGGAAATCGTCGTCGGCCTGCTTGACCTGCTTGGGCGCGGGCACGTGGTTGACGATCAGGTCGAAGAGCGCCGAGAGGTCCTTGCGCGGGCCATCGAGGTCGTGATCGGCCCAGCCGGAACGACCGGAGGCGTACATATGCGGGAAATCGAGCTGATCCTCGTCGGCATCCAGCGCGGCGAAGAGGTCGAAGCATTCATCGAGCGCGCGGTCGGGCTCGGCATCGGGCTTGTCGACCTTGTTCAGAACCACGATGGGGCGCAGGCCCAAGGCCAGCGCCTTGGAGGTGACGAACTTGGTCTGGGGCATCGGGCCTTCGGCGGCGTCGACCAGCAGGACCACGCCGTCGACCATGCTGAGAATACGCTCGACCTCGCCGCCGAAATCGGCGTGGCCGGGGGTGTCGACGATGTTGATGCGGGTCTTTTTCCACTCGACCGATGTGGCCTTGGCCAGGATGGTGATGCCGCGCTCGCGCTCCAGGTCGTTGCTGTCCATCGCGCGTTCGGCCACGGCCTGTCCGGCGCGGAAGGCGCCCGACTGCTTCAGAAGCTCGTCCACGAGGGTGGTCTTGCCGTGGTCGACGTGGGCGATGATTGCGATATTGCGCAGGTCCATTGGGGTATCCTTGGTGGTTTGGTGGTGGCCCTAAGGGCTTTGCGCGTCAATTGCCAGAGGGAAAAAGGTGTTACGCGGCGATGGTGGCGCCGCGGTGCGGCAAAAGCCGCAGGAGTGTTGGACCAAGCGGGCGGGCGACCGCACCCGTGCCCAGCTTGAAACGGGCGAGGCCGGGGGCGGCCTCGGTGTCGATGGGACCGAGATCGAGCCGGGTAAACCCGCGCTGGTGCAGATGCGTGATGGCCTGCCACATCAGCAGAGTGTGGGCATGAGCCTTGCGCGCGGCGGGGGCGGCCCAGCCGATGTGGTAGGTGGCAACGTCGCCGTGCATAAGAAAGAGCAGGTAGGCCAGCATTCCGGCGCGGTCATGGGCGGTGAATAGTCGCGTGGCCTGCCGGTGGGTGGCGGCGAAGGCGCAGGTGAACCCCGGCGGCAGGGCGCGGTAGCCACGGGTGCGCTGCTGGTGCCGGTCGAGGGTCAGCAGGTCGGCGTCGCGGTCGGGATCGAACGGGCGGTCATGCGTGCGCAAGGGGCCGGATTGCGCGGCGCGCAGGCGGTTGCGCCATTTGCCGTGCAGGCCGGCGAAGAGGGTCCCGGGATCCGGCGTGAGGTCCAGCTCGGCGATGTGGGCCGGGGTGAGCAGGGCGCGGTAGCCGTGTGAGCGGTAGAGGCGGGCGGTTCTTGGCGTGTCAGGCTGAACAACGGAGGGGCCGGGCAGGGGCAGCAGGGCCGCGCCTGGGTCGGTGCCGGGGGCCAGCACCGGCCCGCGCGGCAGCCATGTCAGGCGCGATGGGCCAAGGCGGCGGCGCAGGATCTGCGCGGTGCCAAGCGTGCGCGCACCACGGGTCAGCGCGTACCAGCCGACATCGGCCCCGATGGCCCGCATGGCGGCGCCGTAGCGCGGGTGCTGGTGCAGCGCGCAAGCGTCGGGCGGATCGGGGGCGGTGTCGCGAAGGGTCCAGGTCAGAGACATGGCCGCCATTAAGGCGATGATAACCTAAATCATGGTTAATCCCGGTCATGGCGAAGAAGACAATGTCGGTGCGCGGCGTGACGGCGCCCAGCGTGCGGCCCACGGCCTATGCCGCGTGGCTGGTGGCGGTGGCCTTGTCAGTACCGGTCTTCGTGGTGCTGAGTGTCATCGAGTGGATCCGGTAGCGGATCAGTCCCAGTTCATGCCGTGGCGGCGAACGTACCACAGCATCAGCGGCGTCTCGATGATCAGTGCGGTGACGATGGTGAAGACGGCCCAGTTGGTATCGAACAGCCAGAGCGAAAAGCGGGTTCCGGTGCCCCAGAAGAGCCAGCTGTTGATCAGTAGCATCATGCCCGTCACGCCAACGTCGTAGAGCGCCATGCGCGACGCGTGGCGCGGACGCAGGGCGGGGTAGAGCATGAAATAGGCCACCGCCAGGCAGGTGATGACGGTGACCAAGGCCTGTCCCTCGGGTGAGAGAGAGGACAGCATCGGTCAGCCCCCGATCAGAACGGAATTTCGTCGTCGTAGTCGCGCGAGGGCGAGGGTTGCGAGCGGCCCTGGTCGGACGGGCCGGACGGCCCGCCGCCGTAATCCTGGTCATAGCCACCGCCGCTGCCGCCGCCATAGCCGCCACCACCACCGCCGCCGCTGTCACGGCCGTCGAGGAAGGTCATCTCGCCGGCATAGGGGCGCAGCACGACCTCGGTCGAATAGCGGTCCTGGCCGGACTGGTCCTGCCATTTGCGGGTTTCCAGCTTGCCCTCGATATAGACCTTGGAGCCTTTTTTCAGGTATTGCTCGGCCAGGCGCACGAGCGCCTCGTTGAAGATCGCCACGGTGTGCCATTCGGTGCGTTCGCGCCGTTCGCCAGTGTTGCGGTCCTTCCAGTTCTCGGACGTGGCGATGCGCAGGTTGCACACCTTGCCGCCGTTCTGGAACGTGCGCACTTCGGGGTCGCGCCCCAGGTTTCCGATGAGAATGACTTTGTTGACGGAACCGGCCATGGCGCCCTCCTGCTGCGGTCTCTTGGTTAACGTTCACCTTACATCACCCCGAAGGCATGAAGAAAAGGCTAAAATTCAGGGAAGTTCCAAGGCGGGCGGTGCCGGACAGGAATGCGGAGCGCAAGTCTGGCAATTTGAGCCGAGTTCGGTATAGTGCGCACCGAGACGGTTCGAACCGGGCCCTGGGACACAAGGCACCGGAGGATCGTAGTGGGACAGCAAGGGACGGTAACCAGAATGCGGAAGCTCGCGATTGCAGTGACCTGCGCGTCACTGGCATGGCCGATGGCGGCCACGGCGGATATTCTCTCGACCAAGGGCAAACAGCGGGTGTTCAGCTCGCAGACGCGGGTGCTGGATACCCGGGCCAAGCAGCAATACAACGCTTCGATCCGTCTGCAGCCGCAGAAGGTTCACACGCCCAGCAAATGGGACGACGCGGCCCCCGCCGTGGGATACAGCGGCAAGTACAAGGGACAATACCTGAACGTCGCCAAGGATTCGGCGCGCCGCCACGGGATTCCGGAAAACCTGTTCCTGCGGCTGGTGCAGCAGGAATCGGGCTGGAACCCGCGCGCCGTGTCGCACAAGGGTGCCATCGGGCTGGCGCAGCTGATGCCCGGCACGGCGAACTATCTGGGGGTCGATCCCAATGACCCGCACCAGAACCTCGATGGCGGGGCGCGGTACCTGGCGGAACAGTACCGCACCTTCAAGTCCTGGCGGCTGGCGCTGGCGGCCTACAATGCGGGGCCGAAGGCGGTCGAGAAATACAAGGGGATTCCGCCCTACAAGGAAACCCGCAACTACGTGAAGATCATCTA